>JAISRX010000101.1 GCA_031273395.1 Bacteroidales bacterium | reverse complement strand
GAGCCTGTTTCCATTCGCGCTCAATTCCGGGTGAAGGGCTTGCAGCCCGAATTATGGGACGCCGCCACGGGCAGTATCCGTCCGTTGCCGGGTTTTGAACAGGACGGGGAAACAACAGTTATTTATTAGGAACTGTTGGAAGATGATCATTCCGTTGATGATCATATTGCCACTTTTTTCCCCACAATGCCTTAGTAGCGTGTTGTCCATCTGTAGCGTCGCGCCGTATCTCCGATGCGGTACAGCACGCAAATTTCCTGACTTCCCCTGCTGAGGCTGCGTATGGAGCCGAAATGATATTCATAGCAATACCCGATGTACACCTTTCCCGCACGTACGCCGATCGTTAGCGAGGTAACGTCCGGCGTGCGGTATGCAACTGCCAGCCAGCCGTCGTCCCTGTAGTCGATTTGAGTGGCTATTTCCGCCTGATATACAAGATTTGAGGTCATTTTGGCAAGAAAGGAAGGCGCAAAGGATATGTTCCGTCCGGCTTCGATGTTTGTGCCGCCCAGCAGGTAGTAATGACGGTACAGCACATAATCGTAGTCGAACTCCCCGAAATTGAGGGAGCGCTGAAACAGGTTGGATGCGGTAAGTCCCACATACGATGTTCCTTTCCGGTAAACAACGCCCAGCATGGCGTCGGGCACGTAAGCCAGATTGCCGAAGCCTTCCCTGAGCAGCGGTTCCGGATCGTTGAAGTCCAAATGTTCTGCGTCAATCCTTGTTTGCGACAAGGCTGCCGATAAGCCCAGCGACAATTGCGACGCCATCATGTCGATGTGATAGGCATAGGTAAACTGAAATCCGATGCGATGCACCAATCCGTTGCGATCGTTAAAGACGAGTCCGCCCAGCCCCACGCGTCCGCTTTGTCCTGACAGCAGTTTCCCGCCCTTCACCTGAGTTCTTTTTTTGAGAAGCCGCCCGTTAGCGCTGCCGGTAAAGGTCATCGGAGCGTTTTTTACGCCCGCCAGATAATCGTGTACCGAAATGCTGAATTTGGCGGTTCCGTCCATTCCCGCCAACGCCGGATTGATCACAAAACCGTTGAGCGAATACTGGCTGTATATGGGCGATTGCTGGGCATTGACGTTTCCCGCATTGAGCAACGCCGCAGCCATCCATATAAAAGCCGTCTTCCACAGGTGATATTTTGTTTTCAATTTCTGATGATCGTTATGTTTCCCGTAAAGGGGTTTATCCGGTTGCCCAAACGGATGAGATACATGTAGGAATTGACCGGCAAATCTTTTCCATTGTATTTTCCGTTCCACGGTTCGGGGTATCCTTTTGGCGACCGGTACAGCAGGATGCCCCAGTTTGCCGAATACACCTCTACGACGGCGTCCGGGTATATATCGCGTATGGCGTGGCGTCCCGCCGCGGAAAGCGGGTCTCCGACGGTGATTTCCCAAACGTCGTTCACCCCGTCGCCATTGGGCGAGAAGGCATTGGGTACCCGCAGGCAAACATCGCTCCGGTAGCCTATGACCACCGTGGCGGTGGCGGTACAGTTTTGTGCGTCGGTTACTTCCAGCGTATGCGTTCCGCTTTTCAGGCTTGTCGGATCGGCTACCGTAGCGCCCGATTCTTTCCACAGGCAGGAATACGGCGCTGTTCCGCCCGTAATGCGGGTTCGTATGGCGCCGTCGGACGTTTCGGGACAATATGCGTCGTCCGTATCAAACAGGATGCGGATGTCGGCAGGCTGGCGCAACGCAATGACGGTATCCGCCGCGCATCCGTTGCGGTCGGTAACATGTACGGGATAGGTTCCGGCGTTCAGTTGAGACGCCTGCGCCCCGCTTTCGCCGGTTGACCATACATAAGCATAAGGCGCCGTTCCTCCGCTGACAAACAACTCTGCGGAACCGTTCCCGCCCCCGGCACAAGTCAAATCACGAACATCCGCCTGTATCCGCATCTTTTCCGGTTGTTTCAGCTCTACCACATTCGTGACGCCGCTGCAATTAAAACGGTCTGTTACCTCCACCGTGAATCTGCCTGCCGGTACGCCTGCCGGATCTATTTCCGCCACGGGGTTTCCCTCCAGATACCACCGGTAGGCGTATGGCGGTCTTCCGTGCTGCATGTCCAACCGTATGTTCCCCGAATGATCTCCGAAACAGGCAACTTCATAACCGTGATAATTGCTCGTTGCCGCAGCGGTTACCTGCAGGTTTTCAGGCGTTTTAATACGGACATTTTCCTCAATGACGCATCCGTGCGCATCCGTAACGACCACCGAATAGTCTCCTTCCGTCAGTCCTCCGATCGTTGCGACGCCGGTGGCTCCGTTACTCCACGCAATGTCGTAACCGGGCGTTCCTCCCGACGGGTCGATGGCGATGGTGCCGTCGGCGCCGGGCGTACAACTCGGATCGTCCCACAGGATGTTCGCCAGCAATGTGTCCGGCTCGGTGATTTCAAAGGTCGCCGTTTTGATGCAGGCGTTTGCATCCGTAATGATCACCCAGTAGATGCCCGCGCCCAGATGATCCTGATTTTGTTGTGCGGGATGAGTGAGGCTTGCGTCGGGAGAGCGCCATTCATAACTGTATCCGGGGACGCCTCCTTCGGCGGACAGCGCTATTTTCCCGTTGCGCATGCCGTAGCAGGCGGCGTTCTCCACCACTGCCCCGGGCTGTATCTCGGCAGGCTGACGCAGGGTATAGGTTTTCCGGGTGGAACACGCCATATCCGTGCCGTAGGTAATATCCAGCACATAAGTACCTGCCGGAAGACCGCGCTGGTTTTTCGCATAAGGGTCGGTCACTGTGCCGTCTTCGCTTGACCAGTGCAACAGATATTCGTCGTAGCTGCCGGTAATGTCGATATTTATTGACCCGGAGCGTTGTCCGAAGCAGGCAATTTCATACGATTTCTGTTGCGGAATGGTTGCCTTCACCATTATTTCGGGCGATTCGCGCAAGGTAAACGAAGCGGTGGTGTCGCAGTAAAAAGCCTGACCGGATCTTTCCCCTTTGTTCCTGACGGTCAGTTCGTAGGTTCCTGCCGGAAGCCCCGACTGTTCCGGCATGCCCTGTTGTCCGTCGCCTGCGGGATTCCACAGATATTCGTAAGCTCCGTAAAGTTCGCCGTATCCGCCCGTTACGCCGGAGATGGTAATTTTTCCCGACGCATCCCCGTAACATTCTATTTCATAACCGTGGGAAGTTTGCGGAATGGACGATGTAAATGTAATGGGATCGGGTTCCCGCAGTATCTGCGGCTCACATTCGTAGAGGCAGCCCATATCGTCCATCACGCTCAAACGGTATTCCCCCGCATCCAAATGGTTGATAAACATGTCCCCGAAGTGAAAAAAGGTGACCGCCGTGTCGGTTTTAAGTATCTCGCCCTGATATTTCCACGTATAAACCACCACGGAAGTGACGTCCATAGACGGGTTCATGAATCCGTCCTTCGCTCCGTAACAGGATATGTTGTACTGATCGCCGTTCCCGTCGTCCCCGAAAACCGACCTGTTCCACTGCACTCTCGGTGTCTCGCTGCCCATGCTCGGCAATATTGCCGTCAGGTTCGCGGAACACCCGTTGGTATCGGTAACGGTAATATAATATGTCCCCGATCTTAACGTACTGTCTTTTGGTCCGTTGAACACATAGCCTTCCGGTCCTGTCCATTCATACTGGTACGCCTGCGTACCGCCCTGCACGTCAAGAACGATTGTTCCGGTGGGTCCGTTGCAGCTTGGTTTGGTCACATCCGCCACTGCTGCCGTCAGGGGAGCGGGTTCCGAAAGGGTGACGCTCTGCTGCGCGGAACAGCCGACCATCCTGTCCCTCAGCGTAACGCCGTAGGCGCCGGCTGTCAGATCTTCGACGGTTGACGCGGCGCTTCCCGTGTTCCACTCATAATCATAGCCGTTGTCCTGCCATCCGCCGCGTGCGTTCGTCACGGCGATGCTGCCGTCGCTGTAACCTGCGCAACTTATGTTCCAGCCGCCGTGAACAGCGGAAGGTTCAAGATCGAATGTCACATCCGGCGCAATATTTGCCGTATATGTATAGCTGTGCGTTGAGGTGCAATATTGGTTGTCCAGCTTCAAATACGGCGTAACGGTGTACACAACGCTCCGGACGGCGGATGATTGATTGTGCAATAGCTGTTCGATAGCCGATCCGGGTATCACCGGCTGTTTGTTTGCGGCATTCAGGTATCCCGTAACGGAGTCGCCGGCAGTCACCGACCAGTCGTAGTACACGGCGGCGCCGGCGCTCACGGTGGAATTGGCGGACAGCGGAATACGCACGAGGGCGTCGTTGCACATATTGCTGTCCGCCGGCATCATCAGTTCCGGGTGCGGATTGACCCATACGCGGGCGACAATAGGCGGCGTAAGCGTGCATAGCTGAAACACCTTGGGCGTAACGGTATAGATGACCTGCTGTGCCGCATTTCCGCTGTTTTCCAGCGTTTGCCGTATGACGGCGTCGGCTCCCGCGGCAAAGGAACCGCCCGTATTGCCGGAAATCCCGTTGGGCGCGTTTACCGTCCACGTCCAGGAGGTGACGGTTTCAAAACCGGGGTTGCTCAGCGTCAGCGCCGTATTTTCACCGGAACACAACTTGCTTTCGGATGGCGTCACGGCGGCATGGGGATCAACATGGTACCGCACCGTAATGTCTGCCGTACAGCTTGCCCGGTTGCCGCTCTGATCCGTAACGGTCAAAGTGACGGTATCCGTGCCTGCATGGGTACAGTTAAAGTTCGTCCGGCTCCAGTGAAACGTCAAGCCGTTCGATGGGGTACAGTTATCGTAACTTCCGCCGTTGATGATTTGAAAGTCCGTGACGGTTGCCGTTCCGCCCGGTTGCAACCGGATGACGGTATCTTTACAGATTGCCGCCGGCGCCTGTGTGTCTTCGACCGTTACGGTCATCGTCTGTGTTGTTGCAACGATACTGTCTGCAGTCGTTTTGAAATAGAATGTCCACGTCACAGTGGTGGTTCCGCAATGAAACTTTTTGCCGTTCAGGGAAGTTCCGCCACCGTCAAAATCATGTTTCCACCTGAGTGAATCATCGCTTGTTGCCCCGTTGCATGAAACGGCAGGGTCAAATGCCGTTCCGACAACCGTATGGAAACATTCGCCGGGATCGGTTTCCCATTGTAAATCGGCTATATCCGGCATGGTGATTTCAGGGAGTACGATCAGGGGAAAAGAACATGTGTTGTTGCCTGTCCATGAATATTCAACGGTAGTAACGCCGATATTGAAACTGTTCCCGCTTGCGTCGTTGCCGGTCGTTGACGCGGTAGTTGTTGCTCCCGTCAGGGAATAAGTCACCACGTCGGGAGGTGCGGGAGGGTCAATCAGCGCCAAGCCCGACGATACCGTAGCAAAACATTCCCCCTCATCCGTCGTTGCCGGCGGAATGTTCGACGGGCAAGCCGTTTGTGCGCTTATATTCATTACGCCACAAAACAAACCACAACACACCAACATAACAATAAGTTGATACTTCCCTGCCCTATTTCCGTCAACCTTCAGCAAAAATGAATATGTATGTTTATGTGCCAAAAAACTTAAATTTTAACGTACAAAGATATGAAAAAATATCAGATAGCAACAAGTTACAAAAACATTTTTTTTATGCTGCATTTTTTTTTGAAGCGCTGTTGACTTCGTCAAATGCTGTTTCTGGTTTGCTGCGCCTGCCGCAACCGGTACGTGCCACGTCTCTCATCACCGCCCCCTACCCCTGCAAACCCCGACAAGGGTTAGGCGTGCAGCCCAATGTCGTCAATTTGAGAATGAAAAATAAAAACTTATAACGGCATATCTGTTATAACCTATTCATTTCACGTTCCTGAATAACTGTTTGACCGCTTCGACGGGAAATTCGGGGATGTTGTATGGTTAAAGGAACCGTCAAAAAATAATGATTGCGTTATTGCGTCATGGCGATGCACATAAATGCTTTCCGGCTTCTCAAAAAAAGATTCGGTTCAAAAAATCTTTTGCATGTTGCATGAACGGATAAACATTGTATATTTGCGCCTTGTTGTCAATGAAAATTTCATGAAGTTCAAATTGATCTATCCGAAGTGGGTAAAACTGAAAGGACAAACCACTTTTAATTTGCCGCCTCACGGTCCGGTGGTGTTTGCCGCCGCCCTGCCCGACGACGTCCATATCTCGTTCACCGATGAAAACGTGGAGGACATCGATTTTGACGGGGAATGTGACATGGTAGGCATTTCAACCATGCTCAGCACGCAGATAAGGCGCGGATGGGAAATTGCCGACGAATTTCGCAAACGCGGCAAGCAGGTCATTTTCGGCGGAATTTCCACGATGCTCCATGCCGAAGAGACCATGCAACATGCCGATTCGGTATTTCTGGGCGAAGCCGAAGGGCGCATGGAAGAAGTAATGGCGGACTGGCGCGGCGGGAGATTGAAAAAAGTGTATAATTTCATGGGAAAACAGCCGGCGATCGGCGCGATAGGTCCTGCCCGCCGCGATCTTTACAAACGGGAAATGTACAACCACAAGGGCGTGCAGATGGTCGATCTTTTCCATGCCTCCAGAGGTTGCCGTTTCAGCTGTTATCCCTGCGCGGTATCCTATCTGGGAGGGCGTATCTTCCGACCGCGCCCCATGGATAAGGTCATCGAAGATTTGGCAAGCATCGACAACAACCGTCTCTTTATCGTGGACAATTCACTGGCGCAAAACAGGGAATGGGAAATGGAACTTTTCAGGGAGATGCGCCCCTTCAAAAAGAAATGGATCAGCCACACCATTGAGGACGACCCCAAAGTACTGGACATGGCGGCACAGGCGGGAGCGTGGTATGTATATCAGGCAGTGTACGATACGTCGGATTACATCAGGGAACGCATCAAACGCTACCACGACCACGGAATAGCTGTGGAAGGCACTGTGCTGCTGGGATTAGACAACCAGTCGGAAGACGACGTCAAGCGGCTGATTGATTTCCTGCTGACCATCGACCTCGATCTTGCCGAATTCACCGTCATGACGCCCTTTCCCCACACCAAGGCGTATGACGACCTGATGCGGCAGGGACGTATTTTCGATTTCGACTGGAATCACTACAATGCCGGACAGGTGGTATTCCATCCCAAACAGATGTCCGCCGGGCGTTTGCAGGAATTGTACGAATATGCGTGGGATACTTTTTACAGGGACGAAACTCAGGAATCGAAAATGATGCGCCTGTTCACCCGTGTGGTCATGCGCGAAATGGAAGAAGGAACATATCGTCCGCGTGACAGGCGGCTCATTAATAAATCATTCGGGAAAGATGTAACAAGAGCAGTATCGGAAAATTGAAATGTAAAGTTTATGAAAGTTTCAGAGAAATATTATGACGAGATATTTGATTTTGAAGGTCAATGGGACTTGCCTTCAAAATGCGGGCTGAAGATACTCGAAAGGGAGGGAAAAAAAGTGGTGATTGTAACGGAACTGTATCAGGACAACCCCGGAACATCGGTCACTTATGCCGGAAAATCGCTGGCGGAACAGATATGCAAGGCGAAAGGCTTGAATCCGGAGGAAATCATCTATCTGGAATGTAATCCCGACACCGAATCCAAACTGGACTTTTATAATGAAGAATATTTTGAAGTAAGGTTTGACGCAGGTGAAGGAATACTTGCGGGACCCCGCTACCGGCAGCTTTCCGCCGGTGAAAAACGTCAATTGTTCGGAATAGAATAAATGCGCATGCCCGAAATAGAATACCAACCCTTGGAGGTGATCCGACATTTTCAGGAAAAAAAACTTGCCGGCGCGCTGGAATATCTTTCCCGTTTTTCCCCTTTCTACCGGAGGATGTTCGCGGAAAACCGCATCGACGTTGCAAAAATCCGCACCATTGCCGACTTGCAGCAGATACCCTTTACGGAAAAAAGTGCATTGCAGTCGCACAATGATGAATTTCTCTGTGTTGCGCGACACAAAATCATCGACTATATCACCACTTCCGGCACCCTGGGCGATCCGGCGACCTTCGCCATGACGGACGCCGACCTGGACAGGCTGGCATATAATGAAAAAATATCTTTTGAATGTGCAGGCGCCGAACCCGGAGACATTTTCCAGCTGATGACCACCATCGACAAGCGTTTCATGGCAGGGCTTGCCTATTTTCTGGGCGTCCGGAAGCTGGGCGCGGGGATCATCCGCGTGGGCAACGGCATCCCCGAACTGCAATGGGATACCATCCGGCGCATCAAGCCGAACACCATCATCGTGGTGCCTTCCTTTATCCTGAAAATCATAAGGTACGCCGAAGAACACGGCATCGACCATCGCGCCTCAAGCGTGAAGAAGGCAATTTGCATCGGCGAAAACCTCAGAGAACAGGATTTCTCGCTGAACCTGCTGGGAAAGAGCATCCGCGAAAAATGGGGCATAGAACTTTATTCCACCTACGCCTCCACCGAAATGGCCACCACTTTTACCGAATGTGCCTTCGGATGCGGCGGACATCATCATCCCGAACTGATTATCTGCGAACTGGCGGATGAAAACGGGCGCCCGGTTGCCGAGGGAGAAACGGGAGAACTCGTGGTCACCACGCTGGGAGTGGAAGGCATGCCGCTGCTCCGCTTCAGGACGGGAGACCTTGCCCGCTTCCACCGCGAACCGTGCCGCTGCGGGAGAACCTCCATGCGCATCAGCCCGATTGTGGGAAGGAAGGATCACATGGTGAAATACAAGGGAACCTCCCTCTATCCACCCGCCGTCTTCGACGTGCTGGACAACACGTCTTATGTGGAAAACTACGTGATGGTGGTGTCCGACAACGAATGTGGCAACGATCATGTGCTGGTGCTGGCAGGTCTGCGCGAACCGCCCGGCTACGACGCTGTTAAAGATCTGAAGGACAGGTTTCGCGCTCGCATCAGGGTAGCCCCGGATGTGGAAATACGACCTGCGGAAGAAATCAGGAAAATAAATTTCCCCGACACAAGCCGGAAACCGGTTAAATTCATTGACCGGCGGAAAGCTGCAAATCATCATTCAATAACCAACAACCAACAATCAACAATCAATTGGAAGATAAATTCGAAAACCTCCGCCCCTACAGGCAACCGGAAATAGCCCCGGCAATGAAAAGGATAGCTCAAAGCGAGCATTTCGGCAAAATGGCTGCATTTGTTTTTCCCGGAAGGGATACGGAAGAAATCCGCAGGATGGTAGCCGGAATCACTACTACCGAAGAATTTCAGGCAAAAGTAATGTCCGAACTGAACAAACAGGTCATCAAAAATTCCATCCGCCGGTTTAGCAGCCACGGCGTGCAGTTCCTTGATCCGGCAAAGGGTTACCTGTTTGTGTCCAACCACCGCGACATCATGCTCGACTCCGCTCTTCTGCAACAAATCTTCTTCCGGAACGGAATGAGAACGACAAAAATTACTTTCGGCAGCAACCTGATGAGTTCCCAACTGATTGTGGACATCGGAAAGTCGAACAAAATGTTTACCGTCATACGGGACGCCAACATGAAAGAATTTTACAAAAATTCGCTGCTGCTCTCGGAATACATCCGCCATACCGTCACGGAAGAACAGGAATCCGTATGGATAGCCCAGCGCAACGGCAGGACAAAAGACGGAAGGGACGCTACCGACCAGGGCATCGTCAAAATGTTCGGAATGAGCGAAAAGGCCGGCATGGTGGAAGCCATCAGTCGATTGAACATTGTGCCTGTGGCGGTTTCCTACCAGATAGAACCCTGCGACTTTTTCAAAACACGGGAAATGTATTGCAGGATGTGCGGGGAAAGCTATGTGAAAAAGCAGGAAGAAGATTTCACAAGCATTATCACGGGGATCGTAGCGCCCAAAGGGGACGTCCACATCAACATTTGCGAACCGTTGCGACCGGAAGAACTGATTTTTCCGGACGCCGTCGCACCCAACGATTTCTACAAAAACGTTGCCGCACTGATCGACCGGCGAATACACGACGGGTACAAACTGACCTGCAACAATTACATCGCCCACGACCTGCGTTCGGGCGACAACCGCTATGCCGCATACTACACGGACGCCGAAAAAAACGAATTTGTACGCCGCTACCATGAAGCGTTGAACCTGCCGGAAGAAAACAAGGAGATAGTCTCTTCGATATTTCTGGGTATCTACGCCAATCCGGTGGATAAAAAATCAGGGTAAAAACCGAAACGACGCATAAGGGGGGATGGCAGAGACGGAAACGGATTTTACCACCCTGCCCTACAGAGTTTCAAACCCTGCCGGAGGGGCTGTCCAATATCGAACCTTTTTTAAAACGGGTTTTTCCGGGAATGGTAACTTTTACTTTCCAAGCAATGCCTGAGTTGCTTCGGACTGCGTCCCGCCAATGACAACCGGTAAGCCGCAATTCGTTGCGGCTCTGCGATCACCGTCCGGAAACGCCGCTTGCGTCCGCCGAGACGGTAAAGACGCAGCATGCCGCGTCTCTACGGCAAAGGCAACCCTGCGCATTTGCCTTACAGCAACAACCCTAACAGAATTTAAAATCCTGTCAGGGTTCGGATGACGCCGGATTTGCTGTTAAAGGCGTTTTAACGCTACTGTTAAAGGCGCTTTAACAACGCTGTTAAAGGTGGTTTAACAACGCTGTTATACTGCATTCGGTTGAGTTTTGAGTTTTCGTACCCCGCACTGCGCTTCGCTTGTACGGGGTTATCAAAAGGCAACCCCTGTCGGGGTTGCGCACAGCCCTGCATGGACGTAAAACGCCGCAGGCGTTACCCTTTGATAAC
>JAISRX010000094.1 GCA_031273395.1 Bacteroidales bacterium | reverse complement strand
AGGGAAGGTGATCACCTTGTGCCAGATTCCGTTTCCGGCATAATCCAGCAGAAATTCTTCGTTTTGCCATAATGGAATGAAAACGACAGCGGTTACTTCACACATGGAAAACGAACTTGTGGTGAAGTCAAGCGTCAGTTTATAGATACCGGTTGCCGGCGCTGTGGCGGTCTGTTCGCCTTCCTTTATCACGCTGCCTTCGGGATAGAACTTTCGAGAGCCTGTTCTGTCGCTGGTGAAGAAATAGGTTTGTCCACCCGTCAGTTTAGTGTAGATTTCAAATTCTCCTGCCGCCGTACTTTTAAGGATTTGAGCATTGGCGACTGTTGCGCCGGCTTCAGATCCTTCGCCGGTGATATACACGTCAACGGGGACATTTTCAAAGCCTTGCAGACGGGTTATTTCCAGCACCCATGTCATTTCGGCTTTTTTCTCGTTAATCCCCTTTGAGGAATACACCGTCCACTGCACCTTTCCGGTAGCTCCGGAAGCAATATCCGCCTTTGCGGCGATATTGTTCAGTTGTTTGTGGGTGATGGTGGCATGGTTGTAACCTCCGTTATTGTCGGAAGCCATTCGGTATATGGGGTTGGAGAAGTCGCCGCCTTCACGGTCGAAAACCACTTCATACAGCACCATGCCCATGTCTTCGGCTTTAGCCGGTTCCCACTCAAAATACAGACTTGCCGATGCGGAACTCTGCAGTACCACCGACTTGTTGTTCAACGGCTCGTAAAGATTTTTGACAGCCGTTACATTCAGGTTCGACAATTCCTTGTCATTGCATCCGAATGCCACGACCAGGAGAACAAATATATTCAGTTTTGAAAATAAAGATTTCATATTCATTTTATTTAAAGTTTGATAATACATTAATTAATATTTGGGATTCTGTCCCAGGTTAGGATTCAAATCTTTTTGTGCTTGCGGCACTGCCCACAGATAATCTCTTTCGGGATCGAATTTTCGGGCGTCCAGGCGGATATATCCATTGTCGATGGATATATCGCCGAATTTTGCGCCGTGCGGATAACCGTTGTGCGTGGTTTCAATCGTTTTCCAGCGGCGCAGGTCGAAAATGCGCGTGCCTTCGACGGCAAGTTCGCAACGGCGCTCTCGACGGATAACATCCTGCAAGGCTGCCGAATTTCCGTCGGGATAGTTCAGCGCATTTGTCGCCGTAAATCCTGCACGCTGACGTATCGGCTTGATGGTATTGTTCCAGATGGTTTCGGTCATCTGTCCCAGTTCGTTTTTTGCTTCGGCATACATCAGCAGGATGTCGGCATAGCGGAAAAGGATGATGTTCAGTCCGGAGGCGAAACTTCCCGTATAGGAAGGGTCGAAGTATTTGCGCATGTAATAACCCGTTCCGCTGGAATTTTGTCCGGGACCGACATATTCATCCTGATTCTGACCGGCTGGGGCAGAACCGGGTTTGATATAAATCGTGCGGGTTCCGCTGTTGTCCGTCCATTGATATCCGTCGTACACGATTGTTGCCGTCAGTCGCGGGTCGCGGTTATCGTATGGATTGTCTTCATCGTAGGAAGTTCCGCTTTCGCTGATCGTTTTCCCGTCCAGCATCAGGTATGCGTCCGCCAACTCCTGAGCAGGGGCTAAAGCATTGACGCGAGCGCCTGCCGTAATAGGCGCGTAATCGAAGTACTCGCCCCATGTTTTGTACACAGGCACATACTGATAGTCCAGTATCACTTCGCTGTTATATTCATTTTCAGGCAGGAAAAGCCCCGCATACGAATTGAACAATTCATATTTTCCGTAATTTTCCGAATTAATCAACTTTTCACATTCGGCGGACACATTTGCCCAGTCATTCTGGTAGAGATACACGCGGGCTTTCATGGCAACGGCTGCTCCTTTGGTAATCCGTCCCCTGTCAGCGTTCGCGTACTCCTGTTTGGAAGGGAGTATGTTCGCCACGTCCTCCAGTTCGGCAAGGATAAACGACAATACATCAGCCTGCGGCGTCCGCGCAATCGTCTTCGATTGAGACAGGGTAATGTCCGTGGTGAACAGGGGAACATCGCCGAACCATGTTGTCAGGCGGAAAAACAGAAAGGCTCTGATGAATCGGGCTTCCGCCTTCATGCGGGCTTTCAGGGTTTCGTCCATGTCCGGTACGCCATCGACATTGTCGAGGAAAGTATGGCATGTTTTCAGTCCTGCATAGCAATCGCTCCATTCGGAGGCAAATCTGCCATTGTCGGCGTTCGCCTGCCCCGAAGAGATGATTTTTTCGTTGCTCTGCCCTCTGGTTCCATACAGATTGTCCGACAACGCCTCGTTATTGAACAGGACGCCGGCACTGCTCATCTGACTGTAAGCCATGTTCAATACATAAGTTGCCTTGTCGGGAGACGTCCAATAATTTGCTTCCGTAAACTTATTGGTAGGCGCAAGTTCCAAATCGTTGCAGGAACTGAACAATACTGCTGCAAACACTGCAACGACGGTGTGATATTTGAATGATATACTATTCATGATCATTTATGTTTTAAAATTCTAAATCCAATCCCAATCCGTAATAAATCAATGTGGGATAGTTACGTCCGCTGTTTGAACCCTGTCCTCCGGCGCCGCCCATATTGCTGCCGAATTCGGTTGATTCCGGATCAATAAACGATACTCCGGCAAAGGTGAACAGGTTCTGTGCATTAAGACTGAAGCGGCATTTTTGAATACCAATCCTTGCTGTCATCTTCTTGGGAAGCGTGTATCCGAGCGACAGGTTTTTCAGGCGCAGATAGGCTGCATTGAGCATATACATGTCCGAACCTCTCGAATAATTGTTGCTGCTCGACGCCGAACCGGGCGCTACCAGACGGGGATACTTGGCGTCCGTATTTACGGGCGTCCAGAAATCCAGCTGGTGCTGGTACATCACATAGGAATAATTGGCATGGAACGGTTCTATCAGTTCGCCGCGCACAATCATGTCGCGTTTGCCGACGCCTTGCAGAAAAATCCCCAAATCAACGCCTTTCCATTCGACATTGTATGTGAAGCCGAAGGTAAGTCGGGGAAAGGCATAACCGAGAATTTCACGGTCCTTGTCATCAATGACATCATCGTTGTTCAGGTTGGCAAACTTGACATCTCCCGGCGCTACGGTAGCGCCAATGGGCAGGACGCTTTCATCAATATCCTCATAACTTCCGAAATATCCGGCTACGCGGTATCCGTAATACGAACCCAGCGGTTCGCCGATACGGATGATTTTCGACATCTGTTCACCATCGTCTATCCGTTCGGGAACAATAAAATCCACCACCTTGTTCCAGTTGTCGGCAATGTTGAAGGAAATGCTGTGTTTGAAATCTCCGGTAGAAGTGCGGTATCCCAGTGATGCTTCCCATCCCTGCGTTCTCAGTTTGCCCGAATTTTCCTGCGGTACGGCGCCGCCCAGCGTGGAAGGAACCGTAGGCGTCAGGAGAATATCGGAAGTAAGTTTGTTGAAATAGTCCAGAGACACAAAAAACTTATTCCTGAAAAAGGTAGCATCCATACCGATATTGGCATTGGCGGTGGATTCCCATCTCAATTCCCTGTTGCCGAAATTAAATCCGGTACCAGCAACGGTTTCGTTGTTGAAGCCGTAAATATCGGCATACACCTGATAGGTGGTATAAAAGGAATAGTCGCCCACATTCTGGTTGCCGAGTACGCCATACGAAGCCCGAAGTTTCAGCGTTCCCACGCGGTCGTTATAGGTTTCCATGAACGATTCCTCAGACAGGCGCCAACCGGCAGAGAACGAAGGGAAGAACCCCCAGCGATAATCATCCGTAAATTTGGATGTTCCGTCATAGCGAAAACTGAAATCGGCATAGTACTTGTCTCTAAAGGCATAACCGGCGCGTCCGAACACGGAGTAGATGCTGCGTTTGGTAGTGGCGGCAGGCGTATTGTAACTGTCGGTACCCACCACGGTTTCCGTTTCGGGCATACCCAAATCGCGATCCGTGAATTTTTTCTTGACCTCGTTTGCCTGTCGCGTGTACGACTCGTTGGACACGCCAATCAATCCCGTAACATTGTGTACCTCCTTGAACGTACGGTCGAAATCCAGAAACAACTGGGTACTGAGCGTGTACCGCTTCTCATTGTAATCTTCCGTATTTCGGTCCCTATTGGCATAAGCGGGCTGAGTAGCCGCTTCGCTGGCATAAAAAGGCACTTCTGTACCCCGTATGAAACGGTGATGCGAAGTCAAATCCAGACCGATCATACCTTTCAATGTCAATCCTTTCATGATATTGAAGTCTCCGCTGATGCTTCCGATAAAATTATCCTCGTCTTTCTTTTGATAACCACCGGATTCCAGTATCCCCAGCGGATTAAATTCGGAAAGGACATCGTTCAGCAGATACCGTCCGTCGTCGGTTTTCATTTTATAGTAATAATAATTGGGTATGCGGCTTCCATCTACTACAAGATTACCGACACTGCTGTTCGGTGCGTTTTGCATCACACGATTGTACGCCATCAGACTGCTCAACTTGAACCGACCATACTCGTTCACTAAATTAGTGCGGAAATTGTAGCGTTCCAATCCGTAACCGCCCACAAAATTGCTTTCCTGGTTGAAGTAACCGGCAGACACCATGTAGGTGGAATGTTGGTTACCTCCCGACAAACTGGCATTGTAATTCTGTTGCAGTCCGTTTTGCAGAATGCCGTCAATAAACCATTCGCCATCGCCGTGTTCCTGTAAATCGCGGATCTGTTCGGGCGTAAAAACCGGAGCGCTTCCGGAGTTGATCAGCGCCTGATTTCGCAGGAGTGCATTTTCGTAGCCTTTGACGGGGCGAAACAGCATTTTAGGATGTTCGTAACCCAGCATGGCATTTACCTTAAGTATTGGCTTATTTTCTTTCGACCCCTTTTTTGTGGTTACCAGAATGACGCCATTAGCCGAACGCGAACCGTAAATGGCAGCGCTTCCGGCGTCCTTCAGCACCGAAACATTTTCGATGTCGTTGGGATTTAAATTATTGAGGCTTCCAACTTCCGAAATCATTCCGTCAATGACAATCAGCGGATCGTTGTTGTTCATGGTGGTGATCCCGCGAATGTTGATATTCATGCTGTTGTCGTTGGGGTTCATGCTTCGCTGCTGTATCGTGAGGTTGGCGGCAGCGCCCTGCAACGCCTGCATGGTGTTGCCCACCGGACGGTCTTCTATCATGCTTGCCCCGATTTGTTCCACCGCTCCGGTTACACTTTTACGCTGCCGCGTTCCATAGCCGATCACCACCACCTCGTCGATCATTCTGGTTTCCTCGGACAAAGCAACGTTGATGATTATTTGATCGCCAACAGGAATTTCGGTTTTTACATAACCGACAAAAGAAAATACCAATACCGTTTCCTTATCGACAACAGTGATTTCGTATTGTCCGTTTCGGTCTGTTACTACCCCTATGGTCGTTCCCTGTATCACGACATTGACGCCGGGCATAGGTTCTCCTTCGGCATCGGTAACTGTCCCACTGATGCTGATTCCCTGCCGTATGGCAGCCTGCATTACATCATTCCGCGCAAGGATAATGGCTTTGTTGATTACTCGATAGGAGATGTCCGTGCCTTGCAGCGCTTCCTCCAAGATACCGGCAATACTTTTATCCTCCGCATCCACTGTTACTTTCAGAGTTTTATCAATTTTCTCATTGCTGTAAAAAAAGAAAAACTCCGATTGTGCTTCGATTTCCGTCAGGAGGTGCTCCAGTTCGACATTGTTCTTTTTGATGGTCAATCTGGTATCCTGTCCATACATGTTCGCACAAACATGAAATAAACTCAAAATGAATAAGAACGCTGATATTTTCATAACACATAACATTTTTTTCAGGGAATTTATATTCCCTATTCTATAAAATTTCATATATTTGACTGTTTTTAATTTAATGCCGCCACCTCCTTCTTCAAATTTATAAGGTACCGGCGTAACTAATTTATTGAAAACAACTTGAGTCGGAAGATGGGCTAATATCTTCCGGCTTTTTTGTGGTTACCCTGCTTTTTATCTTTCCATATTCGTTCATTTTAAAAATTAATACTCACTTATTTTTCACTGATAAAAATACCTTCTGCCGTTATCCGGTACTTGACGGGATGACTTGCTCCGATATTTTTCATCACTTCCTCGATTTGCTGGTCGGGCATCACCCGTCCCGTAAAGCGTTTCCCTTTCAGCGAACCGGCTATCCGTACCTTTACCCTGTAATGTTTTGCAAGTTGTTCTGCAATTTTTTCTATCGTTTCATTCGTAAAGCGATAACTTCCGTCTTTCCATGCAGCATAATACTCAGGATCAATCGTTTTCAGACGGATGGTTTCGCCGGATTTGTCCACATGTGCCTGTTGTCCGGGCGTCAACCGTACATGCGCCGGTATTCCCGCATTGTTTTCTGCCTTCACGCTAACAGCGCCCGATACCAGTGTTACAATGAGGCTACCTGCATCGGTACGTTCCATCTCAAATTCCGTCCCTGTTACGATTACCTCCACATTACCGGACTGTACGACAAAGGGGTGTTCCGAATTTTTTTGCACGTCAAAATATGCTTTTCCCGTCAGGGTTACTTGCCTCCGGTCTGTGCGGAAATGTTCCGGATAGCCGATGTTGCTGTTGCTGCCAAGCCACACGACGCTACTGTCGGGAAGTGTTAACTTTTGTGTGCCTTGTCGATTGTACACCATATTATAAATCACAGATTCGGAGGGATGCTTCCATACATGCCATGCAACAGCAAATCCAATCATGATCGCTGCCGCATAACGTATCCACTGCCTGAAACGCGAAGGCAGCAACGACGGCGGATATTTTCCGGCGACAGGCGATTCGGGCATTACATGGCTGATCCTGCCGTAAAGCTTATCCCAACTGCGAACAATATCCTCCCTGTTCATCCGATGAGACGAATCCATGATTTCCTGCATCCGGTAAAACAATACGGAATGATCCTCATGCTCTTTCAGCCATTGGTTAAGACGTTCCGTTTCCTCACCGGAAGCGGTATGTTGCAGAAATTTGACAATAATATCTTCCGGCACAGTATCCATGAAATTGAACTTACTTTATATGAATTTCCTATTTAAAACTATCTGCATGATTCGAATAGGAACCATGCTTTAATTATAGTACAAGTTGATCTTTTAATTTACTTAATCAAATCCTGTTTTTTTTCAAAAATTTCAATGTGCCTGCCTGTTGCCGGATGTTAATTTTTCCCGTAAAGTCTTCAATCCAAGATATAAATGATGCTCTACCGTCCGTATAGACAAATGTAACATTTCTGCAATTTCATGACTTTTCTTGTCTTCAAAATAGGAGAGCATGAAAATCCGACGGCATTTTTCCGGCAGGTGCTCTATCTGATGACAAATCTGCTGCCATTGTTCTTCTTCCATGATCACTTTTTCCACCGAGTCAAGATAATAAAGTCCTCGTTGCAGGATTTCGAATGCCGCACGATCAACAAAGGCATTTCTGACTTCTTCCTGTTTCAAATGGTTGATGCATCTGTTACGTACTGAGACAAACAGATAGGAGGCGGCAGAATTGCTATCCGGCATTTTACCGCTTTCCCAAAGCTCCATAAAGATATTTTGCACCAAATCTTCTGCTGCATCTGCCGGTATATATCGTTTAGCAAAACGGATCAGTCCTGACACATATTCTTCATACATGCGCCTGAATGCGTCTAATCGGTTATCTTCAAGATACAACATGATATATCTGCATTTTAGGATGAAAACGCGGAGAAACAAAAACTATATGCTCAAAACATGTAATATAGTGGCTAAGTCTATTTTTTTCCGGCACCTCAAAAAAACACAGTGTCATGGTTGTATTGTTTTAATGGATTTAAACGGATAAAACCGTCCGTCGTGAGCGTTTTGAACAATAAAAAAAGCCGTCCACCGTAAAAACAGCGACACAGCTTTTTGGATATTTTGAAAATATTTATTATATACGCGCGCGCATATAATATATAGCTCTCTCTCTCTCTCTCTCTCTCTCTCTCTCTCTCTCTCTCTCTCTCTCTCTCTCTCTCTCTCTGAAGTTGTCGTGGCGGATGATCATCCGATTTTCAGACATCATGGCAACAGCCGTTGAGAGATTGTTTGTATCTTCGGGCTGCAATTTACCGGGCAATATGTGAGAAAAAATCTTCATTTTCTTTTTTTAATCATCGTCCTGCTTTTTTCCCTCAAACTTCAAGGCAAAAATTTCAAAACGAGGCAAAGATAGCACATATTTTTCAAAATTGTTCTCCGAGATGCAAAAAAAAAGTTAATTTTTGGGGGAAGGGGGATGTCCTCCCTGCGAGACTTGCCGGATGGGTACGGTATCGATATCCACCAGGTTGCACCGCGCTTCACCCGCGGTGAATAACGTGCCGTCTCCCGTGCGGGAGTACCCGACAAAACAGACGCCAGACGCCTGCGTTGGCAGGGGTGTTGCGCGCAACGCACGTACCATCTCGGCGGATGCGTCAGACCTGACAGGTTCAAAACCCTTAAAAAGATTTCTTCGCTTTTACCAACTTTTATTATTTTTGCACCCGAAAAATGATTGTTCGATGAAGTTAACCGGAATATGTCTTTTGAGCGCCGTTCCCATGCGCGCCGAACCTTCGGAAAGGAGCGAACAGGTGTCGCAGCTGCTTTTTGGAGATACCTTTGCGGTGTTGCGGCGCAGGGAGCAGTGGTTGCATATCCGCGCGCAAGCCGATGATTATGCGGGATGGGTTTCGGCAAACACGGTCGATTTGACGCCGGAGGACTGTCCCGCCCGTCCCTTTCGGGTTGTTTCCGTGGCTCTTGCCGCGTGCGAAGTGCAGCCTGCCGGCAGGGTAATGTATCTGCCCGGCGGGAGCATGTTTCCCGACACGCGCGCCGGCGGGGACGACACAGCGCCTTTCCTGCCGTTCCGTGCAGCCGGAAACACCTATCTGCTGGATGAAAAGGCGGTGCTGCCCGGCGGTCGGGACATGGCAGCCCTTGCCGCCCAGTATCTCGGCGCGCCCTATCAGTGGGGAGGAAAAACCGTTTTCGGGATGGACTGTTCCGCCTTGTTGCAGATAGCGGGGCGCATGGCAGGCATCCCGCTTCCGCGCGACGCCCGTCAGCAGGAACAGTGCGGAGAGCCTGTCGCTTTCGAGGACGCCGCGGAAGGCGACCTTGTCTTTTTTGACAACGCCTCCCGTCAGGTAGTACACGCGGGCATTCTCCGCGACCGCAGCAGCGTGATCCATGCATCGGGCTGCGTCCGCATCGACCGGTTTGACCGTGAAGGCATTTTTCATGTTTCCGAAAAACGTTATACGCATCATTTGTATTCCATTAAAAGATTATTGTCATGTGGTACTGTTCATTAATTGTTGTGCTGTGCGCTTACCTTGCCGGTTCCATTCCCTCGGCGGTGTGGATCGGAAAGGCGCTGTGCGGAACGGACGTTCGCGATTACGGAAGCCGGAACGCGGGCGCCACCAATACCATGCGGGTGTTGGGCGTGAAAGCGGGTATCCCCGTGTTGCTGGCGGACATCCTGAAAGGTTTTGCCGCCGTCAGGCTGGCGCTGCTGTCCGGTTTTGAACCCGGCTCCTGCGCCTATGCGAACTTTCAGCTGCTGTTGGGTATGGCGGCGGTGGCGGGACATGTTTTTCCCGTCTTTGCAGGATTTCGCGGAGGAAAAGGCGTGGCAACCGTGGTAGGCGTCCTGCTGGCGCTGCATTTGCCTGCCACCTCGGTGTCCATCGGAGTTTTCCTGCTCTCGCTGATCATCAGCAAGTATGTTTCCTTCAGTTCGCTGATGATGGGCGTTTCGTTTCCAGTGTCGGTCATTTTTATTTTCAGGTCGGAAAGCCCCTCGCTGAGAATTTTTTCGGTGGCTGTTTGCCTGCTTTTGTTTGTCACGCACCGGAAAAACATCTCAAGACTGTTGAAAGGCGAGGAAAACAGGGCGACGTTCCTATTCGGCAAATAAAAGGGACAACCGGCTTCCTTTCGGGAAATGGTATGCCTGTATGCCCGCCCTGCGCGCTCCTGCCACGTTGTGTTCCAGATCGTCGATGAAAAGCGTTTCCGCCGGTTTCAAGCCTTCGGTTTGCAACACATGCTCGAATGATTTCCTGTCCGGCTTGCGGTATCCTATTTCGTGCGAATAAAACGTGCGGTCGAAAAGTTCGGGCAGCAGGGATGAACCCTTTTCCCTGCGGAGCTTTTCCAGATAGAAGTCCATGTGTATCCGGTTGGTATTGCTCAGCAGGTAAAGTTTATAGCTGCTGCGCAACTTGCGGAGCAGGGCGATATGCTCCTCGGGGAAATCCAGCAGCATGGCGCACCATGCTTCGTCTATCTGCCGGTCGGTCAGTGGCAGCCGGGCATGACGGCGAATGGCGTCCCTGAATCTCTGCGGGGATATTTTGCCCGTGTCCAGACTGTCGAAAATTGCCGACTGCTTCATGATGGTGTACATGGCGTCGAAATCAGGCACTCCCAGTTCCCTGAAGCGTTGAAGCGTCAGGTCGGGATCAATGCGGATGACCACGTTGCCCAGATCAAAAATGATGTTCCTAACGGGCTTGTTCATAAGATGGTGTTCTTTCAGCCGAACGACAAAATCAGGATGTAACATAAAAAAATATGTAATAAAATTTGTGAATATGATGCAAAGATGTAACTTTGCGCGCTGATTTCAAAATAAAATCAGGGGCCCTTAGCTCAGTTGGTCAGAGCACCTGACTCATAATCAGGGGGTCGTAGGATCATGCCCTACAGGGCCCACCATAATCATCAAAGCCCTGCAAAAAAGTGCAGGGCTTTTCAGTTTCAATCATATTCGTATATTCGTTCAATATGCAATTGTCCGTCATCTGTTATGTGGGATTATGGCTGGCAACGACAAGCACGCCGGTTTGCCGGGATTTTTACGATACGCTTGCCGACGCCGCGCTGGAATTGACAAAAGACAGGGTTGTCTATAATCCGGCATATTTTTCCATACCGTATCCCAACGGCGACGTCCCCGCTCGCTTCGGCGTTTGCACCGATGTGGTGATACGCGCCTACCGCAGGGTGGGAATTGATCTGCAAAAGGAAGTTCATGAAGACATGTCGGCGCATTTTGACAGCTATCCGAAACTGTGGAACGCTTCAAAACCCAATTCGAATATTGACCACAGGCGTGTGCCTAACTTGGACAGGTTTTTCTCACGAAACGGACAACCCCTGAAAATAACCGCCGATCCCGCCGATTACCTTCCCGGCGATATTGTCATCTGGCGACTGTCGGGCAGCACGTATCACATAGGGTTGGTGAGCAGAATGAAGAAAGGCAACGTGCCGCTGATCGTCCACAACATTTGCTGCGGACAGGTAGCGGAAGATTTTCTTTTCCGGGCGACCATAGTTGGACATTACCGGTACGGGAAATGAAATGAGGTTCATTCTTTTTTTGAGGCACTATTGACTTCATCAAATATTGTTCGTCATGTATCACCGCGGGTAGAACGCAGCATACCTGCGGAACAGCTATCCTTCTGATCCTGCAAGTCCCGCAGGGACGACACTTTATTAACCGTAAGCTTCAGCTTACGGACAGGGCAGCATCCATACGTTCCCAAGTCCCGCATGGGACGACACATTGTACCGTAAAGAAATTTTTCAGGTTGAGATGGCGAAAAATCCCCTGTCAGCCATATTTCAGGCGATGGCGCTATTTCCGCCATTGGCAGCGAAGCGCTCCGGTAAAAGACCGCACATTTCTTTTACTCTTCAGGCGTTACAAATTCGTCATAGCCGAATGTTGCGCCTCTGGTCAGATACAGATAGCCGTTGATCTCCGCCACCACATATATCAGGCGCACATTTCCCGCTACGGCATACAAAACGCCGTTGCGGGGACATCCGGTCACATTCCGTGCGAATATTTTTTCCGTGACCGCCACCTGCCGGTCGGTTCCTTCGGTCCACTGCCAGCGGTCGACCGGCGGGTCGATCATCGAAAGAGACAATTGTTCGATACTGTCGCCGATATGGGCTATGAAACGGTATGCGCCGGCGTCCGGTATTTCGTTCCGCGACTGTTTGCCCGCCATATCTTCCATGAAGGAGACATACCGCAACACCTGTCCGCTGCGAACCTGCAAACCGGCAGTCATCAGCGCATGATCGTTCAACATGTCTTCCGTCATTTCCACCCATTCGCGCAGCTTTTTCCAGAACAACACGTTCGGCTCAACGTATCCCACCGTTACCGGCGGAGGCAAACTGTCGGCGTCGCTTACTTTGTCGGGAAGCGCTTCCGGATGATCGGGTACATTCCCGTAAAGCAGCATGTCGTGTTTCCATTTCACCCATGAGGCGGACGCCGTTGTCATGTTTTTCCGTTCCCACGACCGCGTCCGCAAAAAGGGCGGCGCATCGGGCGACGGTTCCTGCAAAGCCAGCAGACATTCCATCCATTTGCCGTACAGGGAGTGATCCTTTTCCCTGTTTTGCCGCACTTTGTCGCGCATGTGTTTTAACCGGGAGGGGTAGAGCGTCCAGAGCGTATCCTCCTGATTGTCGAGGAACAATTTGTTGAAAGCCGTCTGCGAGCCGAAAGCGGCAAATACATCCGATACTTTTGGAAAAGCCCTTTCCGCTCCCGGCGTTTGGTCCGTCATGTTTTGCAACACTTCATCGCCGGCAAAATAGGGTTGCGGCACGAAAAAAACGGCATTTTTGCACGTTGCGGGATATTTTGCCGTACCCGGACAGGCAGCAGCCGCTTTGACCGCCATTGCCGCCACTTTGTTCAGGTTTTGCGGCAACAGCGCTGCCGCAACGCCGGTGATCCGTTCCTTTTGCAGGTATGCGCATATATCCGAGATGGAAAGGTATGCCGGCTGACCGGTCAAACCGCCGACCGCTTCAAGAAACCTGCGACAGGCGGTTGCCGCGGGCGTTCCTTCCGCGTAGTCCGATTGAAGCGACAGCGCCAGCATGACGGTCTGTTGCAACTGTTTTTTGTCGCTCATGCAGCAGGGCGCCAGTTGCAGCCATCGCAGCGCCTTGTAGTACCGGCGGAGCGCGGCGGTTCGCGTATAATGTCCGTATGGCTGGAAAGCGCTGTAGGGAAAGGGGGTTTTCAACGGAAGAAGGGAAGGGACATGATCTGTTTGCTGGGCAATATAAGCCAGTTCCTCTTCTATTTGCGCCTGATATGTTCCGGGCGTTTTCAGTTGTTTGCCGGTCAACAGAGTATATGCAACGGCAAAAAATGCGGCATTATAATACGCCGACTGCCGTATCTCTTCCTGTTTTTCCTTTCCCGCCTGCGATACGGACGCCCGATGCACCGCCAGACACAGGTCGGAAAGCATGGGCGCAAGCCGCTCTTCTTCCACCGTTCTCAACATACAGGCATAATACAGATGTACCAGTTGCAGCAACAGGTCGGCAGTCACAAAATTGGGCAACTGCAGGGAGTCGTTTTCCCGATACACCTGAAACAGCTGTTGATTTGCAGCCGGCTCCGACGCATGGCTGTCGACCGCCAGTCCGTCCATGAGCGGCTGGTTGATCATCCCCGCATACGGGAAAAGATTGACGATATTGAGTACGTTTATTGCACAGTCATTTTCCGAAGTAATGTAATTGTCGCGCTGCAAGGCAAGCATCCGGCGCTCTATCCTGTCCGTCAGCGACCGTTCGGCCTCCGGCAGTTCCGGTTCGTATATCCGGTAGCCGTTGCGGATGGTTTGCGCCCGCGACAGGGTATCGTACCAAACGGCATATTCACGCCAATAACGTCTCAGATCGCTCTCGGCAAACAGTACTCCGTGCCGCGCAAGTATGGAACTCCGCAAAAGCCGCAGTTCCTGCATGGTCAGCCGGTCAATGTCCTGCGGCATGTCCCGTTCGACGGCGACGGTTTCCTGTTCGGGAGCGGCAACCACCGTTTCGGCTTCTTCCGCAACGGGCGTCCGCCCGTTCCCTCCGCCGCACGAGAACAGCAGCATGATTCCCGCCGCCGACAGCAAAACCGTATGTAGCGTGTTGTTCATCAATATTCAATCTTTGAACCAGCCGGCATACATGATGTAGTTGTCGGCGATGCGTTCGATCATATCCCGCGTTTGTTCGGGGCTTACGTCCTTTACCTTTTTCGCGGGAACGCCGGCATAGAGGCTTCCCGGTTCGACCACCGTACCGGTGAGTACCACGGAACCGGCGGCAATGATCGAATTTTCGCCGATGACCGCATGATCCAGAATCACCGAACCGATGCCGATCAGCGTATAATCGCAGATTTTTGCGCCGTGTATCGTCACATTATGCCCTATCGATACGTTATTGCCGATTTCTACCACCGACTTCCGGTAAAGCGTATGCAGCACCGAGCCGTCCTGAATGTTTACCCTGTTGCCGATGCGGATGGAATTGACGTCCCCGCGCAGAACGGTACCGAACCAGATGCTGCACTCCTCGCCTATGATCACATCGCCTATGATGGCGGCGTTGTCGGCAAAGTAACAGTTTTTGCCGTAAACAGGCGTAAATCCGCGTACTGACTTGATGATCGCCATGATGTTGTTTTTAAAATACGTTATTGGGCGTCGCCCGTCAAAATATTTGTCACGCAGGTTCCCGCCGGCGTCATCGGATATACCATTCCTTTCTGTTCCACCATCACCTCAAGCAGGTATGCGCCCTTGACGCGCAGCATTTCGGCAATGGCGCCGTCCAGTTCCGACCGTTCGCTCACCCTTTGCCCGCGGATGCCATACGCCTCCGCTATTTTGACGAAGTCGGGATTGCTCATCGGCGTTTGCGAATACCGTTCGCGGAAGAACAGTTCCTGCCACTGTCGCACCATTCCGAGAAAACTGTTGTTCAGCAGGATGATTTTCACGTCGATGTTCGACTGCATGATGGTGCCGAGTTCCTGTATGGTCATCTGTATGCCGCCGTCGCCCGTGAAAAGGCACACCGTGCGGTCGGGAGCGCCCACCTTTGCGCCGATGGCTGCCGGCAACCCGAAACCCATCGTCCCAAGCCCTCCAGAGGAAACTACGCTGCGCGTCCGTTTGAACTTGAAATAACGCATGCCCATCATCTGGTTCTGCCCGACGTCCGTCACCAGCACCGCATCGCCGCCGGTGGCTTCGGACACCCTGTGCACCACTTCGCCCATGCGAATGTTGCCGCTTTCCGCAAAAAGTTCCTTCACGATCACCGATTCATATTCCCTTTGCGCATGAGGCGCAAATCCTTCCCTCCAACTGCGGTGGTCGTTCCGGCGAAGCAGTTTCGTTACTTCTGCCAGCGTCACTTTGGCGTCGCCCAGCACCTTAACGGCAGCCGGAACGTTCTTGTTGATTTCCGAGCGGTCAATATCAAAATGAATGATCTTCGCCTGACGCGCATAGCTGCCCGGATCGCCGGTCACGCGGTCGTCAAACCGCATTCCGACTGCTATCAGCACGTCGCACTCATTGGTCTTCATGTTCGGCGCCATGTTGCCGTGCATGCCCAGCAAACCTGTGTTCAGCGGGTAATCCGACGGCAGAGCCGACAGTCCGAGCATCGTGGTGGCAACCGGTATGTCCGCCTTTTCGAGAAACATTTTCAGTTCTCTTTCCGCCCCGCTCAGGATCACCCCCTGTCCTGCCAGCGCCAACGGTTTTTTGGCTTCGTTGATCAGCGCCGCCGCCGTTTCTATCTCCTTCCTGTTGAGGCTGGGGACAGGCTGGTAGCTCCTGATAAAATTCACTTTCGCATATTCGAATTTTTCCAGTTTTCCTGTTTGCGCATCCTTGGTGAAATCAAGGATCACCGGACCGGGACGTCCGCTGGAGGCAATATAAAAGGCTTTGGAAACAGCCCACGACACGTCTTCCGCGCGGCGTATCTGGTAAGCCCACTTGGAAATGGGCTGGGTGATGCCCACCACGTCGGCTTCCTGAAAAGCGTCGGTGCCGAGCGACGGCGACGATACCTGTCCGGCGATGACCACTATCGGGGTGCTGTCCACCATGGCGTCGGCAATGCCGGTGACGGTGTTGGTGGCGCCGGGACCGGAAGTTACCAGCACTACCCCCGTCCTGCCCGACACGCGGGCATAACCCTGCGCCGCATGCATAGCGCCCTGTTCATGACGAACAAGTATGTGGCGCAATTCTTTTCCGAAATCGTACAGGGCGTCATATACCGGTATGATAGAGCCTCCCGGATACCCGAATATCGTATCGACCCCCTCGTTGATCAGTGAGCGTATCAACGCCTCTGATCCTGAAACCTGTTTTTCCGACATATAATATATACTATCAATAAAATTCCAAATATTAAAAAGCCCCTCTCATCCCGTGAGAAGGGCTTTGACAGTTTCCGTACCTGCACACCGTCCTCACATCAGTTTTTGCCGATGACCACCGCCACGAGGACGACGAGAAGGAACAATGCACGGTACATAACTTAACTCTATATAATATGGTGCAAAAGTAATATTTATTTTAATTCGCCATGCAAATACCGGTAAAAAAAATATTTTTTCGGGCGGGTCTTTTTGACGCCCCACCCCGACGGATCACCAGCCGCCACCCGTCAGGGATCATTTTCAATTCTTAATTCTTAATTCTCCATTGTCCGAACCTTGATTTACAGGATGAAAGGATTTTCATGATCTTTCCATTTCAAATATCCCCCGACGGATCACCGGCCGTCACCCGTCAGGGGGCATTTTCAATTCTTAATTCTTAATTCCTTTCACCGTTTTCGTCTTCCCGTCTTTTTCCAACCGGAAGAAATACATCCCCGCAGGCAAGCCTTCCAGATGAACGGTTTCATCCTGCGCGGTGATTTTTTGGGTATGC
>JAISRX010000066.1 GCA_031273395.1 Bacteroidales bacterium | reverse complement strand
ATGATTTGAACGATTTTTTCAATCACGACGCTATCAAATATCAGGAGCAGATGATGTGTCAGACTTATTTTTTCAGGCACAACGAAACGGGAAAAGTGGTTTGCGCCTTTTCGCTGTCTATTGTTTTCACCACTGACGAGCAGGAGCGGGGCTACTATAAAAGACCCGATACTTCCGACCCGTTGCGAACAAGATTTCTGTTTTATGACATGATCAAACAAAAAAATAATTCTGTCGGCTGACAAAAATAACCCGTAGCATGCCACGTCTCTACGACGACGCAGTTCCACAAGGACTTGCCATACAGAGTGCGGTATCCGTGTACACGGGTTGCACAGCACCACCCGCGCTGATGCATGACGCCGTCCCGTGCGGGACATGAAACAACATCGGATGAGGTCAACAGCGCATCAAAAAAAATTGACCAACAATTCATTTTTCATCTTTTATTTCCGGATAATTTTTATATTTGCAGATCAATTTTTAAAATCCGGAACTTTAATGTTTCCGGGAAAAAACGGAGAAGGAGATGATTTTGTCGCTACGGATATTCCAACGGACAAACACAGGCAAGGCAGCGGAATTTTCCATTGATCGGGTCGCGGCAGTTTCCCCAAAAGAAAATAATTGTATGGAGAGATGCGGGACGATATGGAAGCGGGCGGTGTTGTGGGGTATGCTGTTGTATGGTTTTGTTATCCGGTGCGAGGCAGGGAATGACAATCATCCGACGGGAGCGCGTTCTGCGGGAACAGCTACGGCGTCGGTCACCCATACGGATATATGGGCTTCGGCAAACAATCAGGCGGGCTTGGCATGGCTGGAAGAAGCAGCGGCTGCCCTGTATTACGAAAACAGATGGAACATGCAACCGTTGCCGGTTCATGCGGGCGTTGTTGCCTTGCCGGTCAAAGCGACGGTGATCGGCGTCAGTTACCGCTATTTCGGTTTCTCCAAATACAACGAAACAAAGATCGGTTTGGCTGCTGCAAAAAAATTATGGGAAAAATTTGCCTTGGGCGTACAGGTGGATTATTTTCGTACCTATTTTGCCTACGATTACGGCAAATTCAACGTTTTGAGCGCCGAGGCGGGCTTGCTGTACGAGCCGGTGAAACATCTGACGGTGGGCATGCACGTGTTCAACATGCTGCAAAGCAAACACAGGGAATATACCGGCGAATATATCCCTACCGTGATGCGCTTCGGAGTGGGCTACACCATCCCCGAAAGGGCTGTCATCAGCGTGGAAACGGAAAAAGACCTGCGGATGAAACCTGTTTTCAAAGCCGGACTGGAGTTCATGCCCGTTAAAAATGTATGCCTGCGCTATGGCATGTCCAACGGGCTGATGTACCAGTATGCTTTCGGGATAGGCTACTCATGGAAACGGTGCACTTTCGACATGGCTTTCAGCCGTCACAAACTGTTGGGTTACAGCCCTCATATTTCCGTTATTGCTCATTTGTAACCGTGTGGCACGAAGAATAAAAAATATCCGTATCGTTCTCCTTGCTCTGCTGTTTTCCGCAAGGGTGACGGCTCAGGCAGACCACGAACGTTTGCAAACCATCCTGACGGATATTGTTTCGCAAAGCGAAGAAGAACAGGACACGGAACAGTGGTTTGAACAGTTGGAAACGTTGTCCGAACATCCGGTGCATATCAATCAGGCAAGTCATGACGAGCTGAAACGACTGTTCTGGTTAACGGAATTTCAGATCAACAGCCTGTTCGATCACGTGAACACCAAAGGGTCTGTCCTGTCGCACTACGAAATAGCGTATCTGTACGGGTTTACGCCCGAACTGGTACAGAGCATGCTGCCGTTCATCTCTTTGGAAACCAAACAGGAAGTGACGAAATTTGACCTTCGCCGGGCGTTTCGTTACGGAAAACACAAATTAATCACCGGCGCGCAAAGCACATTGCAGCCACAGGAGGGATATGCCCGTCCGGATTCCGTCGAAAACAGGTATCGGGGAAGCCCGCTAAAAACCAGCCTCCGTTATTCGTTTTCGTATGCCGACCGGCTATATTTCGGCATTACCGCCGAAAAAGACGCCGGCGAAGCGTTTTTCAAAGGAAATAATCCGGCAGGATTTGATTTCTACTCGATGCACTTTCAACTCAATACAAAAGGTCGGCTGAAAAACCTTGTTCTGGGCGATTTTCGAGCCGATTTCGGACAGGGACTGACGTTGTGGTCGGGCATGAATTACGGCAAAACAGCCATGCTCATGAATGCCGTGCGCTACAACGAACGCCTGCGCCGGTACGCTTCGGCAGACGAAAACCGTTTTCTTCGCGGGGCGGGTTTTACCCTTGCTTTCAACCCCGTGGACGTGACGGTCTTTTACTCGCGCAAACCCATTGACGCCTCCGTTTCCGAAACGGACGAAAACGAAAAAGCGCTTTCGGCAACCGCCTTCCCCAATACCGGTTACCACCGTACCACCGGCGAGATAGCGCAAAAAGACAGAGCCACCGAGCAAATAACCGGAATTCATGCAGCCGTTACGCGCATCAACTGGCACGTCGGAGTAACGGCAGTTGATTACCGGTACGACGTCGCCCTGAACCCCCGGCAGGATATTTACAGGCACTTCGCTTTTTCGGGGAAATCCAACAGCAATTACAGTATTGACTTTCGTTTCCGTTCGGGCGCTGCCGTATTTTACGGAGAACAGGCATTGAGCGGCAATGGAGCTTTCGGAGGAATATACGGCTCGCAGATGCTCATCGGCGAACATCTTGTGGCAAATGTGCTGTACCGGCGGTATGCAAAAGATTTCCATGCGCTTTACGGAAACGCTTTGGGCGAAAACACGCGGAACAATAACGAAGAAGGTTTTTACATGGGCGGGAGCCTCGACATGGGCGGGCAATGGCGTTTTGCAGCCTATTGGGACATATTCCGTTTTCCGTGGTTGCGTTACCGCACGGACGCTCCGTCGTTCGGGCAGGATGTTTTTGTACAGACGGATTATGTGCCTTCGGGAAATACCAAAATATACTGTCAGCTGCGGTATAAGGAAAAGGAAGAGAACCTTTCGGGAAGCATGGTCAGCGCCACCGGCGCCGTCCGAACCGCGTCGGCGAAAATGGTGTTTGCGCACCGGATCACGGAAAATATCAGTATCGGCAATCATCTGGAGATAAAAAACTTCCGGAAAGAGCAAACCGCCGGCAACGGATACTTCCTCTCGCAAGACCTGCACGCCGTTATGACGGTTGCGGGACAAGACCTGCAGATTCATTGCCGGTATGCCTTTTTCGATACGGACGACTACAATACCCGCATCTATACATACGAGAATGACATGCTGTATGCATTCGGCATTCCTGCGTTTTACGAGCGCGGAACCCGGGTTTACCTGTTGTTGCGATACGCACCGGGCAAACATCTCGACTTTCGCGTGAGGTTTGCCGCCACGCACTATACCGACAGAACCTCCATCGGCAGCGGGTTGGATGAAATACAGGGCAACCGGCGTTCCGAAATGAAAGTGCAGATGGTATGCAAATTCTGATCGGCGTCATTATACGTCGCACGCTTTGGTTTGGTGCATGGCTCTTTTGCAAGCGTCGGATAAGCATCTTGTTCCCAACCTGCCCTGCGGTCGCGGTGATGCAGAGACGCGGCGCGCCACGTTTCTACAGTGGTGCAGGCGTTTGTTTTGCCGGACAGTCCCTCCGTTCGGCGTAGCGTCCCGCTACGCCGCAGTTAAAAGCAGGCCTCCGGCTTGCAAATCTGCTTTGTGGCGAAGCGTGAGCTTCGCTTTTAGCTTCGACGTAGCGAGACGCTACGCCGAACAAGGCGTATGGATACTGTCCTGTCCGTAAGCTAAAGCATACGGTTAATAAAGTGTCGTCCCGTGCGGGACTTGCCCGTGATGGTAGAGACGCGGCGCGCCACGTCTCTACGGCGACAAAGGGTTTGTATCCTCCGTTCGGCGTAGCGAGACGCTACGCCGAACAAGGCGTATGGATACTGTCCTGTCCGTAAGCTAAAGCATACGGTGAATAAAGTGTCGTCCCGTGCAGGACTTGCCGAATGTCCCGACGCTGATTTTGTATTTCCCGACCATTATCCTGTCCCCGACCTCCCCATTTCGGTTGGCGACAGGAATATTGCTGTCGCCAACCGGAATGTTCCTGTCCCGGACAGGAACATTGCTATCGCGAACAGCAATTTTGCACGTCGAAAAGTGCGAAATTGCTGTCGGGGACGGGAAACTTGCCGTTGACGACAGGAATATTGCTATCGGCGATAGCAACATTCCTGTCGCGGATAGCAAAAAAGGTCGTTTTTCCGGTCGAGGTCGAGGTCGGCGATAGAAACATTGCTATCGTCGACAGGAAATTTCTCGACGAGGACTTCCGCATCCTGTTTGCGGAACGCGGCATCCGCTGTTTCCGGCGCAATGTAGCGGTCATCAACGGAAACATCTCGGTCGGCGACAGGAAATTTGTTGTTTCCAACGGAAATCTCCCCCCAACCGTCCGCGACGTTCCGATTCCCGAATAGCAACGACGGGGTCGACAACAGCAATATCCCGTTATTCATCCTTTTTCACCCTGGCGCGACCCGGAAAACGCTTGCCCAACTCCTCCGCAATCAGTATGGCGTTCGGAAGTTTCCGTTTCACACCCTCTTTGCTCGAACCGTAGCAGGTAAGTCCCGATACGTAGGCTTCGCTGCCTGCAAGCGTCATGGTGTCCTGCACTTTTTTGGTTAACTGAGAAAGCGGTATGTATATTTCGCGCAGCAATCCGACGGCGTTCACGTCCTTTTCAAACTCCGCCACGTCAATCAGTGCGGCAAATTCGGGATACTGTTTGGCGTATTCGAGCGCCTTGAGTACAAACCCGTACGATTTGTCGCCCATTACAGGCAGTTCGCGCGCTTCGCCCTGAGCCAGCTCTATCAGCTTGGGCAACAGTTTCGTATTCAATACGGTTAAAGCCGCAAGGATTTCCTGTTTGTCGGCTTCGTCCAGCGAAAATGATATTCTGTTTTCCATCTTGTTATTTTTTTAATGAATGAAACATGAGATGCAAAAATACAAAAAAATCAATATCGCAACTGTTTTTCTTACCAAACGGTTCATCCTTTTTTGAGGCGCTATTGACTTCATCAGGTGCGGACGTCGCTGCCCCCGGTCGCTGCGCTTCACTGGTGGCTGTTCATATTCAACCCTCTCAGGATGGTGAGGAGGTTTATCCGGTGATGCTGTATTTGCTGTCCTCGCTCGCATCCATTCCAAGATGACGAATTTGTGAAGTATGCACATTCAAATTAGCCTGATTTTCTAATTTCCCGTTCAGCATGTCCACTTTGAGATCATGGAATTCAACAGTCGCATTGTCCAAGTCCAGATTCATCGTGCCGATGCTGAAATTGTGCAGATATAAACGACTTTCTTTCCTGACTTCGACAATGCGTCACCCTAACCGATTTTCCAGAAATCAGGGTCGAACAGGCGGGCGATGGACTTGTGCCGAGCCGTCAGAAGCATGGTTTTGGTTAGCGTTTCACCGCT
>JAISRX010000238.1 GCA_031273395.1 Bacteroidales bacterium | reverse complement strand
AGCGGTGAAACGCTAACCAAAACCATGCTTCTGACGGCTCGGCACAAGTCCATCGCCCGCCTGTTCGACCCTGATTTCTGGAAAATCGGTTAGGGTGACGCATTGTCGAAGTCAGGAAGGCATGCAAATCCCGTTTTCAAAAGCGAAATTCCCTGTTCTTTGCTGCAGGTCATCCGCAAGTGATCGTTCAACCCCGTTCGGGGTTGCAGGATGAAGGTTCGCTTATGATCCCCCAATCGCTTCGCTTCATTATTCGCTTCGCTCATGAGAGCGCTTCGCTAAGTTGGGGGGGGTTATTCACATTGAACACTCCGTGTTCTGTGAACCTGACATCCATGTCGTCCATGTTACCGTATGTTCGCACCCGAATATACTGCCAAAAATTACATCAATTTCACAAATAAGATACTAACGGGACATGAATAGCACCTCAAAAAAAGAATTAGCCTAAATTTTGCCTGTTATGCGGCAAACCACTATATCTCCATCCCAAAAATCTTCGGACGGCGTTGATAAGCAAGCCCGCCGGTAAGGGGGAAATTTCGGCAGAACGATATTTCCCGTTTCCATCTCATTCGGCTTGAATCTGCGCAGTCAAAAAATTATATTCGATAGTTGAAACTACGAAATTATCATGTACATTTGCATTTTTGTTCAAACCATCAAATGGATTTAAATATTCTTTCCGCTATTTCGCCTGTGGACGGTCGTTATCGAAGAAAAACGGCTGTGCTGGCAGATTATTATTCGGAATATGCCCTGATCGGCTACCGGATACGGGTTGAGGTGGAGTATTTCATTGCTTTGTGCGAAATTCCCCTGCCGCAGTTGCTATCGTTCGACCACTCGAAGTTCGAGGCTTTGCGGGACATTTACAGGAATTACGATGCAAGCGCCGCCGGACGTATCAAATCAATTGAAGGAGAAACCAATCATGACGTCAAGGCGGTGGAATACTACCTGAAAGAGGAGTTTCGCCGGTTGGGAATTGCCTCATACAGCGAGTTCATCCATTTCGGACTGACCTCTCAGGACATTAACAATACCGCTATCCCCTTGTCGGACAAGGAAGCCATCGAACGGGTGTACATCCCGTATTACGGGAATTTGATACAACGGCTGCGCAGTTTTTCCGAATCTTCCGCACAGGCGCCGATGCTGGCGCGCACACACGGGCAGCCTGCTTCGCCAACGCGACTGGGCAAGGAGATTGCCGTTTTTATCGAAAGGCTGGAGGCGCAGTTTGCCCAATTGACCGCTGTTCCCTTCTCTGCCAAGTTTGGCGGCGCTACGGGCAATTTCAATGCACACCATGTTGCATATCCCGACATTGACTGGAAAGCGTTTGCCAATCATTTTACGGATCATGTGCTGGGATTGAAACGCAGCCAAACGACCACTCAAATAGAACATTACGACAACATCGCCGCCCGATGCGACGCGCTGAAACGCATCAACAATATCCTGACGGATCTGTGCCGCGATGTGTGGACATATATTTCGCAAGACTATTTCAAACAAAAGATTGTCCGCACGGAAGTAGGTTCGTCGGCAATGCCGCACAAGGTGAATCCGATTGATTTCGAGAATGCGGAAGGAAATCTGGGAGTCGCCAATGCACTGTTTGAATTTCTTGCCGCAAAACTGCCCATCTCCCGTTTGCAGCGGGACCTTACCGACTCCACCGTATTGCGAAACATGGGCGTTCCGGTGGCGCACACCGTTATTGCTTTCGAATCGCTCTTCAAAGGTTTGGACAAACTGATAGTGAACCACTCCGCACTGGAAGCCGATCTTATGCGCAACTGGATTGTGGTGAGCGAAGGCATACAAACCGTCCTCCGCCGCGAAGGCTACCCCGCGCCCTACGAAGCGCTGAAAGCATTGACGCGCACGGGAGAGACCATTGATCAGCAGACGATGGACGCTTTCATCGACACTTTGGACATATCGCCCGCAGTCAAAACGGAGTTGAAACGGATAACGCCTTTCAACTACACGGGTATTTGACGGGAATACGGTCTTTTTATCCGGTGTACGTTTTTTTGGTTTTGGACGGCAGTTTTGTGATGTTGCCCGCCGACACCTCTACCAACAGGTTGCAGCCCAGACTTTCTATCTGGATGGCTACCCGCCGTGTGCCGCGAAATTCCGTCAATATGCCGAACACGCCTTTCAGCGTTCCGGACTTGATCAGCACTTCCTGCCCGGTCACCAGCGTACTGTCCACTACCGCTATGTCTTCGTGTCCGGCTTCTATGCGGCGGATGGTTTCTATTTCGCGGTCGCGAACGACAGCCGGACGCCCTTCAAAACGAACAATGCCCACGATGGTATTGTCCTGCGCCGCCAGAAAAATATGGTTCTCCTTGCAGTAAATAAACAAATAAGACCGGAAAAGCGGTTCGCGTACTTTTTTTTTCCTGTCCGACCACTGTTTGACAACGGTGACACACGGAAGATATACATGATAGCCCTGTTTATTCAACGCTTCAAAAGCTTTTTTTTCCGCGCGCGGTTTGGTATATAATACCCACCATTGAAGTGAACGTTGATTGCTTTCAGGCGTCATGCTGCGCACACTTTATCGCTGAACGATCTGCACCATATTGCCTTCGGGATCGAAGAAATTGCGGATGCGTCCGCCCCCGACAGCTTCAAACTCCGGAGCCTCCCATGACACGTGATGCCCGTCAAGCGCAGCGATGGCAGCGTCCATGTCGGCAACGCGGAATGCCAGATGCGACCATCCGGGCGTACATACGTTGCGGTGAGGACGCTCGCTGCCGTCATGGGGCATCATCTCAATGTAAGTGCCGTCGGGAGCCTTAATGATGTACACCGGCTTTTCGGTACGGGCAAACACCTCGTAACCCAGCACCTCGCAGTACCATTTCGTCAAACTTTCCACGTCCTTGGCTGCCAATGCCGGATGATCAATACCTGAAATTATATGTTTCATATCTTTATTACTAAAAAAAACAGGTACAAACGTAGTTGATTTTTTTCTGATTTACAAACCCACCGGCATTTTTACACTTCCGGATGCGGGAGTTACCGCTTGGGGTACGCACAAAAGGCATTGTCGGGAAATAAAGACGCCCATTTTCAAATCGACTGCGCGGCATTGCGAACTGCGGGATACGAAGCAGGAAGCAATGACGTGATAACGTAATCATTATTTATTGACGGGTACTAAGAATATAAAATCACTGATCACAAGAGAATTTTCAACTGTTTCGGAATAATCGAGGCAATTCCCGACTGTTTCGGGCAATTTTCACATTTCGATGGTTGCCGTTACCGGACAGTGATCCGAATGAACGGCGTCTTGCAGGATAGATGCATCCCTGATGCGGTGGCGCATGGGTTCGGTTGCCATCAGGTAATCTATTCTCCATCCGAGGTCTTTTGCCCGCGCCTGCGACCGGTAGCTCCACCAGCTGTACTGCTTCGGCTGGCTGTGAAACAGCCGGAAGGTGTCCACATATCCGTGCGCGATCAGCCGGTCGAACCACGCGCGTTCTTCCGGCAAAAACCCCGACATGGTATGGTGCCTTTCGGGATGATTGATGTCATTTTCGGTGTGCGCAATATTATAGTCGCCCGCAATGATCAGGTTCGGACGTTCTTTGCGCAGGTGGTCGGCATACCGGAGAAAGTCGTCCAGAAAAACCATTTTGAAATCCTGCCGCACCCCGCCCGACGTACCCGAAGGGAAATACACGGAAATCACACTGACGTCGCCGAAGTCGGCGCGGATCATGCGTCCTTCGGCGTCGTACCTGTCCATGTCCATGCCGTACACCACCTTGTCCGGTTTGTCCTTGGTGAAAATCGCCACGCCGCTGTAGCCTTTCTTCTCTGCGGAAAACCAGTAATGACGGTAGCCCATCCTGTCGAACACCGAAAGATCCATCTGTTCCGGCTGCGCCTTGGTTTCCTGAATGCAAAGCACATCCGGACACTCTTCAGCCAGCCATCCGTCAAATCCTTTGTTCATGGCGGCGCGCAAACCGTTTACATTGTACGAATATATTTTTTTCAACATGTCCGTCGGCGATTAATTGCATCCGAAAGGAGCGAAGCCCGGTCCGTGGTCTTCCGCCTTCACCTGCCCGTTTTTGGCTTCGTACTTTGCCATGTTGTCACCCAGCGCCAGCAACAGGCGTTTGGCATGTTCCGGCGTCAGGATGATGCGCGATTTCACTTCCGCCTTCGGAACGCCCGGCATGATCCTGACAAAATCCACCACAAACTCCGACGACGAATGGGAAATAATTGCCAGGTTGGAATATATTCCCTGTGCAATATCTTCCTTCAGTTCGATATTGATCTGATTTTTGGCGTTACTGTTTTTGTCTTCCATATTTATTCTTTAAGCGTCTATTTTTGCATATTTGGCATGCCGTTCGATAAATTCGCGACGCGGCGGCACTTCGTCGCCCATCAGCATGGAGAAGATGCGGTCGGCTTCGGCGGCGCTTTCGATGGTGACTTTGCGCAGGGTTCGTTTTTCGGGGTTCATGGTGGTTTCCCACAACTGCTCGGCGTTCATTTCGCCCAGCCCCTTGTAGCGCTGCACGTGCATGCCGCTCTCGCTGCCCTTGCCCAGTTCCTCAATGGCGCTTAGCCGCTGTTCTTCCGTCCAGCAGTAAATGCTCTGTTTTCCCTTGCCGACAAGGTAAAGCGGCGGCGTGGCGATATAGAGGTGTCCATTTTTGATCAGGTCGTTCATGTGCCGGAAAAAGAAGGTCATGATGAGCGTGGAGATATGGCTTCCGTCCACGTCGGCGTCGGTCATGATGATGATTTTGTGGTAGCGAAGCCCCGACAGGTTCAGCGCCTTGCTGTCCTCTTCCGTGCCGATGGTCACGCCCAGCGCGGTAAAGATGTTGCGGATTTCATCGCTGTCGTAGATTTTGTGTTCCATGGCTTTTTCCACGTTCAGGATTTTTCCCCTCAGGGGCAGGATAGCCTGAAAAGCGCGGTTTCGTCCCTGCTTGGCGGTTCCGCCTGCCGAGTCGCCTTCCACGAGGTAAATTTCGCATTTCGACGCATCCCTGTCGGCGCAGTCGGCAAGTTTACCGGGCAATCCTGCTCCCGACATCGCGCTTTTGCGCTGCACCAGTTCGCGCGCCTTGCGTGCGGCATGGCGTGCAGTAGCGGCAAGAATGACCTTTTCGACAATGATTTTGGCGTCCTTCGGGTTTTCTTCCAGATACGCGCCCAAAGCCTCGCTGACCGCCTGAGAAACAGCGCCGTCTATGTTTTCGTTGCCCAGCTTGGTTTTGGTTTGTCCCTCAAACTGAGGTTCCGCCACCTTGACGGAAATAATGGCGGTAAGCCCTTCGCGGAAGTCGTCGCTGTTGATGTCGAATTTCAGTTTTGCCAGCATACCCGACTTTTCGGCATAGCCTTTCAGCGTGCGTGTCAGTCCGCGGCGAAATCCCGCCAGATGCGTTCCCCCTTCTATGGTATTGATGTTGTTCACATACGAATGGATGTTTTCCGAGAACGAGGTATTGTACTGCATGGCGATCTCCACAGGCACTCCTTCCTTTTCCACCTCCACATTGATGATGTTTTCCGTCAGTTTTTCGCGTCCTGCGTCCAGATACTGTATAAATTCTATCAACCCCTGTTCCGAATAGAATACCGACTGACGGTGCTGCTGCACGGTTTTGCCGGCATCGTCCGTCACTTCCGTCATCGTCCTCAGGTCGATCAGCGAGAGTCGTATTCCCTTGTTCAGGAAAGAGAGTTCGCGCAGGCGGGTTTCCAGTTTTTCAAAATCGTATTCCACTGTGGTAAAGATGGAGGCGTCCGGGCGAAAGGTGATGACGGTGCCGGTACGTCCGGGTTCGCCGATTTCCTCCCGAATATCTCCCAACGGTTTGCCGATGGAAAATTCCTGCACGTAAATTTTACCGTCGCGGTGAATTTCCGCTTTCAGGTAGGACGACAGGGCATTCACACAGGAGACGCCCACGCCGTGCAAGCCGCCCGATACCTTGTAGGAACCTTTGTCGAACTTGCCGCCGGCGTGCAGTACCGTGAGCACCACTTCCAGCGCCGATTTTTTTTCCTTTTCGTGGTAATCAACAGGTATTCCGCGTCCATCGTCCGTTACGGTAACAGAACCGTCTTCATTGATGATCACGTCAATATGCGAACAGTAGCCGGCAAGCGCCTCGTCGATAGAGTTATCCACTACTTCGTACACCAAATGGTGCAAGCCCTTGGCGCCCACATCGCCGATGTACATCGCCGGACGTTTCCGGACTGCCTCCAAACCTTCAAGCACTTGGATATTGCTTGCCGAATACTCGTTGTTATTGCTGTTTGTATCCATTTTTAATCTTTTAATTTAGATGGCAAAGTAAGGACTTTTTTATGGAAAATCCAAATGCGGAGGGCAGCAAATAACTAACAGCGAACGGTGAATAACGCCGCTTGGCAGACGCTGCCGACGAATTGGAAGTCAGGAGGGCATTTCGGACGGTCGCTTTTCAATCCGATTTTTTCTTTATACTGCATTCGGTTGAGTTTTGAGTTTTCGTACCCCGCACTGCGCTTCGCTTGTACGGGGTTATCAAAAGGCAACCCCTGTCGGGGTTGCGCACAGCCCTGCATAGAGGTAAAACGC
>JAISRX010000296.1 GCA_031273395.1 Bacteroidales bacterium | reverse complement strand
ATGGCAGACCGGCGGTACATTCAGCAGTCTTGATCCGAACACGTCATACAACTTCTACGCAAGGCTGGCGGAAGATGCCAATCACAATCCTTCCCCGGCAAGCGCAGCGCTGACCGTTATCACCGACAAGGCAACACTGACGGGAACGCCCGCAATTGACAACACAACGCCCCAATACCTTGATGTGCTGTCGGTGAATACTGCCGGACTTTCCGCCGATGTAGGCCTACCCGGTACGTTGAGCTACCGGTGGAAGAGCGATGGAACAAATATTTCCGGAGCGACCAACGCTTCTTATACCATACAGGCGTCGGATATCGGCAAGCAGATTACTGTCGAGGTAACAGCGGCGAACTGCCAAAACGCTGTAACCTCAACCGCAACAGGCGCGGTAGCCAAACGCACGGTAGCGGCGACAGACTTGCAGTTCAGCCTTACCGCCGTGGATTACAGCGGCAGCGCACAGAGCGTTTCCGTTACCGGAAAATCCGGTATAGTCGGGCTTGGTACAACCATTACGGTCAAATATGACGCCGGGACGGAGGCGCCCGCAAACGCGGGTAATTACGCTGTCACCGTTGACATCACGGCCGGTGATAACTATGCCGCAGCGACAGGGCTTTTGTTGGGGAATTTCACCATCAACCCAATCGCGCCCACGGCAGACCTGCTTGATTACGACCTGACAACAGTGAGTTATGACGGCTCTTCAAAACCCGTCAGTGTCACGGCGAATAGCGGCGTGAACGGTCTCGGCACGATTACGGCGTATTATGAAGGCGTCGGCGGCATAGCCTATCCAAAATCATCAACCGCGCCCACAGACGCCGGAACATACGCCGTCACCGTGAGTATAGCGGCAGGTACAAACTATTTAGCCACCACAACAGATTTGTCGTTGGGAAACTTCATCATTGACGGCATCAATATTCCCGTTGATGCCAGCAACATCGTCATTACACCGTATAATGCCGATTATGACGGCTTGCTTCATGGCATTTCCGTTACGGACAACGGTGGCGGCGGCGTTGGCGGCACGGTAACGTACTGCGCCACGCAAGACGGAATCTACGGTCCAAGCAGCCCGACCTTCACCGACGCGGGAGCCTACACGGTATATTTCAAAGTAGCCCGCACGGGAGGCAACTATAACATATATTCCGGTTCGGCAGCCGTAAACATCGACAAAAAGTCGCTGTCCGGCGCGACCGTCACGCTTTCGGGCAGCCCGTTCACCTACACCGGCAACCAAATCACGCCGGGCATCGCATCCGTAACCGTTAATGGCGTGGACGCATTCGCTTCCGATTATGAAGTGAGTTACGGCGTGAACGTCACCGTCGCACAAGGCGGAAGCGTAACCGTAACCGCGAAGACAGACGGCAATTTCTCCGGCAGCGAAAACACGACCTTCGTCATTGACAGGGCGGCGGCTCCATCCGTTACATGGCCGTCCGCATCTGCAATCACCTACGGCGCAGAGCTCTCGACTTCCACGCTGACAGGCGGCTCCACGGAATACGGTTCGTTTGCGTGGACGACCTCCGCGACCGTCCCCACCGTGGTAAACAGTGGCTATAACGTAACCTTTACGCAGACGGATACGAAGAACTATCAATCCGTATCGCCAAATCCGCAGCCCGTGTCAATCACGGTAAACCCCAAGCCCGTAACCCTGTCAGGGCTTTTGGCAACAAACCGCGCCTACGACGGCACGAACGTGATAACGATTCAGGGAACGCCAACACTCAACGGCAAAGTCGGAAACGACGACCTGTCACTTAGCATAAACACTGTGACCGCCACCGCCGATACAAAAGACGTCGGCAACAACAAACCTGTAACGGTAGTATCAGGCTACAGCCTCTCCGGCTCGGATGCGGGTAACTACACCCTCGAGCAGCCCGAATTGACCGTGAACATCACCGCAAAAAGCATCAGCATCTCCGGCGTATCGGCTACAAACCGCGAATATGACAGAACAACATCGGTTACCCTCGCGGGCGGTACGCTCGTTGGCGTGGAGACGGTAGATGTAGCAAGCGTTACCTTCACCCTCGGCGTCGGAACAATGACAAATAAAAGCGCGGGAACAGGCAAAGACGTTACCACCAATATCACGCTGACCGGCGCCGGCGCAACCAACTACACCCTGACGCAGCCCGCATATATTACGGTGGACATCGCCGCCAAAGCCGTAACCATTACCGGACTGACAGCACAAAACAAGGAGTATGACGGCACGACGGCGGCTATCGCCACAGGCGGTACACTCTCCGGCGTAATTTCCGGCGACCAGGTGAGCATCTCGGCGGGTACGGCTGCGTTTTCCGATAAAACAGTCAATACAGGCAAAACCGTTACGTTCAGCGGCTATGACATCACCGGCACGGATGTGGGCAATTACGCCCTTTCCGCTCAACCGGCAAACAGCAGTGCGGATATCACGGCGAAGTCCGTAACCATAACCGGACTTTCGGCAACAAACCGCGCCTACGACGGCACGAACGTGATAACGATTCAGGGAACGCCAACACTCACCGGCAAAGTCGGAAACGACGACCTGTCACTTAGCATAAACGCTGTGACCGCCACCGCCGATACAAAAGACGTCGGCAACAACAAACCCGTAACGGTAACAGGTTACACCCTCTCCGGCTCGGACGCGGCTAACTACACCCTCACCGCGCAGCCCGCAGGATTGAACGTGAACATCACCGCAAAAAGCATTGGCATCTCCGGCGTAGCGGCTACAAACCGCGAGTATGACAGAACAACATCGGTTGCCCTCGCGGGCGGTTCGCTCGTCGGTGTGGAATCTGTAGATGCAAGCGTTACCTTCATCCTCGGCGTCGGAACAATGGCAAATAAAATCGTGGGAACAGGCAAAGACGTTACCACCAATATCACGCTGACCGGCGCTGGCGCAACCAACTACACCCTGACGCAGCCCGCATATATTACGGTGGACATCGCCGTCAAAGCCGTAACCATCACCGGACTGACGGCACAGGACAAGGCGTATGACGGCACGACGACGGCTACTACCACAGGCGGCGCCCTCTCCGGCGTAATTTCCGGCGACATTGTAACCATCACGGCAGGTACGGCCACATTCGCAAGTTCGGCTATCGGGAACAACATCACCGTCTCCTTCAGTGGCTACGGCATCGCAGGCGCGGACGCAGGCAACTACATCCTTTCCGCACAACCGGCAAGCGTAACCGCGAACATCACGCAATCAATCTACGGCGTCAGCATCGGATCATTCGCGAACGGAAGCGTAAGCGCCGATAAAACCTCCGCACAGGCAGGCGAAACGGTTACGCTGACCGTTTATCCCAACTCCGGCTACGAATTGGAGAACCTCAACGTTTATCAGACAAACAGTCCCTATACGCCCGTCGGGTCGTTGCATGCAACGTCTTCACAGGAATACGAATTTACCATGCCCGCTTATGGCGTCACGGTAACGGCAACATTCCGCAAGACCGCCGATCAACAGGCAGTGGAAGATGCGCGGTATTCGATTGAAAACACGGACTGGAACGTCGCACAGACGACCGCCAATACACAGTCGGAAGTCAGGACGTGGCTGGCAAACCAAATCGGCAGCCTGTTAAACGGCACGGGCATTAGCGTATCGTCAAGCAACATCACGGTAAGCAACTTTTACGCGGCAACGGCAGGTTCGGCAGGCTCGCCCGCCGGTGTGAACGGCCGCTTTGACTTCACCGTATCGCTCAGTAAAGGTTACAGCAGCGAGACAGCCGGCGCTTCGGGCACGATTACGGCAACAGCCTACACGCCGCCCGCCACCTACGGCATCACCGTCGCCACAACGACCAACGGCACGGTAACAGCCTCCCCGTCAGGTCCCGCACAGGCAGGTACGCTCATCACGCTGACCGTAACCCCCGATCAGGGTTATGAGATTAATGATCTGAAGGTACTCACCAACCCTGATAATCCTGCAACCGCCGTAGAGACGTCGCATCCAACGTCCCTGCAATACACCTTCACCATGCCCGCCCGCGCCGTCACCGTAACGGCGACCTTCCGAAAAACGCAGGCGCAATTGGACAGGGAATCGGTCGAAGCAGCCAGAGCAGCCATCGAAGGCGGCGCCTATCGCGTGGCACAGGCAACGGCGAATGACGCCACCACCGTCAGGACATGGTTAGTCAACACCCTTAACATCCTGTTCGGTCAGTCGTATGACATAGAGTTACGTTCGGCGACGCCTGTCGCCGGCGACATAACGGTCACAACCTTCACATCCGCCACAGAAGGCACGGAAAGCAATCCTGCGGGTGTGAACGGTTCGTTCGGTTTCACAGTCGGTCTGGCGAAAGGCGCAAGCATTGCCACCGCCACGGTAATGAGCGGCGTGATTGTCGCCACCCCGCATGCGATGACGCCGGTGAAACGCATCGAACTGCTGCCGGGCAACCTGACGGTACGCATCCTCAACACGGGCAACGTGGTAACAGGTGATTTGACGCTGACGCTCTCCGGCGCGAACGCGGATGCATTCACCCTTTCGTCCGGGATACTGGGCAGTTTGCCGGTCGGCGGCGAAACGGACATCACGCTCATACCCCGCATAACCCTTACTCCGGGTACATACACATCAACGCTCACCGTCAGCGCGGAAGGCATGACGCCCGTATCGGTAGAAATCACCTATGTCGTGACGCCCACAGGTATTGACGTTCCGCAGGCTCAGACGCTGAAAGCATTCGTCATCGGCGGCATCCTGCATGTCACCGGTCTTGTCCCGGATGAATTTCTGAGCATTTACAACATGCAGGGGCAACTGTTCCGTCATGAAAAGGCAACAGCAACCGAGAAGCGCATCCATCTGCGTGAACGCGGTATTTATGTCGTCGTTTCCGGTAGCAGAACAGTGAAAGTGGTGTACTGACAACCGTTCATCACTGAATAATTGAAAAGGAGGCTGTCCCGTTTCGGGTACAGCCTCCTTTTTTAACGGTGAGTGACGACGGACGGGCTAGGAAAATCATGCCTTTCAGGCACGGTTATGCATAAAATCATGCCGCGCGAAGTACAAATGAATCTCTATTAATTTATCTTCGTCACGCCTGGAAAAATGTTAAATTCATATTTATTTTAAAAAAAATCTTTCTTTTTTCTAAAATAATAAAAAAAACACTTATCTTTGCGCCCGTTGGATTACGAATTTTAAATTCAAAATTAAAAAAATACAGGTATGGGATGTTTTTCAAGTAAATTTTCATTAGCGCCTGCCGGAATTTCTTCCGGTAAAAAATTCGTATTTACCCCCACATCCCCGCTTATCGTATGGAAATCAGCAAGTTATAACAATTTCGTTTTTTATTTGCCGTTTTCGTGCCGATGGTGTTTGTCGGCAAATCTCAGTCTTGGAGGGAAAAGTCGTTTCCTTGCGGCGAAAACTTTTTTCTCTGCTCGGCAAAGGCTTTGCATACGTCATGTTAAACAGCCTCCGCTCTGTTTCACAGGGGAAAAAGAAAATGGCGTATGTCCGCTTTGCAATTGATTTTATTATATAATAATTAACATTAAAAAATTTATGAATGTATTAAAACGGAACAAAATCGAAAATTACAGCGTTAAAGCTTTGGTTTTGGTATGTTTTCTCATTACAGGCATCCTTTCGGTAAAAGCCCAAACGTTTGATGAAAAGGTTCTTTCAAATGAAACGACGTTTGAAACCGTGCCTGAGGAAACAAAAGATGTACTGTTTGGAAAACAATCTCCTGAGGCGATTCTCCAATCCATCTCCACCGTAGATGGAGACAGATTGATTCATCGTCCGGTCTCCCAAATGGCTTCATCACTTTATGGTACGCTAACGGGTTTGAGTGTAAATCTGCTTAGTGGAAATTCTAACGAAATGCTTGACTATTATTTACGGGGCGGTTTTCCTCTGATTCTTGTGGATGGAATACCTCGCTCTTCGGTGAATATACCGGTTGAACAAATCGAATCGGTATCGGTCATCAAAGACGCATTGGGTACAGCCATGCTGGGCATGATGGGAGGCAACGGCGTTCTGAGTATTGTAACGAAAAAGGGAATCAATCAAAAGTTGAAGGTTAACTTTACGGCTCAGTTTGCCGACAGCAAACAATTGTTCAAACCCAAATTCGTACAGGCGCACGAATATGCCGGTTTATTGAATGAGGCGCTTGCGAACGACGGGCTTCCTGCTTATTATTCACAGGAAGATATTGACAAGTACAGGAGCGGAACAAATCAAAGTCTGTATCCGAATATAGACTGGTATGATTATATTCTCGAATCTTCTGCGCCCGTACAGCAATATAATTTGAGTTTCAACGGCGGCGGGAGTACGGCTCGCTATTATTTGGATATGAATTATTATAATCAGGGAGGATTCCTGAAAGATGACAAGTCGATCAATACTTATGAAACAAAAGATTCCTATAAAAAATATTCTTTGCGGACAAAAATAGATGTGGATGTAACCCCTTCTACTTATTTTGAAATAAATGCTTACGGACAAATGTTTAAAGAGAATACACCCGGAACCGCACTCGCTACCATATATTCCGATTTGGCGGCAACGCCTGCCGGAGCGTATGCGCCGCTCAATCCGGACGGCTCGCTGGGCGGTAACCGCATCTACAAAAATAATCTTTACGGAGAAGCAGTCTATACAGGGTATCGGACCTACAATTCCTCCGATTTGAGTCTTGATTTACGCTTGACCCAACAATTGAGCGCTATTCTGGAAGGCGCCTATGTCAGCGCCCTCTATGCCTATAATTCCATTTACAGGGAAACGCTAAACAGAAGTAAACCGATGATCATTTACGATTATTCGCAAAATGCCGATGGAAGCGACCTATATACGCAACTTACTTCAACCGCTACACAGGCAAACGCCTCAAGTTACGACAGACAAAACCGGATGATGGATTTCGAGTTTGATTTCGGATATGATTTTACCTCCGGTAAACATACCTCTGCAAACAAGATTCTTTATACCTATAATAATTATCTGGTGCAAAACTATCTTCCATTCAACAATTACGGCTTTTCGGGACGCTTCCAATATGATTACGACAAACGTTATTTTGCAGAATTAACGGCGTCGTACATGGGTATGAATCAATATAAGGAAGGCGACCGCTGGGGATTTTTCCCGGCTTTGGGTTTGGGTTGGAATCTGTTGGGTGAAGATTTTCTCAAAGACAAAATTTCGTCGCTTGACAAGTTGAAAATTCGCGCCTCTTACGGTTTAAGCGGCGACAATCTGGCAGCATCCTATTTTCAGATTTCGTCGGGATCTCCGTACAGTTATTACAACTATCAGCGCTATTACGAATCGGGCAACTCTGTGTATTTCGGTAATGCGGCTACTTCTGCAAGCTCGCTGACCGAAAGCCGGTTACCTTATCTTTCCACATGGATGACGGCAAAGAAATTAAACATCGGCGCAGATGCGGCTTTGTTCAATGAACAATTATCGGTAAGCCTGGAATATTTCAACAATAATATCACGGACGTACCCATAGAGAGACAGACCAACAGCAGCGCTATCCTGGGTCATGCACGTTCACTGGAAAATATCGGGAAACGCAGTTATTCGGGATTTGAAATTACGGCAGGATACAACGGGGTTTATAATGATTTGAAATGGGCGCTGGAAGGAAATGCTTCGCTGGTTAAGTCAAAAAATATTTTCTCGGACGAACCCAATCGCCCGTACGGTTACATGCAACGGACCGGCAATCCCATCGGTCAATATTTCGGATATACCGCCGAAGGCCTTTTCCGGTCGCAACAGGAAATCAATGATTACCTGTCAAACAATACAATCGAAGGATACATTCCTGTCCCGGGCGACTTGAAATACAAAGACCTGAACAACGACCATATCATAGACGACAGAGACGTAAGCGGTATAGGAACAACCCGTCCGCCGGTTGTTTACGGGATTTACGGTTCGGTAAGCTGGAAAGGCGTCGGACTGAATATGCAGTGGGCAGGATTGGCAAACAGAGATGTGATGCTGATAGATGTGCCGTTCCTTGTCAACGGGCAGGGAGGCTATACCCCGCCTACGGAAAATCAGACGAACAGATGGACGGCCGCTAATGCAAATGCGGAATATCCGAGACTCTCCGCCGGAAAAAATAATTATAACCAAAGCGCTTCTACGTTTTGGCTGAAGGATGGAAGTTATTTGAGGCTTAAACACCTGGAACTGTTTTACGAATTGCCCGAATCTTGGATAAAACCGGCGTATCTGTCGAGAGTAAAACTTTTTGTCGCCGGATATAACCTGTTGACCTTCTCAGGACTGAAAGACAGAGACCCTGAGTTGATTGATTATGCTACGATACCTAATACCCAATCCATAAGTTTTGGGATAAATGTTCAATTCTAATCACTTGCAATTAAATATATGAAAAAATATGTTATAACACTCAATAGACGGATATTTTCCTGCCTGCTGGTACTGGGAATATTACAATCATGCGATTCATTTGAAAATGAACCTCTGGAAAGAATTCAGGATGAAGACGTGTGGGCGTCAATCGACTCTACCGGTACTCATCTGATGAATTATCTGAACGGAATCTATGCCTATTTACCCACCCTCCACAACCGGCTGGGTAACGATTATCTGGATTCGGGCAGCGACGATGCCGTTCCGTCGGTAGATAAGAACGATTCTCCGAATGTTAATTCATTCCGTAACGGGCGACTGTCTGCACGAAATGCAGTGGAAGATAATGCCTGGTCAAGAAACTATGAAGGCATAAGGCAAGCCAATGTATTTCTTGCCAATGTGGACCGGGCGCATCTGGATGTAAGCAAAACGAACATGGTCAAGACATGGAAAGCGGAAGCGCGTTTTCTGAGGGCGTACTATTATTTCGATTTAATCAGGCGTTGGAGCGGCGTGCCTTTAATCGGCGATAAAGTTTTTTCCATCACCGATAATCTGAGCCTCCCCCGCAATACACCCGACCAGTGTGCCGATTATATCTTGTCGGAATTAAATGCCATTGAAAAGGACCTCTATAACTCATCCGGTTTAGCCGACGCCAATATCGGAAGAGCAACCAACGGAGCGGCGGTCGCTCTGCGGGTACGACTTCTTTTGTTCATGGCAAGTCCGTTGAACAATCCTGCGGGAGATGCCTCCAAATGGCAAAAAGCAGCGGAGGAAGCCCGGAAACTGATTGATTTGAATGTGTATTCATTACATTCCGACTTCAAGGCGCTGTTCTATACATTGAAGAATACCGAAACCATCTTCCTGAGAGAGAGCGCCACCAGCAACACGGTTGAATTGAACAACAGTCCGGTCGGATATCAATCCGCTTCTTATTCCTGCAAAGGATATACCAGTCCTTCGCAAAGTTTGGTCGATGCTTTCCTTACCATTAGCGGCAAAAACATCAATGAACCGAATTCGGGCTATGATGCGCAGAATCCGTATGCTAACCGTGATCCTCGCCTGGGATTAACCGTATTCTACAATGGTTCGAACTGGTTGAACCGGCGTGTAGAGACTTTTGAGGGCGGAATGGATAAGCCCAATACGCCGTATCCTCAAACAAAGACAGGATATTATTTGCGTAAATTTATGGGAGCGAACGAATCGTCCGCAAGTCTTGCCAATACACACCATTCATTTATCATGTTCCGCTATGCCGAAATCCTGTTAAGTTATGCCGAAGCGCTGAACGAATACGACCCTGTCGGAAGTAAGGCTGCCATTGAAGACGCTCTTATCCAAATCAGGAAAAGAGCCGGGATACAGGCCGACGCCGATAACCGCTACGGATTACCGGTCACCTACTCTCAAGAGGAAATGCGGAATATTATTCATAACGAAAGACGCATTGAACTGGCTTTTGAAGAACATCGTTTTTATGACATCCGCCGTTGGAGAATTGCGGAAAATGTAATGAACACCCCGGTTGAAGGAATGAAGATAACCAAACTCGGAGACAATTCTTTCCGTTATGAGAGAATCAGCGTTCAAAATTCCGTTTTTGACGCCGCCAAAATGTATTGGTTCCCCATTCCTTATTACGAAATAACATCAAACCCTCAATTGGAACAGAACCCGGGTTGGAATTATTAATCTGATTAAAAAAAGTATCATATTATGAATAGTAAAATAAAAATAATAATCCTGGCTTTATGGATTCTATTGCCCTTGCAAATATTTGCACAAGACATGCCGGTCAAAGGAAAAGTCATCGATGAGTCGGGAGAACCCTTAATAGGCGCTACTGTTTATGAAGTCGGAAACGAGACGCGCGGCACATTAACAGACAACAACGGAGAATTTACGCTCAGTTTGAAATCCGCTTCTTCGGAAATCAAAATATCCTATATAGGATATAAAGAGCGTGTCATAAAGGCATCTGCAAACCGGTTGGACATTCGCCTGGAACCGGACAGTCAATTGCTCAATGAAGTGATAGCCATCGGATATGGTAAACAAAAAGTGATCACCTCGGTCGGTTCTACGGCTTCCATATCATTTAAAGAACTGAAACAAAGTCCTTCGGCAAGCGTGCAAAACGCTTTGGTCGGTAAACTGCCCGGACTGTTCCAGCAGCAAATCAGCGGTCAGCCCGGTGCGGATGCAGCCGATATCTACATTCGCGGTATCAGTACCTTTGCCAATGTGAGTAAATCGCCTCTGGTCTTAATCGACGACATTGAGACGGACTACTCTACATTGAGCCAGTTGGACGTGAACGAAATCGAAGACCTTTCGATCCTTAAAGACGCTTCCAGTACGGCCATCTACGGTGTCAAGGGAGCAAACGGCGTTATCCTGGTTTCAACCCGGCGGGGAAAAGAAGGAAAAGCGCATATCACTTACCGCGGCGAATACGGACTTCAATCGCCTACAATATACAACGAAGTCCTGGGTTCATACGACGCATTAATGGTACTGAAAGAAATGTATGAGAATCAAGGCAGAAATCCGGTTGTCGAAATGCCCGGCTATCTGACGCCCGAAATTCTTGAACATTACAGACTGCAAGACCAGCCCCTGCTGTATCCGGATGTGAACTGGTACGACGAAGTAATGCGCAGTACAGCCCCTCAGACCCGCCATAATATCGACATCAACGGGGGAGTAAAAGACGTAAAATATTTTGTAAACTTCGGATATTTCAATCAGGAAGGTATTTTGAAAGAATTTGAACGGAAGGAAGATTTCGACGGGAATTTCTATTTGAAAAGATACAACCTGCGCGCCAACCTTGATATTCAGGCAACCAAAGATTTGAAACTGTCCGTCAATGTCTCTGCCATTCTGAGCGAAAAGAACGAACACCACAATACCGATTCCAGAATATCAGGCGGCGTTTGGAACTTTTGGAGAACGCTGGGCAGCGGTCGTTTGCCCTCCTACGCATATCCGGTCAGAAATCCCGACGGCACCTATTCGGGACGCCCCGGCTTTGGTATCAACCCGGTGATGACGGTCGAATATTCCGGTTACAGGCGTGAGTTCAAAAACAATGTCAACGGAAATATCAATGCCGAATACGACCTGCATGCCATTACGCCGGGTCTCAAACTCAAAGGCACCATGGCGCTGACAAATACCTGGGGCTACAACCGGTCGTTAACACGAGACGAGTTCCCCGACTTCATGTACAACTCCATAACCAACACCTTTGAACGGGTAAGAGCCAACGTTGACCCCATGCCGAAACTTGTCGTGAACGCAAGCACGACCACAGCGCCTTACATCAAGCCCGTTCGGAAAATAACCTCCCAGTTTATTTTATCCTACGGACGCACATTCGGACCGCATACCGTCTCCGCGCTGGGTTTGATGCTATGGGACACCTCGAAAGCAGGCGCGGACGACCCGGCCAACTTCAGGGGATTTTCCGGTCGCGCTACTTATGATTACCTGAATCGTTACATGCTCGAATTTGTTCTCGGATACAACGGCACCGACCGCTTCAAGGCAAAAAACAAATACGGCACTTTCCCCGCTATCGGTGTGGGCTGGAACATAAGCGAAGAACCCTTCCTCAACGATTTCTTCCAAAGCATCTACATTGACTATCTCAAATTGAAAGGTACATACGGAATCGTCGGCTCGGATGCCTTCAACAGTTCCAACCGCTACATTTACGAAGAATCATACACGAGCAGTACAACGGCCAACAATACCTATTATTTCGGAGAAAATCCCTTCGGCATAACGTCCATCTATCCCGGCGCTTTGGGTAACGACGACGTGCGTTGGGAAAAAGAAAGCAAACTGGACGTGGGCGTTGATTTGAGAATGTTAAAAGGTCGCTTGGGTTTGGGATTTACCTGTTTCAACAATGAACGCTATGATATTCTTATCAGCAGAGTTACGGTTCCGATTCTTATCGGCATTACGGCGCCCCCCGTAAATATGGGCAGGGTCAAGAATCAAGGCTCCGAGTTTGAAGGGCAGTGGAGAGACAGGATCGGAGACAATGCCGGTTATTTCCTCAAAGGCACCCTGTCATTTGCCCGCAACAAAATCCTCGAAATCGACGAAGCCAAAGAAACCTATCCGCTGCAAAAACAGAAAGGACGTCCCGTAGGTCAAATCTACGGTTATATATGGGACGGCTACTATCAAAACCAGGAAGAAATCGACGCATTACCCGACAGCAGAGGTACAGACCTCAAACCGGGCGACTTAAAGTACAGAGACATCAGCGGTCCTGACGGAACACCCGACGGAAGAGTTGACACTTACGATGTCGGACCCATCGGCAAACCCAATGTACCGCAAATGACCTACGGCTTCAGCTTCGGTTTCAATTACAAAGGATTCGACATTTCCACCCTCTTTCAGGGCGCAGGACAGGGAAGTTTCATCAACACCCAGATCACGCAACTCGGTAACGAAAACGGCAAGCCCAGAAAACTCCACCAAAACGCATGGAGAGAAGACAACCGCAATCCCGATTTCCCGAGATTAGGCGGCTCCAACATGGCCACTTCCACCTTCTGGCTGCGCTCCAACGCATACCTGCGCCTGAAGAACGTCGAAATCGGTTATACGGTTCCAAGCAGCCCTCTCATCAACAAATTCAAACTTTCATCCCTGCGCCTCTACGCCAACGGGTTGAACCTCTACACCTGGAGCGGATTAAAAATGTATGATTTAGACCCTGAAGCCTTAACCGGCGACAGCGCATACAACTATTATCCTCAAATGAAATTATTCAACTTCGGTTTACAAATAACATTCTAAACACATATCATCATGAAAAGAATAATTATAAAAATATCCGTAATATTCACTGTTCTGTCCATCCTGTCGACAGGCTGCTCGGAGTCGAACACAGGCTTCCTTGATCCCGACCTGTCGAGCTCCCTGAACCGCGAAATCGTCTTCGCCGACAGCGTCTATACCTACCAGTACCAGGCTTCGCTCTACCGCTACCTCGGATACACATACTTCCTCGACAACGCCATGGTCGGCGGAGGACTCTGGTCATTCCACGACATCGCCGACGGCTCGCGCTGCGTCTGGACAGGTTCGGCGCAAGCATCTCACCGCTGGAACATGAACACCATCAGCGACGCCAACGAAACCCGTTTGAGATACCACTGGCGATATCCCTACGAAAATATCACCCGCTCAAACATCTTCCTTGCCAACATCGACAACACACCCCTCTCCCAAGGGAAAAAAGACGTACTGAAAGCAGAAACCCGCTTCATCAGAGCCTGGTACTACTTCCATCTCCTGCGTCTCTACGGCGGAACGCCCGTCATGGGAGACAAAGTTTACGGCATCGAAGAAAAAATGGAAGAACCCAGAGCGCGTTTTGAAGACGAAGTCAATTACATTGTCGAAGAATGCGACCAAATCGTCGGAACACTCCCCGCCGAACAAACCGGCAACGACTACGGCCGCATCACCTCCGGAGCCGCCCTCGCCCTCAAAGCAAAAGTACTGCTCTTCGCCGCAAGCCCCCTCTCAAACGGACAGGTACCCACCGATGACCCTGTCCTGAAGCCCATCCTCGGATATGAAACCTATGACGTAAACCGCTGGAAAATTGCAGCCGACGCCGCAAAAGCAGTCATCGATCTCAACCGCTATCAACTCATCGAAGACAACGCAACCGCCCCCGGCTACGGCTTCTACCGCATGCAAATCGAAAGAGTAAACCCCGAATACATCTTCAACCTCATGAAGACAAGCAACCGCTACAACGAAGAACTCCTCCTGCCCGCCTCACGCGGAGGAGAAGTATATTCCTCCCCCTACCAAAGCGTTGCAGACGCCTTCACGATGAACAACGGAAAAGAAATCACTGACCCCGCATCAGGCTACGACGACTTGAAAATGTACGAAAACCGCGACCCGCGCTTCTACTACACGCTCCTCTTCGACGGCGCCATGTGGATTCCCCGTGCAGGCTCCACCGTCAAAGAACGGATCAACTTCTGGAAAGGCGCACCCACCGACGGAATAGGAACCTCCAGCAGCGTAACCAAAACCGGCTACCTCTTCCGAAAATTCTGCAACGAGAACGTCTCCGGAGCCTCCGGCGGTAACGACAACGTATTCCCCTTCATCCGCTACGCTGAAATCCTCCTCAGCTACGCCGAAGCGCTCAACGAATACGACCCCACAGGCAGCAAAACCCAAATCGAAAACGTCCTCTTCCAAATCCGCAGAAGAGCCGGCATCCAGCCCGGCGCCGACAACCGCTACGGCATTCCCGCATCCTATGACCAGGCCACCATGAGAGACCTCATCTTCAAAGAACGCAGAGTCGAACTCCTCTTTGAAGAAGGACACCGCTACTTTGACCTCAAGCGATGGAAAAAATTAGCCGAAGCAAAACAGGAAGTCAATTTCTACGGAATCGAATGGACAAACCCTGCCCAAGGTCCCCAAACGTACAATCTTTTCGTACTCGACACACACCATTTCGATCCCAACAAACAATATTATTTCCCCATACCCACTCCGGAAATTGAAATGATAGGTCCCGCCCTGCTCCCTCAAAACCCGGGATGGTAAACTCCCCCTTTCCCAAAGACTGCCGAAAAAAACGGCAGTCTTTTTCTTTCCCGCCGATTCCAACCACAATAA
>JAISRX010000165.1 GCA_031273395.1 Bacteroidales bacterium | reverse complement strand
ACATAATTTCATAAACATAAATAAATAATAACAAAGTAATGAAAAATCAAAAGTTTCTTTTGGCTGCCTTTGCAGCAACAGCAGTAATGTCTTGCACCAGCAGTGAAGACGAAGTAATGAACGGCAACGAGCCTGTGGCAGTGAAATTCACGGCGGGCAACCCTGCAAGTGTGAATACCCGCGTAACCGACGCATCGTGGGCGGCAGGCGACAGTATCGGCATTTACATGGTAAATGAAACGCCCGGTACGCTCGCTGACGGCAACATCGCGGAAAACGTCGATAACATCCGCTACAATTCGACGGGAGGAAGCGGCGCGGTGTCGTTTGAAGACAACGGCACGAAAATCTTTTACCCCGTATCGGGAAATGTGAAGTTCGTCGCCTATTATCCCTACACGAAGTCGATTACCGGCGACTACAAGTACAATTTCTGCGTGGCTTCGCAAAGCAGCCAGTCGGCTATCGACGTCCTGTATGCCCCCGCAGACGCGACGTACGGCAAAAATTCCAATACGCCGGTAAAACTGCCTTTCAAGCACCAACTCGTGAAGCTGGTGTTCAACATTTCCAACGGTGAGGGCGTAACCGCCTCACTATCGGGCTTGGCGGTTGAAATCGACGGACAATCTCCCGACGGTACGCTCGACCTGACCGACGGAACGGTAACGGCAAGCGGAACGGCGCAGGACATTTCCGCCCTCTATACCATCACCAACGGAAGTGCGGCAACTTACGAAGCCATTGTTTTGCCCGCTGAGAACGCCGGAAAAATGCTGTCGTTCGACAACGGAACGGATGCGCCCTTTACGGCAGCCATTCCCCACGGCGAATGGAAAGCGGGCAACAAATACACTTACACGGTAACGCTGCAAAAGTCGGAAGCGGACATCACCGGCGAAATCACCGAATGGACAACCAACACCGGCGAGGTAACAGCAAATTAATCATTTAAAAATCAAGTAAAATGCAAGCATTAAATTCATTGAAATCCATGTTGTCAGTCACATCCCTGATGACAATAGCCTTCGTTATCGGTTTGGCTTCCTGCAACAAAAACGAGGAAGCACCCAATTCCACCACCGACCGCGTGCCGGTAGGGTTTTCGGCAACCGGCGTCACCGCCGCGCCCCAAACCCGCACCACCGACGGCGGCGACAGCTGGGTAAACGGCGACCAGATCGGCGTCTTTATGGTAAACAGCGGTACGTCGGAGATCAATACCGACGAAAACGTCAGCAACTTTTGCTACGATGCACAGGTTTCAAGCCCGAACAGCAGCGCCACATTTGTGGCGAACAGCAGCGTGGCTTATTTCCCTGTGGATGGACGCAAAGTCGATTTTATCGCCTATTATCCGTGGAAGAGCGGACAAAGTTTCGGCGATTATGCGGTAAATGTCGGTTCGCAGACAGACCAGGTAGTCATCGACCTGCTGTACGCCAATTCCCGCGAAAACAAACCGGAGGGCTACAGCAAGGCAGACGGTCTGGCAAACCGACCGGTTGAACTGAAGTTTTCTCACCAGCTCTCGAAATTGATCCTGAGAGTGTGGAAAGGCACAGGCGTCACAGACTTGACGGGTTTAAGCGTAGTCATCAAAAACCTGAACACGCGAGCAATCTTTAACCTGAACAATCCGTCAGGCGGGCTTGGCAATGTCGGAACGCCCGCCGACGTCACGCCTAAAGAAACGACAGCGCCCTCCGGTTCTGCCGACGGCATATATGAAGCCATTCTGCTGCCCGGATCAACTGCCGGCGCAACGGTTGAATTTACGCTTGGCGGCAATACCTACGTATGGAATTTGGCGGCAAGCATCCCGACCTTTGAGGCAGGCAGCAAGTACATCTACATCATCACGCTGCACAAAAGCGGTGCGGTTCCGGAAGGAACCATCACGTTGTGGGAGGATGAACACGGCTTAGGGATAGCGGAATAACAGCGGAAAAGCAGGCTTTCCAAGTTTTTGAAACGCGGAAAGCCGGTGTACAGCCATTCCTGACGCCGCGTCAAGTCAGGACGCCCGTATAATTAAGGTGCGTCTCCCGCTTCGCAACGGGAAATGGCACAAGCCTTCCTAACCTGCAGGACAAACGCCCCTGTGTCGTCTTCATTGAGGGCAGGCGCAGGTGCTGCCACTGCGGTCGCGGTGATTCATAACGCCGTCCTTGGCGGGACGTGAAACAGCATTTGATGAAATCGACAGCGCCTCAAAAAAAAATCAGCTGATTTTTTTTCCTCGCAGATATGCGACATAAAAAAATCAGTTGATTTTTTTTCCTCGCAGATATACGACATAAAAAAATCAGTCGATTTTTTTTCCTCGAAAGTATGCGACATAAAAAAATCAGTTGATTTTTTTTCTCGCAAATATGCGACATAAAAAAATCAGTTGATTTTTTTTCCTCGCAACTGTCCGGCAAGAAAACAGGGAGGATGATTTTTGTCACGGGTGTTTTCACTGATATTTATTCTCTGCGGGAAATTTTGGAGCGCAACTGTTTTTATCGAAACAGCATCTTGTTGACGTCCCGCCTTCCGGGACAATTCACCTGCAAACAGTACAGTTATACTGCACTCGGTTGTAGTCTTGTGTTTTTTCGCCTGTCGTACCCCGCATTTCATACGGGGTTATCAAAGGGTAACGCCTGCGGCGTTTTACGTCTATGCAAAGTTGTACGCAACCCCGAAAGGGGTTGCCTTTTGATAACCCCGTACAAGCGAAGCGCAGTGCGGGGCACGAAAACTCAACCGAATGCAGTATATTTTTTACCTGTCGAATCCTTACAATATCCGCACCACCGGTTCAGTCCGCAGGTACTGCATTTCGGCGCGCGTGCGGTACATACGTAGCGCCCGTGAAGGATCAGCCAGTGGTGGGCAATCCCCCAAAGATGACGGGGAAAATATTCGGTCAGCTGCCGTTCTGCCTCCTCGGGATTTTTGGCGTCGACGGTAAGCCCTATGCGTCCGGACACCCTGAACACATGGGTATCGACCGCCAAAGCCGGTTTTCGGAAAACGATGGAAACGATGACATTTGCCGTTTTGCGTCCTACGCCGGGCAATTGCATCAGCTGGTCGACGGTTTCGGGAACTTTGCCGCCGTATTTGTCCACCAGCATACGCGCCATGCCTGCCAGATGTTTCGCCTTGCTGTTGGGATAGGAGCAACTGCGGATCATTTCAAAAATTTCTTCGGGCGTAGCTTCGGCAAGCAATTCCGGCACGGGGTAGCGCTCAAACAGGGCGGGTGTGATCATATTCACCCGTTTGTCGGTACATTGCGCCGACAAAATCACCGCTACAAGCAATTCGTAGGGATCGCGATAGTGCAGCTCCGTTGTCACTTCGGGCATATTGGTCTGAAACCAGCCGATCACCTGTCGGAAAAGCTGCCGGCGCGTCATCGGGTCAGTTTTTGATATATTTCGTAACACGCCCATGCGTCGGTAGCGGCGTATTTTTGCTGCGCTTCGGTCAGTATGCCGTTTTCCCAGTTGGAAAGCTGTTGCGATTTGGATATTCTGATCCCCATGATAATCCCTGCCATTTTAGCAAGCCCGACGTTTTTAATGTCAAACTCCTTCATCATGTCCTGCAAATCGACAAATCCTTTCGGGTGTATTCTGGCGCTGCGGCGCAACACGTCAAGGTCGTTCCTGATGGCAGCGCCTACTTTCAGGATACCGGGATCGGACAGCAATGCGATCAGGTCGCCGGGCATGGTCATCTTGCAAAGCCTGAACAGGTAGGCGTCCGTTCCTGTGGCAAGTTGCAGCAAAGCCACCCTGTTCACTCTTCCTTTGATGAATGAGGGACGGGTTTCCGTATCAAAGCCCAGCACCGGATACTTTTTCAGCTGCTCGAACCATCTGTCCGCCTGTTTGGGGGTGTCGATCACATGGATGGCGCCCGGAAACCGCACTAACGGCAATAATTGAAGTTCCTCTCTGGATATTTCGGATACAAACATTCCGGTTATTCCTCTTCTCCGTCATAATCGCCGATCACCTCGTCTATATCGACTTCCAGTTGCTGCGATTTTTTACTTTCGGCATACCGCTGCTGATACAGATTGACATGTATGATCCGCAAGGCGCTCAACAATTTTACGCCCCAGTAGCGTCCGAACGTATCCGCACACTCGGCAATGGCGTCATTCATATTTTCGAGCGTACCCGTTTCGTACAGCAGGACGAAATCTTTCAGTTCCTGATAAATATCGGTCAGCATTTCCGACAGGCTTGTCTCTACCACCTTGGGCGTACCCGGATAACTCATGTCCGAAAAATCCTGAAAGGCGTCCAACGCGCCGATGAAGGAGGTCAGTCCCGACAGTACTTTGTTGTAAGCCTTCTCGGTGACGAACTTATCGACGTCGAAAGAGTAACGCGCTTCAATTTCGGGCAGCGAAAATATCCCCTGATAAATATCGGACAACATCCGCAGCTGCACCTCCCAGAAATCCGCGATAGTCTTGTCGGGCAAGGTTTCCAGATACTCGAAGTACCTTCGGCTGATTTGAACAAATGCTTTTGTTTGCGGTGCAATAAGCATATCTATTTTATTCATGGCTTAATGATAAATTTTAATTTAACTTCATATAATAATAAAACGAATGACCGGGCAACACGTCGGGATGAAAAATGCCGATCATGTCTTTCAGGATCACATGCGGACGAACAATGCCCGACTCAAAATAATCGTTGCCGCCTCCCGCACTCGCCCGTGCATAATTATTGTACACCTGTCCGGTTTTCCACGGTCGGGCAAGCGCCAGCCGTTCATCTACCGAACGGATTTCCGACAGGCTTCCGGCAGCCCCCGTGTTGATCCAGAAATCGGCTGCCGCGCCCTTGTCGATGATCGCCTCAATGTCAACGGGATAACTTTCGTGCGATGTGTTTTCCTTCCACAGGTAATTGCCTCCGGCGTCGGCAATCATGGCGGCAATGGAAGACCGTCCGCCGGGAATGTACCACGATCCCTGCCACGGCAACCCGCACATGACGGCAGGGCGATCGGTCATGCCGGCGGTGATCTGTTTCAACGAATCATACGACCGGCAGATATTGCCAAACAAGGAGTCTGCCCGATCTTCCTCCCCGTAAAAAGCCGCCATGAACCTGATCCATTCGGCTTTCCCCAGAGCGGTTCTTTCGAGATATTCGGCATTAAACACTACGGTCAGCCCCAGATCGGTCAGCCTGCGCAAAGAGCCTAACACTTCCTGCCCGACCCCGTATGCAAAAATCACGTCCGGTTTCAGTGCGATGATTTTCTCAAAATTCAGGGATGCCTCGTAACCTATGTCCACCGTTTCTCCCGACGCCACAGCGCGAACGACTTCCGGATCGGAGACATATTCCGAACCGGACAGGGCTTTGACAGTGTGCGTTTTACCGATAGCCGACAACATTGCCACATGGGTAGTGGACAGGCATACCACCCGTTCTACAGGCGTCCTGATGACGGTGTAGCCGGACAGCTCGGCGGGTACTTCCTTTTCTTTGCCGCACAGGGCGTAACGGTACGTCACATGTTGCGCTCCCTGCCAGGGATTGGATACCGTCAGCAATGTAACGCCGTCGTTTTCGGCAAGGGTAAACCCCTGCGCATGCTCCACCCCTGTGGCAACCTCCGCCGCCTCTTCTCCCGTGCCGGAACCCGCCTGTTGCCGCTTGCCGGTACATGACACCACGCTTACAAAACAACAAACAACTGGAAAAATCAATCGTAAAAACCGGAATATCATGAATTAAATTTGTATAACTTCAACAAACAATGTACCAAAATATGCCGGACAGAAAAAAAAATTATAATATGTGTTCAATCAAGCCGTATGTTCCGGTTTATCTGATCCGCTTCCACCACTCCGTCGCGCAATCGGATGATGCGGTGGGCATAGCGGGCAATGTCTTCTTCATGCGTCACCAGCACGATGGTATTTCCGTTGCGATGGATTTCGCTGAACAGGCGCATAATATCTATTGAAGTCTTACTGTCAAGGTTACCGGTAGGCTCGTCGGCAAGGATGATGGAAGGATCGCCGACCAAAGCCCGCGCAACAGCCACTCTTTGTCGTTGCCCGCCCGACATTTCATTGGGTTTGTGATGCATCCTGTCGGTCAGTCCCACCTGTTCGATCACTTTCAAGGCGCGTTCTACCCGTTCCGATTTCGGAATACCGGCATATATCAGCGGCAATTGGACATTATCCAGCGCATTGTAACGTGGAAGTAAATTAAATGTCTGAAAGACAAACCCGATTTCCTTGTTGCGCACCTCAGCCAGCTGATTGTCTTTCATCGTACTTACGTCGTGATTGTTGAGTATGTAGGTGCCGTGGGTAGGCGTATCCAAACATCCGATGACATTCATCAGAGTGGACTTTCCGGAACCGGAAGGACCCATAATCGCCACATATTCATTCTTTTCTATGTCGATGGTCACCTCCTTGAGCGCAGGAACTTCAATGGTTCCCCCTACCATATAGATCTTGGCAATATCCGTCAATTGTATCAGTTTTTCCATGAAAAAATTATTTTTTCTTTACAAATCATTACATGAACCAAACGATAAAGAAAAGAAATAAACCAATAAGAATGACAAATTTAACAATTCTTAACACGAAAAACAGGAATCATGGCTATTCTTTCGATTGATTCGCATATACACCTCCGGTGAAGAAAAAGTCACCGCCGGGTGCGGGGCTGACCGAAACCGCAGGTATTTCCGGAAGATCAACCGAACGAATTTATTATCCATAACGATATACGATGATGAACGGTGGTCATTGATTCCCGATTTCCAATTGAATTACCCGTTTGGTGTTTGGGGTGACTTTATAGCGGTCGTCGATGCGATGCGCCGCCACCCATGCTATTTGTCCGGCGGAGGTCAGCACCCACACCCGTTCCTTTTCCAGCAGCGACAGTTTCCGGTCGATGAGGAAATCGCTCAGTTTTTTTTCATGTTTCATGCCCAGCGGACAAAAGCGATCGCCCGGTCGCCAGCGGCGCAACGCCAGCGGTTCACCGAGCAGGTCGCCGTCCATGCACGCCACCTCCGGACGGGCGTCGGGCGCGTATCCGTCCGGCATGTCGAACCGGCGGATGGACAAACGGACGGGATATTGCAGTTCCGTTGCGGCAATGTTCACCGGATATTCCTGCATGCAGGTTTCTTCCCGCGCATGCAGGACGAGCTTCTGCCGGTCGCAGAACAGCCGGTGCGTATCGCTGTAGAACCGTCGTCCCGCACGGAAGGGGTCATCCAGCACCTCTTCGGCGACGGAGCCGGCAAATCCGAAGGGTTGAAGGATTTCAAACAGCAGGGTAACAGGGGAGGGACTTTTCAGCAGTTCATGCAGATCAACATACAGCAACTCCCCGTCCGTGCGGACTGCCTTCCGGCGGAAACGCCCGACGGCTTCCCTGTAAAACGCTTCCATCCCCTCGAAATTCGCCATGTCCCGCTCGACGGTTTTCCGGAAACCGGGGAAAAACTTCTCCATTCCGGCGACAAGATGATGACGGATGTAGTTTCGCGCGTATTTGTCGCTTGCATTGCTGGCGTCTTCGCGAAAAGCAATCTGCCGGTTGCGTGCGTAGTCGATAATTTCTTCGCGCGAGGCAAACAGCAGCGGGCGAATGATTTTTCCGCGACGCACCGGCATGCCGGTCATGCCCTTCACTCCCGTTCCTCTTGCCAGATTGATGAACAGGGTTTCTATCCTGTCGTCGCGGTGATGGGCAAGGGCGATGCTATCGCAAGCCCGCCCGGCTGCCAGCCCGTCAAACCACCGGTAGCGCAGTTCACGCGCTGCCATTTGTATCGAAATGCCGTTTTGCGCGGCATAGCCTGCCGTGTCGAAGCGGACGGTATGTACCGGAAAGTCAAGTGCGGCGGCCTGTTCGCGAACAAATGCCTCGTCGCCGTCCGAATCTTCGCCGCGCAAACCGAAATTGCAGTGCGCCGCCTCGCCGCGGAAACCCGCTTCACGCCACAGGTGAAGCAGCGTCATGGAATCCACGCCGCCGCTTACCGCTATCAGCCCTTTTCCTCCGGAAGAAAAAAGACGATGACGGCAAACGTACCGGTAAAACCGCTGCTGCAAAGAATCGGACATGCGTTTAATATTAAATCCGACGGCAAAGATACGGCATGAAATACAAAATGAAAACGGACGGGAAAAAGATTATTCGTTTTTTTTCAATACTTAATCGTATTTTTGCAAAATATTTTCAAGAAAAAAACAGTCGTTATGTATAGAACAAATACTTGTGGAGAGTTGAACATAAGCCATTCGGGGCAGCAGGTGATGCTTGCCGGATGGGTACAGCGCATACGCAAACTGAGCGGAATGATCTTCATTGATCTGCGCGACCGCTACGGGGTGACGCAACTGGTTTTCACCGAAGCCGGAAATGACGTCCTGTACCGGGAAGCCGGAAAACTGGGACGCGAATTTGTTGTCCGGGCGGAAGGAACGGTGTGCGAGCGGAGCAGCAAAAATGCCAAAATAGCCACCGGCGAAATAGAAATCGCGGTAGAACGGTTGACGATCCTTAACAGCGCCGTCACCCCGCCCTTCACCATTGAGGACGAAACCGACGGAGGCGACGACCTGCGGATGAAGTACCGCTATCTGGACTTGCGCCGCAATGCCGTCAGGAATAATCTGGAACTGCGTCACCGCATGGCGCAGGAGATCAGGAGGTATCTCGACGGAGAACGCTTTCTTGAAGTGGAAACGCCCGTGCTGATCAAGTCCACCCCCGAAGGAGCGCGTGATTTTGTCGTACCGTCGCGCATGAACCCCGGAATGTTTTACGCCCTTCCGCAATCGCCGCAAACCTTCAAGCAACTGTTGATGGTAGCCGGCTTCGACAGGTATTTTCAGATTGTGAAATGCTTCCGCGACGAAGATCTCCGTGCCGACCGCCAGCCGGAATTTACGCAAATAGACTGCGAAATGTCCTTCGTTACGCAGGAGGACGTCCTCCGCATGTTTGAAGGATTGATCGTCCATCTGTTCCGCGCAGTGAAAGGCGTTTCCCTCGAACAGCCTTTCCGCAGAATGACCTTCGAGGAGGCGATGAACAGCTACGGCAGCGACAAGCCCGACCTGCGTTTCGACATGAAAATCCACGACCTGACCGCCTGTGCGCAGGGAAGCGGCTTTTCCGCCTTCGACGGCGCCGCGTACATCGGGGCTGTCTGTGCGCCGGCTTGCGCTTCCTACACGAGAAAACAGCTCGACGAACTGACCGCTTTCGTGAAACGTCCGCAGATCGGCGCTCAGGGGCTGGTTTACGTGAAATTCAATGAAGACGGCAGCGTACAGTCGTCGGTAGATAAATTTTTTGCGACCGACCGTTTGCGGGCATGGGGCGAAGTGTTGCAAGCCCGCCCCGGAGACCTGATCCTCGTGATGTCGGGAGAACGCCGCAAAACATTGATCCGCTTGGGCGAGTTGCGCCTTGAAATGGGGTCGCGCTGCGGCTTGCGCGACAAAAATACTTTTGCTCCCCTCTGGATAACTGACTTTCCCCTGCTTGAGTGGGACGAAGAATCCAAACGCTTCCATGCCATGCATCACCCCTTCACCTCGCCGAAGCCGGAAGACGTTCCCTATTTTGAGAGCGATCCGGGACGTATCCGCGCCAATGCTTACGACTGCGTGGTCAACGGCGTGGAACTCGGCGGCGGTTCCATCCGCATCCACGACGAACCGTTGCAGCAGACCATGTTTCGCACCCTGGGCTTCACTCCCGAACAGGCAGAGGAGCAGTTCGGCTTTCTGATGAACGCCTTCAGGTACGGCGCCCCCCCGCACGGCGGAATTGCTTTCGGCTTCGACCGTCTGGTTTCCATGTTTGCCGGACTGGACAGTATCCGCGACGTGATCGCCTTCCCGAAAAACAACGCGGGTCGCGACGTGATGATTGACAGCCCTTCCTCCATTGCCGGAGAACAGCTGAAAGAACTTGGGATAATGATTAATGGCGAATGAAAATGAAAAAGAGTATTATTTCGATCACGGGCGATTTGGGAAGCGGCAAGTCCACCGTTTCGGACGTCCTGTGCCGGCGCCTGAATTTCGGATACGTCCATACCGGAGAAATACAGCGGAGGATGGCGGAAAAGTACGGGATGACTACCACCGAACTGAACAGGTATGCCGAAACGCATCCCGAAATCGACGAGGAGATCGACGCTACCTTCAAATCGCTGAACGACGCCGATAACCTGATTGTCGATTCACGGATGGCGTGGTTTTTTATTCCCTCTTCCTTCAAGGTGTTCCTGAAAACAGACCTGGCGGTAGCCGCCGCGAGGATCATCGGCGATCAAAAACGGAAAAACGAAAAATATCCCTCGATGGAAGAAGCCATGCGGAAGATCACCGAACGAAAACAGAGCGAAAACAAACGCTACAGGGAACTCTACGGCGCCGACTGTTCCGATCTCAACCGGTTCGATCTGGTGATGGATACATCCGTGATCACACCCGAAGAAGCCGCCGCGAGCATCATCGAAACCTACAGGAAATGGCAGGCGGCAGTTGACTAATGAGTGCGCCCTCAAATTCTCTCTAACCTTAAGAATCACCGGTCTATACTGGCATTAGATTTTTGACATGAAAATATACCGCACTCGGTTATAGTCTTGTGTTTTTTAGCCTGTCGTACCCCGCATTTCATACGGGGTTATCAAAGGGTAACGCCTACGGCGTTTTACGTCTATGCAGGGCTGTGCGCAACCCCGGCAGGGGTTGCCTTTTGATAACCCCGTACAAGCGAAGCGCAGTGCGGGGTACGAAAACTCAAAACTCAACCGAATGCAGTATAGTAGCGTGTTAAGTCCCTGAACCCGACGAACTTGGAAGGAAGAGTTAGCGACCGGCAAGGATGTTGAGGGCGACTGCAAATCCGAAGGAAGCCATCGTCAAAGGCGAGGTAATGACGAACAGAAACCGGATATAAGAATGAACAGCGGAGCGCAGGTGGCAACGGATTTGCAAGTTAATCGGGCAGGCGAACAGGAACGCGCTTAGTGTGTAATTTATCGTACAGTCTTACATTAAATTACGAAACATTTAGCGCATTTGTTGCTCAATGTCATCAAGGCATTGTCCAAAAGCGAAAAAGGCATTTTCCACCGTAGCAACTTTGGTACGGATACGCTTGATAAGTCAATTGGATTTGATTTGGGTAGTAACCGGAGGCAGGCGGTATTACAAAAAATCGGAAAAACGCAAAAAATAAAAGTCCCGCAACTGTGCAATTGACACTTTTTTGGGGTAGGAGGGGAGGGTACCCTTTTTTCGGGAATGTGCAAAATAATCCCGTGCCGACGCATACCGGCGCAAAGTGAAAAATCCCCGACCAAAGGAAATTTCCAACCCTTGGGGAAAATTAAATGCGTTGCCGTTGTCTCACTTGTTGTCCATATCAAATATTTGTATAATTTTGCATTTCCAATTCGTTTATTAAAAAATCAAATACCATACCGTCATGTTACCTCAATTTAAAATTCGTTCGGGAATTATTTTAGCCGGTTTCGCTTTGCTTTCCGGTTTGTCGGGATGCCGTTCCAAACAGGAAATTGATACGGAACACCCCGCCATTGTAGCCTACACCTTCGGCACCGTTTCCATCCTGTCGCCCGTGCGCGTTGTGCTGGTCGACGATGCGGAGGGCGCTTCGCATCAGGTGGGCGATCAGGCGGAGGACGGCATATTCTCCTTTTCTCCGTCCGTATCGGGAAAAACTTACTGGACAAGCGAAAACACCCTGGAATTTCGTCCGGATGAGGCGTTCAAACCCGGACAGGAATACAGGGTGAAATTTCACGTTGCAAAAGTGGCGCAGGTAGCCGGCGCCAAAAAAACGTTTACTTTCCGGATCACTACCATCGTACCTACTTTTTACCGTCAAATGGACGGCTTGTCGCTGTACGGCAGAAGACAGCCCAATCTCTATTATTTTTCGGGAAGCATAACGACGTCGGATCATATCCCTGCCGAAAAGGTGGAAAACCTCCTGCAAGTGTCATCCCCGCAAGGAAAACGGGACGTCAAGTGGGAACATGACTATGCCCTGAACAGGCATTTTTTCCGCATAGACAGCATTCGGTCGGAGGGCAGGAGGTATGACCTCAGTTTTGCGTGGGACGGCAAAGGCATCGGATACGACTTCACACAGGAGGAAACGGTTTCCGTTCCCGCCGAAGACGAGTTTGGGCTGATAGACGTACAGGTGATACATTCGCCCGAACAATACGTGCAGTGTACCTTTTCGGAAGCGATTGACGAAAAGCAGAAACTGTCCGATTACTTTTCGCTGTCCAACAACGCCCTGTTGCGGTTCAGCGTTGATCTCAACATTGTGAAGGTGTATCCGGCAGCGCACGAAACAGGCACGCACACCCTGACCATCGAAAAAGGATTGAAATCCGTCACGAAAAAACCGCTGGAGGAGACTGTCCGGCATGAGGTGGTGTTTGAAGAACTCAAACCGTCGGTCAAATTTGTCGGGAAGGGAGTGATACTGCCCAATTCCAACGGGCTGCACGTCAATTTTCAGGCGGTTAACTACCAGTCGGTGTATGTGACGGTGTACCGTATTTACGAAAGCAATATCCTCCAGTTTTTACAGGTCAACAGGCTGGACGAGGAAGACCAGCTGTACCGCGTGGGCAGGCAAATACTCAGAGAGCGGATTGATCTGGCGGAAAAGAAGGCGGTAAATCTTTCCGTGTGGAATACGTTTTCCCTGGACCTTGCGCGGCTGATTATGCCCGAACCGGGAGCCATCTACCGGATTGAACTGGAAGGATACCAAAAATTGACGGAAGGCGACGACGACGATTACGACTACCAGGACTATTATACGCGCTACCGCAACCGCCACCGCAACATACTTGCCACCGACATAGGGCTGACCGCCAAAACCGGCGACGGGAAGGAGCTTTACGTAGCGGCGTCCAACCTGATTACTGCCGACCCGATGGCGAACGTGCAGATCAAAGCCTACGATTCCTTCAATCAGCTGACAGGAGAGGGCGTTACCGACAAGGAGGGACTGGCGGTGATCCGCTGTTCCGAGTCGCCTGCGGTTGTCGTGGCGCAGGAGGGAAAACAGAAATCCTACCTGAAAACGGATTACCATGCGCTTTCGTTAAGCAATTTCGACGTGTCGGGCGTGGCAGCCGAACACGGGTTGAAAGGCTTTATCTTTGGAGAGCGCGGCGTATGGAGACCGGGCGATACGCTGTTCCTTGCCTTCATGCTGGAGGACAAAAACAAAACTCTTCCGGAGAACCATCCGGTCAATTTTGAGTTGCGCGACCCGAACGGTCAGGTAGCCGACAAGCAGGTGAAAACGTCCGGCGCAAACGGATTGTACCGGTTTACCGTGCCAACGGGCAGCGAAGCGCTCACGGGAGTGTGGGAGGCGCGCATCAACGTCGGAGGGGCTTATTTCGAGAAGAACCTAAAAATAGAAACGGTCAAACCCAACCGCCTCAAGATCGACCTGAAACTCAAACATACCCCCATTCTCAGCGGCGAAGGACTGACGGGCAAAATATCCGCACACTGGTTGCACGGCGCTGTCGCCCGCAACCTGAACGTCCGCATCTACACCCGAATCAGCAAAACCGCGACAAAATTCAAGGGGTATGACGATTATGTTTTTGAAGACCCCGCCGTTACTTTCTATTCCGAAGAAAAAACCTTGCTGGAAAGCCGTCTGGACAACGAAGGAACGCTGGAGTTCAGCGAAGACCCGGATGTAGCGGAAAGTCCCGGCATGTTGCGCGTGTTTGTTTCGACGCGCGTCTTTGAAGAAGGCGGCGATTTCAGCACCGACGAGTTTGTCACCACCTATTCGCCGTTTGCTTCGTACATCGGCGTTAAGCCGCCCAAGGGAACGGGCTATTACAACCGTCTGGAAATCGGGGAGGAGCAAACCTTTGACGTGGTTACGGTGGACGAAGAGGGCAAACCGGTCAGCCGCCGCAATATCGACGTGGAAGTGTACAAAGTGGGCTGGAGCTGGTGGTGGTCAAGCACGCACGGCGAAGCCGGCTATTCGGAGGGAAGCTATTCGTCGCCGGTGTACAGCACGACCGTCAACACGCAGAACGGCAAGGGACAGTTCAAGCACCAGTGGAACGACAACGGATATTACATCGTCAGGATGACCGATCCGGAAAGCAATCATACCGCGGCGGTTCCGGTATATGCCAGCTACAGCTGGTGGTATGGCGACGGGGAGAGCGACGACAACGGCGGCGCCACCATGCTTCAACTTGCCGTCGAAAAGCCTTCTTACAACATAGGCGAAGAAGCGACGGTCACCTTTCCGGCGGCAGAAGGGGCAAAGGCGCTGGTGACGATAGAATCCGGCTCCGACGTCAAGCGTACTTTCTGGGTATCGTGCAAGAGCGCCGAGGGGAAGGTGAGCATCACCACAACGCCGGACATGGTGCCGAACGTATATGTGCACGTGTCGCTGATACAGCCGCACGCCAACACCGGCAACGACGCTCCGGTACGCCTGTACGGAGTAGTCCCGCTGATGGTGGAAGACCCGCTGACGCGACTGCATCCCGAAATCGACATGCCCGACGTGCTGCAACCCGAAGAACCGTTCAAGGTGAAAATACGCGAAAAGAACGGTCAGGTAATGACCTACACACTGGCCATCGTGGACGACGGATTGCTCGACCTGACGCGCTACAAGACCCCCGATCCGTGGAGCGCCTTTTACGCCCGCGAAGCGCTGGGAATACGCACATGGGACATATATGATTACGTGATCGGCGCTTACGGCGGAAAAATAGAACAGCTGTTTGCCATCGGCGGCGACGCGGAGATGTCGGAAGATGCACTCAACAAGAAAGAGACGGCAAAGGCGCAGCGTTTCAAACCTGTTGTCAGGTACACGGGTCCCTTTACGGTGGAGAAAGGCAAAACCAACGAACATAAAATCACCCTGCCTCCCTACGTCGGCTCGGTACGCACGATGGTGGTCGCCACCAACGGGCGCGGATACGGCTCGGAAGCCAAAACCACTCCCGTGCGCAAACCGCTGATGACGCTGGCTACCCTGCCGCGCACGGCAGGTCCCGGCGAAGAAATATGGGTGCCGGTAACCGTCTTCGCAATGGAAGACCGCATCAGGCAGGCAAACGTGGAAATCAGCGTCAACGATATGTTTACCGTTGAAGGCGGCAAAAAACAAAGCGTCACCTTTACCGCTCAGGGCGACCAAACGGTCTATTTCAAACTGAAAGCAAAGGATTACACGGGGACAGGCAAAGTCACCGCTACGGTGAGCAGCGGCAGCGAAAAGGCGGAACACGTCATTGAACTGGAAGTCCGCAACCCGAACCCTGTGGTATATACCTTTGCCGAAACGCTGGTGGAAGCGGGGAAAAGCTGGGAAAGCGAATATGTTCTTCCGGGCATGAAAGGCACGGGCAAAGCCGTCATCGAGGCGTCGTACCTCCCGCCCATCAATCTGGGGCGGCGCCTGCACTACCTCATCCACTACCCGCACGGATGCATCGAACAAACCACCTCGTCGGTATTTCCGCAGTTGTACCTCGACAACGTGATGGAACTGAACACGCAAAGTAAACGCAACATCGAAAACAACATCAAGGCGGGGCTGAACCGCTTGCGGCTGTTCATCACGCCACAGGGAGGCTTTGGCTACTGGCCCGGCAGTTACACTCCCAATAGCTGGGGATCAAGCTACGGAGGACACTTCATGCTCGAAGCCGAAAACAAGGGCTATGCCTTGCCGGCAGGCATGAAACAGGCATGGCTGCGCTATCAAACCGGCAGGGCAAGCAACTGGCGCAGCAACGAAGGAGACGACATCAATCAGGCATACCGCCTCTATACGCTGGCGCTGGCGAAACAACCCGACCTGAGCGCCATGAACAGACTGAAAGAATATGAAAAACTGTCCGAACAGGCAAAATGGCGGCTGGCGGCGGCTTATGCGCTGGCAGGAAAACCGGAGGCGGCAAAATCATTGACCGCCGGCGCCGCTACTTTCATTGAGACATACCGCAACCTGTTCAACGAGCATTTCGGTTCCAGCGAACGCGACATGGCAATGATCCTCGAAACACTGACGCTGCTACAGGATCGAACCAAGGCTTTTCCGGTGGTCAAAAAACTGTCGGACGCGCTCAACGAAAACCGGTGGATGAGTACCCAAACCACGGCGTACAGCCTGCTGGCGATTGCCAAATATGCTGCCGGCGAAACGGGCGACAAGGAAATCAACATTGAATATACCGACGCCGGAAAATCGCAGAAAGCCGTCAGTAAAATGCCGGTATGGCAAGCCGACTTGAATGTCGAAGGCAAAACAGGTTCCGAAAAGATGAAATTCAAAAACAACAGTTCGGTTCCGCTTTATGTTCGCATCACGGCGTCGGGTATTCCCGCTCCGGGCAACGAAACGGCTTCCGCCCACGGGTTGGTAATGTCGGTGCGCTTTGTCAATGAAAACAACAACGAAATCAACATTGCGCAACTGCCGCAAGGCGCCGATTTCAAAGCCATCGTCACGGTGAGCAACCCTGTCGGAAACGGGAATTATACCAACCTGACGCTGAGCCAAATCTTCCCGTCGGGATGGGAAATAGTGAACACGCGCCTGAACGACGGAAGCACGGCGAGCGGTTCTTCGCCCTTCGATTACATTGATATCCGCGACGACCGCGTATATACTTATTTCAGCCTGAACTCGGGCGCCGCAAAAACGTTTGCGGTGCAACTGTCCGCCGCCTACGCCGGACGCTTCTACCTGCCCGCCTTCTCGTGCGAAGCCATGTACGACGCATCGGTCAAAGCCAATACCGAAGGAAAATGGATTGAGGTAACGAGGTAAGGTGTTTTTTTACGCAAAGGACGCAAAAAAACGACAATCCGGAATATGCCCGAATTGAGCAGGAGGAACGGGAAATAATCCCGTTCCGGCTTCTCATTCTACCGCGCATATTCGGTACGTGGCGGTTCTTTAATTCAGGCATTGTCGGAAAATAAGATAGCGTCATATTTTTATTGATACAGTCACAGGCAATTTGAATATGTAGTCCATATTCCGGTTCTGCTTTATAATGCAGGCACGCAATACGGGAGTACGGGGCGTAGAAGTTTTACCGGAGGGGGTTTACTCAGCGTTGTATGGGATTTGATGAAGTTATATATACTGCATTCGGTTGAGTTTTGAGTTTTCGTACCCCGCACTGCGCTTCGCTTGTACGGGGTTATCAAAAGGCAACCCCTGTCGGGGTTGTGCACAGCTCTGCATAGACGTAAAACGCCG
>JAISRX010000138.1 GCA_031273395.1 Bacteroidales bacterium | reverse complement strand
GAACGGATACCCTCTTCGCTGAGAGGATGCGTTGATGTTGTGTTCGATGGTTATTGTGATCCGATTCACATACTCAGTCACAGTTTTTCCTGCAAGCCCGTATTCTTAAAAATACATCGTCGCAGTTACAGGCAAAGCAATAAGGACGATCACTTTAGCAATGAATACAACTTCACGCTCGAAGGGACAAAAACAGTACCGGAGCTGGGAGCTTTTTTAAAAGAAGAAGATAGAAGACACGGGTCCCGTTCATCTAAGCACCATTGCTAACATCCTGGATATTTTACCCAAAACACTTTATCACTGGTATCGCAACCATATCAGTGATTACAAAGCCGATAAAGCATCAGGCGCGTGGCATCCTAAAATTTTATACGAAGCGGACGAAGCAACAGGAGAGATTTCCGGTACGCAGCCGCTTTATGTTTTTAATCCGGAAAATATCGGTGAACAAATGAGTATTGATGATAAAGCTATTGGACATGAAGGATTTACAATTATGAGCAACACACAAACGGGCAAAATAGCCATGATGATTGAAAGCACCAAAGGAAAAGCCGTAGAATCCGCACTGGCACTGTTTGACAAAGATTTAGAGAAAGTAAAAAGTATCAGTTGCGATATGAGTCCCACGTACTTGAAAGCGTGCAGATTACAATTTTCTTCTGCACAAATGGTTATAGACAAGTTTCATGTGATGCAACATGTCTGTGGTGCGGTCGAAGAAGTGAGATTACGGATTAAAAAAGCACAGATGGAATAACTTTCCAAAGGCAAAACAAAAACCGGCAAAGACAAAGAAATATTGGCTGATATAGAGCAATTAAGATACTGCAGGCATCGTTTGAGCCAATCCCCGGACAAGTGGAGTGAAGCCGGAAGGACTCTTGGCAATGACCTGTTCAAAAAATATCCCGAATTAAAAATAGCTTATGACCTTGGTCAAGAATTTAAGAAATGGTATGACTTGAGAAACGCCTCCATCCCAGGAATATACATTGAGCGAAACTTGCATAACTGGTATTGCAAAGTAGAAGATACAAAAATCAAGGAATTTCAATCAGTCGTAAAAATGATAGAAAAGCACGAAACCGAAATTGTAAACTTCTTCTCTATGGGACACATCAATGCAAAAGCGGAACGGTTAAACGGAAAAATACAGCGCTTTGTCTCCAACAACTATGGAATGCGTGACAAGGATTTTGCCCTCTACAGAATCTCAGGATATTTTTCATAGCACCGGAAAAAAGATTTAGCCGATCATTTTATAAAAAATGATTATCTTTACCCCCGCATTTTTAATATCATCGTATTAGTGAAATCAATGCAATTGACCGGTATCCGGAAGATGGAAATGACGGACGTCTCGCCGCCCGACATTCGAAACGATACGGATGTGTTGATCCGCATGCAGGCGGTAGGCGTGTGCGGGTCGGACGTTCACTATTATGTTTCCGGAAAAATCGGCGCTCAGGTGGTACGGTATCCCTTTCCCGTGGGACATGAGGGGGCGGGCGTCGTTGAAAAAACGGGCAGCGCGGTCGCTTGCCTGCGCGCAGGCGACCGTATTGCCATAGAACCGGCAATGCCGTGCGGCGCATGCGATCAGTGTCGGGAAGGACGACCGCACACATGCCGGAAGCTGCGTTTTTTGGGCTGTCCGGGACAGGCTGACGGTTGCCTTTCGGAATGGATCGTGATGCCCGCGCGCAACTGCCTGCCCATACCCGCGCATGTCACCTTTGAACAGGCTACCGTGTCCGAACCGCTGGCGATAGGCTTGTATGCCGTGCAGTCCGCCGGCAACCTGCAAGGCAGGAACATTGCGATACTCGGCGCGGGACCCATAGGAATGAGCGTGCTGGCAAGCGCCCGGTTAGCCGGCGCCGGAACGGTGTACGTCACCGACAGGATAGACCGGCGACTGTCCATAGCCTCGGCAAGCGGCGCCGACGCCACATGCAACATCCTGCGGGACAACATAACGGAAACGGTGAAGGCACGGACGCCTCACATGCTGGACGCGGTTTTTGAGTGCTGCGGACAGCAGGAAGCGCTCGATCAAGCCGTCGCGTTGCTCAAACCCGGCGGAACACTGCTCATCATCGGCATTCCCCCCTTCGCCCGATTTTCATTTCCCGTTGATGACCTGCGACACAAGGAGATCACCATTCGGAACGTCAGGAGGCAAAACGGGTGCGACCGGCAGGCGATAGAAGCCATTGCCGGCGGAAGCATAAACGTGGACGGGTGGATCACCCACCGCTTCGGATTTGCCGAGTGCAGGCAGGCTTTTGATCTGGTAGCCGGCTATCATGACGGAGTAATGAAAGCAATGATTAATTTTTGAATATTTTATTGATGAGTAGAAACAGCACAAAGGAACAGGCAAAGATCATCTTCACCAGCTATCTGGAACGCAACGGGCATCGCAAAACGCCGGAACGGTACGCCATTCTGGAGGAAATTTATTCGCATGACTCGCATTTTGACATCGAGTCGCTGTACATCCTGATGAAAAACAAAAATTACAGGGTAAGTCGCGCCACGCTGTACAATACCATTGAGTTGCTGCTGGACTGCAATCTGGTGATCAGGCACCAGTTCGGGAAAAATATTGCCCAGTTCGAGAAAGCCTATCCGGGCGCCCAGCACGAACACATGATCTGTATCAAGTCGGGAGATGTGATTGAATTTTCCGACCCCCGTCTGCAGGAGATCATCCGGGACGTTTGCGAGCGGCACGGTTTTGTGCCTATCCAGCACTCATTATATATATATGGAGAAAAAAAATAAATTCGTATCATCAATAACCAAATAAATAAATAACAATCAATAATAAACGGATAATAATGGAAAACAGGAGATCATTTTTAAGGAAAGCCGCCATTACCGGGGCTGTAATAGGATTATCGGACAGCATTGTTGCTTCGGCAATGAGCATTCCTCAATCGTCAAAAATCGCTTTGCGCGAACGCAACATCATTCTCTTTCAGGGAGATTCCATCACGGACGCAGGGCGCAACAAGGAAAACGCCTCGCCCAACACCCCGCAAATGATGGGCAGCGGGTACGTATTGCAGGCAGCCGGAGCGTTGCTGCATCAGTATGCCGAAAAAAAACTGGTCATCCACAACAAGGGGATCAGCGGCAACAAGGTTTTTCAGCTTGCCGAACGCTGGGACAGGGATTGCATCGACCTCAAGCCGGACGTGTTGAGCATCCTGATAGGAGTAAACGACTTCTGGCACACGAAGGGCGGCAATTATGCGGGTACGGCTGCCGTTTACGAAACGGATTATCGCGCCCTGCTGCAAAGAACCAAAAAAGCCCTGCCGAACGTCAGGCTGATCATCGGAGAACCGTTTGCCGTGAAGGGGATCAGGGCGGTGGACGACGGCTGGTTCCCCGAATTTGACGAATACCGCACCATTGCCTATAAGCTCGCCACCGAATTTGACGCGGTTTTCATCCCCTACCAGAAGATATTCACCGAAGCGCAAAAACGGGCGCCCGGCGCATACTGGACGGGCGACGGCGTACACGCATCGCTGGCGGGAGCGCAGCTGATGGCAAGCGCATGGATGCAAACGGTTAAATGAACAATTAAATTTTCTTCAAAAAAGACAATATTTATTTGTATCAATCATTTTTTACAGTAATTTTACGTCGAAATTTTTGTTTATGAAAAACTGATCTTGAAAGTATGAAGGATACATGTCAATTAAATAGTTTTCTGAAAGGATTGAAACCCGAATACAGCAAACAAATTGTTGCATCGGGCAAAAGGATCATGTTCCTGCCCGATGAAAAAAATTTTCTTCCGGAGATGACGGTCGAAATAGACTGCGATATCGTCAGGAAAATTCTGGACGTATTGGTGGGGAACTCCGTAAAATACACCGACAAGGGTTACATTAAGGTAGGTTACAGAGTGCTGGACAAGCTGCTGTTGCAATTGTTCGTAGAAGACACCGGCGCAGGCATCCAGCCTGCAACGCTGGAGGAACTGAACCGGAAACTTTCCGAAAACGACTCCCTGTACGGCGCCGAAATACGGAATTTGTCGGACGTCGGCAAGTTGATCCGTGCCGTGGGCGGAACAATACGCATCGAGTCCCAAAAAGACATGGGCACCACCATATATTTTAACGTTCCGTATCGTTCTGTCGGCACGGCAGGAAAAGACGAAGAGACGGAAGCCGCAGGCGACGTTCCCGTTGAAGCCGCGCAGAAATCCAAAGTCAACGAAAAAAACGACATCTGGAAAGGAAAAACAATTCTGATAGCCGAAGACGAAATAGTCAATTACATGTTTCTTGAAGTGCTTTTTGAAGAAACGGGCGCCACGCTCATTCATGCCCCGGACGGACAGCAGGCAATTGACGCGGTGAAGACGCATCCGGAAATCAACCTCATCCTGATGGACATCAAGATGCCGTATGTGAACGGGCTGGAAGCCACCAAAGCCATCAAAGCCATGCGCCCGCAGGTGCCGGTGATCGCTCAAACCGCATACGCCATGCAGGACGACGAATACAAGGCGTTGCAGGCGGGATGCAATGAATACATCTCCAAACCGATTGACGCCAACAAACTGCTCGGCATGATGAAAAAGTACATTTATCAGTGATCCTTCCCCCAGGGGGGAATCTTCTTCTCAACCCGTGTACGCAACAATGACGGAATACACCATGCCGGGATGGAAAGCTAACCTGTCCGGTTTTTTCTGGATTATACCCCTTGCCGTCCTCTTCGGCGTTCCGTTTGTATGGATATGGCACTGCGAGGCGGGATGGGCAAATGCATGGTCTTCCGTGCTGGAAAAGAACCGCACGCTGATCACCAAAGCCGTGGACGCCAAATGGTGGGTGGCGGCAAGCCTCTGGGTGGGCGTTGTGCTGCACGAACTGATACACGGGGCAGGCATGGCTGTCGGCGCTGCCGGCGGATGGAAATCCGTTTCGTTCGGCTTCAATGCCAAAGCGCTGGCGCCTTACGCTCACTGCCGAGAACCGATGACGCCCGCCGCCTACCGCATCTCCCTGATCATGCCGGCGCTCCTGCTGGGCGCAATACCGGCAACCTGCGGCTGCTGCACGGGAAACATAGCGGCGCTGCTCTACGGACTCCTTTTCATCTGGACGGCAGCAGGTGACCTGATGATTTGCCTGATGAGCAGAAAAATCAAAACAGGTCTTTTACAGGATCATCCCCGCAAAATCGGCTTTATCCATCTCGATGAATGAACCGTCACCGCCAAACCGCCCCGTATCGTGAACCCGATTAGAAAATTAGCAGGACAGACAGCCGTTTACGGCTTGTGCAGCATGATTCCCCGTTTTTTGAATTACCTGCTGGTGCCGCTGCACACAAAAGTCCTCCACACGGCGGAGTACGGCGTCAATACGGAATGGTACGCCTACGTCACCTTCCTGATCATCCTGCTCACCTACGGCATGGAAACCGGCTTTTTCCGCTTTTCGCAACAAACGGACAAGGAACAGGTGTATGGAACCGCCTTTGCAAGCATCATGGCGACCTCGGCGCTGTTCATCGCCGGAGTGATGATCTTCTCACGTCCGCTGGCTGCGTGGATGAACTACACGGAGCATCGCGAATATCTGCTCTGGTTCGGCTGGATACTTGGGCTGGACGCACTGACAGCCATTCCCTTCGCACGCTTCCGGCTGGACAACCGACCGATGCGTTTCGCCTTCTTCAAGCTGACCGGCGTGGGCGTCAACATCTTTTTCAACCTGTTTTTCCTCTGGTTCTGCCCCCGTTTTGAGGACTGCGAATGGATACGGAAGGTGTACCGCCCGGAAACAGGCGTGGGATACATCTTTTTGTCGAACCTGATTGCCTCCGCCGTCACTATCCTTTTGCTGCTGCCGGAAATATGCCGGCACAAAATCCGCTTTCGCTTCGGACTGTGGAAGCGGCTTGTAGCCTACTCGCTCCCGCTGATGGCGGCAGGGCTTGTGGGCAACATCAACGAAGCCATTGACCGCATACTGCTGAAATACCGCCTGCCGGAAGACGCACAGCCGATGGAACAGCTCGGAATATACGGAGCGAACGTGAAAATCGCCGTATTGATGGCTATCTTCATCCAGATGTTCCGCTATGCCGCCGAACCCTTCTTTTTCAACCGGTCGGCGGAAAAGGACGCCCGTAGCACCATTGCGCTCGTGATGAAGTATTTCGTGATCTTCTGCCTGATGATCTTTCTCGGGGTGACTTGCTACCTCGATCTCGTCAAGCATTTCCTGCAGTCGCCCGACTACATGGAAGGACTGGGGACGGTGCCGGTGATGCTGCTCGCCAACATGTGCCTGGGGATTTACTACAGCCTGTCGATATGGTTCAAACTCACCGGCAACACGTGGTACGGGCTGCTGATTGCCGCAACGGGCGCATGTATCAGCATTGCCGGCAACTGGCTGCTGATACCTCTCTGGGGGTATCACGCATCGGCATGGATGCACCTGACCTGCTACGCCGCGATGATGACCCTCACATGGAGCATCGGGAGGAAATACTATCCCATTCCCTACGACCTGAAAAAGATTTTCCGCTACATTTCTGCGGCAATCGCCCTGTATTTCCTCACACGGCTGACGCGCATCGAAAATATTCCGGTCAATCTTTTGAAGAACACCATATTTTTTGCCATATTTGTATTTTTTATTGAGCGAAAAGAAAAGTTGTTAAAGCAAATATTAAAAAAATGAATGTTGAAGATAACCACACGTTACATGTCTTGTGGAAGAACCATTCCATCCTTCGCCGGCTGACTCCCGATGAAATAAATTATCTGGAGGAACTGGTGGAAATCAGGACATACAAGAGAAATGAAATCATTTTCTCGCAGGGAAAACGAATCAACGGCTGCTACATCGTCCTTTCGGGGATAGTGAAACAGTTCAAGACGGGAATGGAAAGCAGGGAATATATTTTCCGCCTTGCCAAAGCATACGAGATACTCGGCTTCCGCTCGGTGCTTAGCGAAGAACCCGCCTGCAACACCTCTTCCGTGCTGGAAGACTGCACGGTGTGCTACATCCGGAAGGAGTGCCTGTATCATCTGGTGACCACCAACGGGAACTTTGCGATGGACCTCCTGCAGGTTGCCTGCCGCGAGTTGGAAGAATCTCATTCGATGATCACCGACATGGCGCAAAAGTCCCTGAAGGAAAGGCTTGCGGAGTTGCTGCTGATGCTGCGCAACAAGTTCGGCGTCAACGAACAGCAGCAGCTGAACATTTCCCTCTCCCGCGAAGACCTTTCCAACATGGTAGGCACGGCTATCGAGTCGGTCATCCGCCTGCTCTCCGAATTTAAAAACGCCCGGTACGTCGCCGTCAAGGGGAGAAGAATAGCCATCCTTGACGAAAAGTCTCTGGAAAAGATAGCCTATTTAAACAAATAGCCCGTGATGCGGAAAGCACATCGCCCGCAGCCCTTCCGCCGGGGCAAGCCGTCGACGGGAAAAAACGGCGCGATTGCCCTTGCGTTCGTCCTCGCGATGCTTGCCGGATGCAAAACCGTCCGGCGAACTGTCGACGCCCCGCATCACTACCGCAAAACGGAGCCGCCGGCAACGCAGCCCGCCGCGGAAAAAACGCCCTTTCCTGCGCAGGAATACTACGGCGAGGCATGGAACACCGAACACGTCCGCGCCTCCCCGTCGGCTGTGCCTTCCGGTACCTTCGTCCTGAAAGTGGGCGAAGGCGCTTTCGCGATGCCGGTATGCGGAAAGGTCAATTCGGAGTTCGGACCCAGAGGCGGCGTCATGCACGCCGGAATAGACCTGAGCGTGGCATTGAACGCTCCCGTGTACTGCGCCTTCGACGGAAAGGTACGCATGGCAAAAGAGTATGGCGACTACGGAAAGGTGGTGGTAGTGCGCCACGAAAACGGACTGGAAACGCTCTATGCCCACCTCAACGCCATTGACACGGAGGTAAACCGGCAGGTAAAAGCCGGCGACCGGATAGGCGCCGGCGGAAGGACGGGACGAGCCACCGGGGTGCATCTGCACTTTGAAACCCGCTTCATGGGAGAACCCTTCAACCCGCGCCTGCTCATCGACTTTGAAAACTGCCGCATCAAATCGCCCGTACTCGCGCTCGACGAAACAAGCTACCGGCAGTATTACAGAGACCTGCAACCGGCAGCCGCGCCCCGTACAAAGGAAACAGCCGCACCGGGAAAAACGCCGTCCGCGCCACCACGCCGACACATCGCGGAAAAGGGCGACACGCTCTACGGCATTGCGCGACGCTACGGCACAACGGTGGACGCCCTGCGCAAACTCAACCTGTTGCCCGAAACGGCTGTCCTGCAAGTCGGGCAAACTCTGCTGATACCGTGAAGCGCCTTTCCGGACGCAAAGAAACCGTAACGGTACATGCAACGGTAGAGACGCGGCATGCCACGTCTCTACAATCGTGTCAGGGGTAGGGGCAGGCGCAAGACCTGCCCCTACGGTTGCGGTGATGTACAGGGTGCGCTATCGGAATTGCCTTTCCCGCAACCAAAAAAAAAATTTTGATTTTTTTTGCATCCAAGAGAACAACTTTGAAAAAAATATGTTATGTTTGCCCCGTCGTTTTGAATTTTTTGCCTTGAGGTGAGAAGCAAAAAAGAGCAGAACATTTTTTAAAAACAGAAAATGAAGACTTTTTCTCATATATTGTTTGCCGAAGGGCTGCCCGAAGATACAAATAATCGCTCGGTAGCTGTTGCTGTGTCCCTTGATCAGCAGGGATTACGGCAGTTTGGCACGATATTTGCAG
>JAISRX010000108.1 GCA_031273395.1 Bacteroidales bacterium | reverse complement strand
GATACCGACGAACAGATCAAGGGACTTGAGTTTGTGTTTGTAGAGTTGCCCAAGTTTAAGGCGGCTAATTTGCGTGATAAAAAGTTGCAGGTGCTGTGGCTTCGCTTCATGACCGAGATCAACGAACGCGTGGAGCAGGCTCCCGATGATTTGCTGGAGGATGCGGACATCCGCGAAGCCATAAAATGCGTGGAGCGTATCGCTTACACACAGGAACAGCTGACGGCATACGACCGTTACCGGGATATCATCATGACCGAGGTAAGCGCAATCTCAGATGCAATGCGATTAGGTGAAGCCAAAGGGAAAGCCGAAGTCGTAATCAAAGCCGGTAAAGCAGGATATTCCATTGAAGATATTGCTTTACTTACCGATTTAACCCCTGAGCAGGTAACAGCCATTCTGAAAGAACATAAATCATGAAACGTCCGAAAATAAATTCCATCCCGATGGTCTCCTGCAAAGCCCTTTCGCTGCGGCGTCTTGCGGGCTTCGTCCTGGCAATGACGCTGCTGACCTGTTGCGTAAAAACGCCCGACGACCTGCTCGACCCTGCCCAAGCCGGCGTGTGGACGCACTACACCACCTCCGACGGATTGCCGGGTAACAGGGTAAGCGATATTGCCCTGGACAGCAACGGCGTGTTGTGGGCGGCATTTCCCGAAAAGGGCATTGCACGATACAATGAAGACGACGGCTCGTGGACGCTGTACGACACGCACAACATCCACCTGCCCAGCCTCCACGTCACCTGCCTTGAGCCTGACGGCGAGGGCAACATCTATATCGGAACCGACATTGGATTTTTCGTTTTTACCCCCGCTACCGAAAAATTGACGGGAAAGAATCTGTCTGCATACGTCACCTGCATCAAAGTGATTTCAAAAGATCGGGTCAGGATAGGAAGCAGCAACGGCACTTTATGGGATAATTACCCTGCCCTCGGAGGGTACACTGCGATTCCGTTTTCCTCTATTGTCCAGCATACCAATTTGGGTCTCTACGCCTTTGAACCCGACAGCGAAGGCAGGATATGGATGGGTACCAGCGCAGGGCTGTGGCTGGATACGGGACAATCGTTTGACGAGATAAGCGCGGAAGACTTTCCCGCCGGCATAAGGTCGTTCCTTACCGACAGCCGGCAGCGGATGTGGATAGGCGCTGCAAACCAGCGAACCGTTAATTACACCTATGCCTCCGAAGCAATACGGGACGGCAGGTTTATTTCCGCCCATTCTCTCCTGGCGCCCAAAATAGCTTCGGGGAACATTGATATCAGGGATATTTACGAAGACCGACAGGGCAACATCTGGTTTGCCACCCATCTTGTGGGCGCCATCAAATTCGACAATTACTTAACCTATCAGATGAACGTGTTCATGAAGGGATTTCCCGAAAAGCAGGTGAACGCCATTGCCGGCGACAGGCACGGCAACATCTGGTTCGGGCTGAACACAAAAGGACTGGTAAAATACACGCCTCCATTAGAATAATATGCTGAAAACACGATGCACGATATTACTCATTGGCGTCTGCGCGACGCTGTGCGGACAGGGCAATCAACCCGCAGGGGACGGGTTTGCCCTGCTCACCACCCCCTACAGCGAACGTCCGCTCCAACTGTACCGCGGGCAGTTGCAGGGAAATGCCGGCTACCTTTTCGGGGTAAGGACAAAGCTGTTCGACGGAAGCGGGCGCAATGTACATACGAAAGACGTTATTTCGGAAACCCACCGTTTCAGCTGGGAAGTCAAATACGGGATCACAGACTTTCTGGAAGTGGAAACCGGCTCGATGTTTGCCCGGACAAACGTACTGAGCATTGAGGAAATCTACCCCGTTTCGGACGAAACCCTCGCATACGTCGAAACGCTGGAAGAACACAGAGGATTCACCGACTGGTATCTGGGCGCGTCTTTGCGATTGCCCCGCGCGTACAGGCATTTCGACCTCAGCGTCGGCGGCGGGGTGTATCTGCCCGTGGCGGCATACAAAAGCAAAGAGCCGCAACACACCTTTAGCGTCGATGCTTATGAAGCCCCTGCCGAAATCCACCTGAACTATCACCGGACATATCCCAACGGAACGGGCGTTCCCGTTTTCAGGCTGGCGACTGCCGTGAAGGCTACCGCCGGCAGGTTCGCCTTTCAGGGCAGCGGGAGACTGCTCTTCCCCGCAAGGGAAGCCGTCAATATACGGTGGAGAGACAGTGTGACCGGCACGGGGAGTTTCTCCTCGGCGTATGCTTCCGAAGGAGAAGAATACGCCCTGCTGCCCAACCGGACGCTGAACGTGGACGCCGTGCTGCATTATCGCGTGAACGGATGGTTCGACGCCTATCTCGGCGGGGCATACCTCCGCGCGGCAGGCGGATGGACGGAATATTACGGGGACAGATACGCCACCCCCGCGGAACGGCTCACGGCGCTCACTGCCGGCTTTTCCATACAGGCGTCGCCCAACCTCGTCATCTACGAAACCACCACCTTCCCCCTGTCGGGGAAAAACACGGACGGGATGTTTCAGGTATCCCTCACGGCAAGTTTTAACCTCTTCCCCTTCCTTAAAAACAGCGCGCCATGAAAACAGCCATCATATTCATCCTTTTATGCGCGGCGTTTCCGCTGCTTGCACAAACCGAAAGGCAAATACTGCCGGCAGACATGAAACAGATGACCGTGGTCACCGAGCCGGCAACCCTGCCGCAGGGATTTTTCAGGGCTGGAGAATCGGTGGCGTACAACCGCTTTTCGTACATCTGGTTTGACGAAAACCGGAAGAAGAAAGACTTTTACACGGTAGAGAACAACTGGTTCCTGAACATCACCTCCCGAACAAGGCTCGAATACGGGCTGACCGACAGGCTTCAAGTCCACGCCTCGATAGCCTATCTTTTCAAGCAGTACCAGACAGGCGCGCTGGAACACGGCGCCCAGACGGATACCGTTTACGACATGTCCGCCATCCACAGGGGACACGGCATGAACAGCATCCACACGGGCATGTCGTTTCAGTTCATCCCGCAGCGCGACGGGCGGCAGTCGTCGCTCACCGGAACGGTGGACCTGCTGATTCCCGTGGGACACAAAAACCTGAACCACATCAAGGGTTTTCACGATTACCGGCTGCCCACCTCCGACGGCTACTTCGCCACGCAGATAGACCTCGCCTACAAAAAAATAAGCTACCCCTTCTCGTGGACTGCGGAAGCCGCATACACCCATAACTTCCCGTGTACCCTTGCGGACAACAGTTTTCAGGAGCTCGTCAATAAGGTGGGTGATGTGCTGGAATTGCGTTCGGGACTGAACTTTCACCTGAACGAATGGATAGCGCTCACCAACAAACTGACCTTCCGCAGCGCCGCACGAACCACCTCAACCTACGCCACAGGCGAAGTGAAGGAATACATGAAAAACGACATCCTGTACTACACCGGCTACCTGGTTTTCCACGTGGGGCGGTGCAGGATCAGCGAAGGCGTGCAGGCAACGGTGACCGCCAAAAACCGGAGGGCGGACAACCTGTTTTACTTAACCGTTGAATACCTTTTTTAAGCCGATGAAAAGAACAAGAAACATCACCGTACTGTTCCCGTTGCTCGTCCTGCTTGCCGGATGCGGCGACAAACCCTCCCCTATATGGTCGGTGGAACTCTCGCACCCCAGCCTGACGCTGTACCGCGATCAGGCGCTCAGCCTGTGGGTAAACTGTCAGCCGCCGGACGCACAGCCGCCCGCGTTCCGGTTCGACTCGGACAACCTCAACGTGGCAACCGTCACTCCCGACGGCTTGGTGACGGGCGTGCACGTAGGCACGTGCCGCATTACCGTTACCGGCGGCGGGTACTCCGATACCTGCACGGTAACCGTGGCGCCGCAAAGCCCCTTCGCCTTCACCGAACCCCACATACAGCCCGGATATACGAAAGCGCAGGTAAGGGCACTCGAAGAAAGACCGCTCATCCGCGAATCGCGGACGGAACTGATCTATGCCGGCGAAAACTCCAAGGTGGCGAAAATCACCTACCTGTTTCAAAACAATCTCCTTTCTTCGGTCATTGTGGAACTGGCGTGTACCGACTGCATGGAAGACGTAAAAACCTTTCTGACGGAAAGACACCTCTACCTTGAAACGAACTACAACAGCAACATGGTTTTCCAGACGGACATAACAGCCTCTCCAGACAACAGCGCCTATCGGAACAACAAGGTATATGTTGAACTTGTTACAGGCAGCAGATGGTATTCTGCCGGCTCATGGCTTTTGCAGAAACAGCACAACGGCGAGCAGGTTGCGGCGTCGGGGATGGGGTATTTTTTTAACATAGTATTCGGATATTGATATGAAACACCACAGGATTATTTTTATTTGCACGATGTGCAGCGCGGTTTTGACGGGCTGCTACGAGGACGAAGCCGCGAAGTTCCGCAACCAGTCCCTCACCGCAATTCCGGCGGAGAAAACCGTCTTCTACGACGATGTGTTCAAATTGGAGGTTGATTTCCAACCCTGGTTCGGCATACAGCCGCGCTACACCTACGCTTCGAGCGACCCGTGGGTGGCAACGGTGGATGAATCCGGAAGGGTGTTCGGGCAGCATATCGGCGTCTGCACCATCACCGCCGCCACCACGGGCGAGCTGTCCTCCGTGCAGGAAGGGCTTACGGCAACCTGCACCGTCACGGTGGCGTCGTCCGGCAACCTCTATCCCGACCCGTACCTGCAATTCGGCAACCCCCCGGACTCCGTAAAAGCATACGAAAACCGGGAATGGGTCTATGACGGTCCGAATCAGCAAGGTGATCATTTATTGCGATACCTCTCAAACAATGAATTTAATGCTTCCGTCAATTACTTCTTCAACAACAACGGGGACTTGTTTTGGGTGGACGCTTACGTCAATAAAACGGAATTTACCCGCAAAACGGTTTATGCGCAGCTGTATGAACGGTATGACATAGGAATAGTACAAGGAGTGCCTTTCACCGACAACAATACCGTTCTGTACATGGAAGACAGGGAAATCTATGTAGAGGTCAACATCCTCGACGACGCAAAAAGCATCTGTACATCGTATTATAAGTAGAGACGCGGCATGCCGCGTCTCTACAGTGCCTGTATCTTAACAAGGGGGCATGCCACCTTGTCAAGGGTGTACGACAATCCCATCATCGCTACCCCGCACTGCGCTCGCCTGCGGCATCGCTACCCCGCA
>JAISRX010000102.1 GCA_031273395.1 Bacteroidales bacterium | reverse complement strand
GAAATGATTGCTTTGCAGATCGAACTTGTTGGTAACAAGACCTTCTATCGGCTTGAAAAAGTGCATTTTCATGACGGAGGACTCACCACCGGGATTGGCATGCATCACGAAATTGAATTGTTCTTCCTCTTCTACCTGTCTGCGCAGCAGGGAATCTTCCTCAGAGCGGTTAAAGGTGATCCCGGTATAATCGGTATTTGTTCCTTCCGCATGGGGATCGGTCAATTCCGGTTCGCGTCCCAAAACAATGGCGTTTACCGTATGAAAATACTTGTCGCGAAGCTGGATTTCATATTCCAGTGAATCCATCCGCAGAACATTTTCCACCAACCGGTTGCGCATGGCTTGGGTAGGATAGCCGGGAACCCATTCGCGCATGGGTGTAAACATCACCAGCGCAATGGATCCTCCCACCAGAAGAAGACACACCGTCCCTATGACGGAGAGCACGTTGATCAACGTAAAACGCACATGCCATACTTCTTCAAAGTTGTTATCATTGAAAAAGACCAGCCGGTAAGTGTGTTTCAAGTTGCGAAACAATTTTTTGTTTTTATGAGTTTCAGGCATATTGACTTATGAAAGGGCAAATGTACGTGAAATTTCTACAAAAACAAAAATCGGGCATGTTTTTTCGGCGCTATAACGTTTTGTATGGATACGGGAGTCTGGTCGCAAAGGCGGCGTAACGCAGGAGTGATGACATTCGCTCCATTTGCGGTTGAAAATATTTCTTTCGGGGTTCTACCGTTATTTGTGTGGAAAAGAAAAAGGTGCATCTTTGTATGATGGAAAATTGCACGGAGAAACAGATGCGTGTGAAGGAAAATTTTCGGAAGATACTTTACCGGCAGACGCCACAAGCGACACTATCGCCGGCTCATATATGGAAACAAAATGCGAAAAGCGCTAAAATCAAAGGGATAAACGAAGTTGTAGAGATGTTCGAGAGACATAAAAACAGGATGATAAGAAACAGGGGCAGGGACGACACTTTCTGTTACGGCATATCCAAGCGCCGTCCCTGCGTTGATCCTGAGATACGCCCCTGCCATTTGTAAATCACAAAATTTTCCCGTATGTTTGTCCGTCGTATTCAAATATATTATTGTATGAACAGGATTTCACCTGTGGTTAAAAATTTATTGATCATCAATGTATTGCTGTTTGCCGCCACTTATTTTTTTGAACGGCAGGCGGGGTACAATCCGTTGATGCGTCATCTGGCGCTGTATTATCCGGGGTCGTCCCTGTTTGAGCCTTACCAGTTCGTTACGCATATCTTCATGCACGGAGGCCTCATGCATATTTTTTTCAACATGTATGCGCTCTGGATGTTCGGTACTCCGATCGAAAACGCATGGAGCGGCAAACGTTTCCTGTTCTATTACCTGTTTACCGGCATCGGTGCGGCGGCGCTGCATACTTTTGTCAATTACTGCATATTCGGTGGGATGCAATCGGATATTTCCGCTTTCGACAATGCTCCTTCACCGGAAATGTTCAAGCAATTCATTGATGCGCACAGGGACGGATTTAACCATAATTTTATTTCCTATTGCTACCGGCTGTATGACGGGTGGCTGTCCGCGTCCGGCGATTTGTCGCATGCGCAGGCGGCGTTTGAGGTGATGAACAAAATGGCTGACGAACTGATGAATATTCCCACCGTTGGCGCTTCGGGCGCCGTTTTCGGCTTGCTGCTCGCCTTCGGCATGATGTACCCCAACGTAAGGCTGATGCTCATCTTTCCGCCCGTTGCCCTCAAGGCAAAATGGTTTGTACTTGCCTACGGCGGTATTGAACTGTATCTGGGAATAGCACAGCCGGGAAGCAACATAGCCCATTTCGCCCACATAGGCGGCATGTTGTTCGGCTATCTGCTGATCCGTTTCTGGATCTATCAGTCACGAAAATAAGCCGGCATGATTGAGGGCGGTCACCACGCTTTCCGCTTTTCCATCTTTGAACACCGTTTCCAGCTTTTGTCCTTCCTTCAGGCTACTGATGCTGCGCACCGCCTTTCCTTCGGACAACGTGAGGGAATAACCGCGTTCCAGAAGCTTTTCCGGATTCAGCAGGCTGATCTTGTTGTCTATCCACAGCAGTTGCGCTTTCCGTTCCCGCAACATTTTCCTTGCAGAGGCTTGCAGCAACTCCGACCATTGACGCTGTTCGTCCCGTCTGCGCGCCAGCGAGACAGTGGCGGCATGCGATAACCTGAACGTATATTCCTGTATGGTTTTCTCCCGTTTATGAATAAACTCCTGCAAAACATGGCGCAGGCGATACGACTGTGCCTGCAGTTTCTCTGCGTGCGCTTGCAGGATTTTTTCAGCCGCCCCGTGTAAGCGCTGCGACAGTTCCTGCAAATAACCGTCGAACAGCGACGCCCTGCCGATCAGGTATTCGGCAACGGCGGTAGGCGTTTTCAGGGACATGAATGCTACCCGGTCGGCAATGGTTTCGTCGCGTTCGTGTCCTATTCCGGTGATGATGGGGAGGGGAAACTGCGCCATGCAACACGCCATACGGTAGCTGTTGAAGCAGTTCAGATCGCTTTGCGACCCGCCGCCGCGGATGATCGCCACCACGTCAAATCCGTCTTCCTGCTCGAATATCCGTTCCAGTGCATCGATGATGGAGTTTTCGGCTTCGTTGCCCTGCATCACGGCAGGGAAAAGCGTGTGCCGGAAAGCGTACCCGCAGCCGTTGTGATGCAGCTGATCGCAAAAATCGCCGTATCCGGCAGCCGTTTCCGATGAGATGACCGCAATCCGTTGCGGCACGGCAGGCAATTCCAACTCCCTGTTCATGTCTATAACCCCTTCCTCCGTCAGTTGCCGCAAAACGGACTGTTTTTGCAACGCCAGATCGCCCACCGTAAAAACGGGATTAATATCCGTTACCTGCAGGCTGAAACCGTAAAGTTCGTGAAACTCCACGCTTACCTGAAGCATCACCTTCAACCCGACGGAAAGTTCCTGTCCGGTCATGGTTTTGAAATAAGGATGCAACATGGCGAAGCGGCTCGCCCAGATGTTCGCTTTCGCCTTGGCTACGATCCGTTCGCCGGCGCTTTCCTTTTCGATCAACTCCAGAAAACAGTGTCCCGCGCTGCTGACACTTGCCCCATTGATCTCCGCCGTGACCCAGTACAGCCCGGCAGCCGATTGCCGGAGCGCTTGCCGGATATGCCGGTTCAACTCCAATAAGGAAAAAGATTCCATAGGTTTATTTTTCTGACAATTCCCTTTGCTTTTATATGTTTCAACGGGGGACGGGAAACTCATAACGGATGCAGGCAGACGGTCTTCGAGCAACTGCCGCCCTTTCCCGACTGCCGTATGACAGGTTATTCGGTTCGGATCCCTTAATTAACACAATGCAAAACTACGGAAAATTTCGGAATTGTACGTACATGGAGATAATTCGGTTAAGGAATCGTCCGTAAATATAATGTATCATTTGTTTATTTCGTTTTTGGGGTGAGGACAAAACGGAATTGGGGGTTTTTCCTCACCCCCCAGCCCCTCTCCATTTTGGAGAGGGGGGAGGGAGAATGCCATACAGGGACGGAACGGGAATAAATGTATCGTTTATTTTGGTACAATGCCTGAGGAGTTGTCCATCAATAAACGGATCATTTATTGACATAAACGCTTCATCCGGGATGGTAATCTCACCCGTCGTGTACAGGGGATTCCCCTCCTCCGGAGGGGGCAGGGGGTGGTTCTCCGGATATACTTATTTAGGAACGTGAAATAAATTAATAACTTATAACTGTATCGTTTGCAGGTTAATTGTCCTTTCAGGACGTATTCGTAATATCCATTCATTTATCCCAACACGGTGTGTTGGGATAATGAATGTGATCGAGGATATTCCTGTCCGCAGGTCGCCCGCCTGCGGTTATGAAAATCAAGCCCTTCGGGCTTAATGCTGCCGCAGAGACACAGTATGCCACATTTCTACAATGTCGCGGCGGAGGATTCGATAATTGAAATTATAAACAGGTGAAAAACGATGTTGTGTTTCCATTCGACCCCGACGGGGTCGTACAACAAAGGGTACATTGCTTCTATAAACATGTGACCTCTTCGAGATCGAATTTCATATCCGTTATAAGTTTTTTATTCGCCATTCCTTAATGACAATGCCTGAGTATCGGTTGGAGAATAAAGGTGACCATTTCCGAATCCCCGACATGTTATTTCGAACGGAGTGAAACAACGGGGCGATAAGATCATCATTATTTTTTGACGTTTCCTTGGGGAAACGCCTGTGGAACCGTCATTGCCGCCGCCGTTTTTCCGCCGCTGAAACCGGCTGCCGTAAAAAAATGTGCGGAATGATCGTGCGGAATAATTATTTTGAATATCTTTGCGATTTTTTAACCGAAATATTATTGAAATTGGAGATGAGCAGAGAAAATCCCGTAAAGATCAAGTTTTACAATGGAGAAGATATTCCACTGGAATTGCACAAGGTGCGCGTAGTACAAAAATTAAACCTCGTTCCGATAGAACGGCGGCTGGAAGCCTTGCATGAAGGCGGTTTCAACACGTTCAGGCTAAGCACGAAAGACGTTTTTCTGGACATGCTTACCGACAGCGGCACCAACGCCATGAGCGACATGCAGATATCCGCCATGATGCATGCTGACGACGCCTATGCCGGTTCCCAGAGTTTTTTCCGCTTGCAGAAGGCGGTAGAAGACGTGTTGAAGAAGAAATACCTGTTGCCCGTCCATCAGGGACGCGCCGCCGAGAACATCCTTTCCTGCGCCTACATCAAGAAAAAAGGCGACCTGATACCGATGAACTATCACTTTACCACCGCCCTGGCGCACATCACCCAGTATGGGGGACGCATCGTGGAACTGCTTTACGATGAAGCCTACAACATTTCTTCCTCGCATCCCTTCAAGGGCAACCTGAATGTGGAAAAACTGGAAGCGGTGATCAGGGAAACAGGCGTGGAAAACATTCCGTTCATCCGCATGGAAGCCTCCACCAACCTGATAGGCGGGCAACCGTTTTCCATCGCCAACATGCGCGCAGTCCGGGCGGTAGCCGACCGGTACGGACTACGTATAGTGCTGGACGCCAGCCTGCTGGGTGAAAATGCCTATCTGATCATGGAACGCGAACCCGAATTTGCCGGTTCGTCCATGGAAGAAATCATCGCCATCATGACAGGACTGGCGGACATTGTTTATTTTTCCGCACGCAAGCTCAGCTCCTCGCGCGGGGGAGGCATCTGTACGGACGAGCTGTCCGTTTATCGCGAACTGGAAGCCCTGATTCCCCTCTTTGAAGGATTTTTGACCTACGGAGGGATTTCCGTCCGCGAAATAGAAGCAATGGCGGTAGGATTGTACGAAACGCTGGATGAAACGATGATCTGCCAAAGCCCCCGCTACATTGCATATTTAGTGAACGCCCTTACCGCCAAAGGCGTGCCGATGGTCACTCCGGCAGGCGTGCTGGGCGCGCACGTGGACGCCATGCGCCTTTGCGAACATATCCCCCAAACGCAATATCCCGCAGGAGCGCTGGCAGCCGCCTTCTACCTTATTTCCGGCGTGCGCGGAATGGAACGCGGGTCGGTGTCCAATCAGCGCGACGAAAACGGAAACGAAACCTACGCCGACATGGAACTGTTGCGGCTGGCTGTTCCGCGCCGCGTGTTCACGCTCTCGCAAATCAAGTATGTGGAAGACCGCCTGACATGGCTGTACGAAAACCGCCGGCTGATAGGCGGATTGAAATTCGTGTATGAGCCGCCTGTTCTGCGTTTCTTCATGGGCGGACTGGAACCCGTTTCGGACTGGACGCAGCAGTTGATCGCCAAATTCAAACAGGATTTCGGGGACAGTTTGTAGGAAACGCTCAAGACAAAGAGGGAAAATTGGAACAGGATGTTGATCGGGATTTGAAAATCAGGATAAAACGTAAACGCTTTTTGATGAAGGGATAAGAGTATGGGTGATCAAAATTCCGTCCCGACCGGTTGGCAACGTATGGTATTGCGATAAGTTGTATTCACGGGTATCTCCGGTTCTTGCAACAAAATCATCTATAATCAACGTTGGAATCAATAAAAATACTTACCCCTGTGTATTTTCATAAAATGATGTGCATTTTTTCTTTTCCGCTTTGCCGCCGGATTTGCCGTTTTTTGTTTTTACTGCTGTTGGCATGGTTTTTAGATTTTTTGTTATAAAATGTCACTGCAAAGGTAGCGTTTTTGTGGCATGCAGACGCGTTTTCTCCTGCTTTTTTGCCGCATCGAACTGTAAGTTGTCTGTTGGATACGTGTCGATTTTCGATTTTCAACCGTCCGTTATCAAATTTCCATTATCTTTGCGGCAATCAAATTTTCATACAAATGGCGCTTCAATGTGGTATTGTAGGGCTGCCCAACGTAGGCAAGTCCACGCTTTTCAACTGTCTGTCGAATGTCAAGGCGCAGGCGGCGAATTTTCCTTTTTGCACGATAGAGCCTAACGTGGGCGTTATTGCGGTGCCGGACGAGCGCTTAAGACGGCTTGCCGAGATAGACAGTCCGCAGCGCGTTGTGCCGGCAACCGTGGAGATAGTCGATATTGCAGGATTAGTGAAGGGGGCAAGCAAAAACGAAGGCTTGGGCAACAGGTTTCTGGCAAACATCCGCGAAACGGACGCCATCATACACGTGCTGCGCTGCTTCGACGACGGGAACGTGACCCACGTGGACGGTTCGGTCGATCCGGTGCGCGACATGCAGATCATTGACATGGAACTGCAAATCAAAGACCTCGAAACGGTGGAGGCGCGCATCGACAAGGTGTGGAAGCAGGCACAGACGGGAGGCGACAAAACCGCCCGGCGCGCCTGCGAAATCCTGACGCTGTACCGCGACGCCCTGCGGCAGGGAAAACCGGCGCGCAGCGTGCTGCTCGAAAACAGGGACGACCGCAGGACGGCGCGGGATTTCTTCCTGCTCACCGAAAAGCCGGTGCTTTACGTGTGCAACGTGGACGAGGGATCGGCAGTTGCCGGCAACAGGCACGTGGAGGCGGTCGCCGAAGCCCTCGCCGGAGAAAACGCGGAGACGCTCGTGGTAGCCGCCCGGACGGAAGCCGAGATAGCCGAACTGGATACCCCTGAGGAACGCCGCATGTTTCTCGAAGAGATGGGACTGCAGGAGCCGGGAGCCGCGCGGCTGATCAGGGCGGCATACCACCTGCTGGGCATGGAAACGTTCTTCACCACGGGAAAGGACGAAACCCGCGCATGGACGTGCACGCGCGGCACCAAAGCGCCACAGGCAGCAGGAGTGATCCACAGCGACTTTGAAAAGGGATTTATCCGCGCGGAAGTGATCAAATACGACGACTATATCCGCTACGGATCGGAGGCTGCCTGCCGCGACGCCGGAAAAATCGCCGTCGAAGGCAGGGAGTATGTCGTGCACGATGGAGACATCATGCACTTCCGCTTCAACGTGTAGCTCCCCGCACAACGACGCCGGCACATCCCCGTCGCTCGCAACCACTACAGGCGGGCTGCCAAATATAACAATTCCGATTCCTGACATGACAATTCGGATTCCCAATATGACAATTCGGATTCCCAATATGACAATTCCGATTCCCAATATGACAATTCCGATTCCCAACGTGACAATTTCGATTCCCAACGTGACAATTCCGATTCCCAACGTGACAATTCCAATTCCCAACATGACAATTCCGATTCCCAACATGACAATTCCAATTCCCAACATGACAATTCCGATTCCCAACATGACAATTCCGATTCCCAACATGACAATTCCGATTCCCAATATGACAATTCCGATTCCCAACATGACAATTCCGATTCCTAACATGACAATTCCGATTCCCAACATGACAATTCTGATTCCAAACATGACAATTCGGATTCCAAACATGACAATTCGGATTCCAAACATGACAATTCGGATTCCAAACATGACAATTCGGATTTCGTATATAACAATTTTAATTTTGTATATGCCAATTATGATTACTGATATAATTTTGATACAATTTTTGTAATAAACAGTTTTTAATATAGTTTTTGTTTTAAGTAAAAATATAAATATAAGATGAAAATAGCTGTAGATATTAAAGATTTGCCGGTTGCGGCAGACTTCGTGATGGAAAGTTTGAGGCGTGATTTGAGTGATTTCTCGGCATACTCGCCCAAGTTTACTAACGGTTATCTGAACGTTTTCGGGGGAAAGACGTCAGCGGTAAAGTCGGTGGTTGCAGGGAAAATCCATACGAAAGAACTGGGTAAGGTTACCGTCGATTTGAAGAATGCGCTCGTCAGCCGCTCCCGCGTGTTCTTCTCGCAAACGACTCCCCGGATGGTCTGCACCTGCTGCTGCGCCGCCAAATGAAGGGCGAAAAGCAAAAGAAACACTGTTGATAAAATTCCAATATACCTCATCTTCAATTTATGTAGATTGTTGCCGCAAAAGTACATTTTTTTTGAAACGGACGGTTTTCTTTCCTGACGATTGCTTTTATCCCATCAACTCCTTAAGGAACGCCTCGCGGTAGGAAATGCCAATGGCTACCTCATGCGTTTTGATGAACACATCGTTGTTGTCGAACGAATCAATCTGCTCCCTGTTCACGATGTAGGAGCGGTTGATGCGCAGGAATATGCTTTTCGGGAGCAAGTCCTGCATGTTTTTCAGGGTCATCCGGGTAATAATCCGCCGACCGTTCAACTGGATGATGACGTAATCTTTCAATCCCTCGACGAACAGAATCTCTTTCAGGTTTACCTTGAAATAACGGCGATCTGATTTGACGAAAATGCAGTCGTCTTCGATATTTTCCAGCGTCTTTTTCTCCTCCTCCAACAGCAGGGAATGGTAGGCTATCGCTTTTTCGACGGCTTTTTGGAACTTGGCGGGTTCGATGGGTTTGACCAAATAGCCGATGGCGTCCACTTCATA
>JAISRX010000081.1 GCA_031273395.1 Bacteroidales bacterium | reverse complement strand
CTTGTACGGGGTTATCAAAAGGCAACCCCTGTCGGGGTTGCGCACAGCCCTGCATAGACGTAAAACGCCGCAGGCGTTACCCTTTGATAACCCCGTATGAAATGCGGGGCGGGGTACGACAGGCTAAAAAACACAAGACTACAACCGAGCATAGTATATTTATCGACAACTTCTTAGACCTGTTTCCACACAAATAGCGGCAGAACCAAATAAATAAAGTATGACGGGTTTAGCCCGGATGGGCTTGATTTTCATCACCGCAGGCGGGCGACCCGCGGTGATGAAAATCCGTTCTTTCAGGACAATGAACCTGCAAACGACAGGGAGATAAGTGATTAATTTTTCATTCCTATACGATCCTCAGTTTGGCAAACTTCACCAGCAGTTGTTTTTGTCCGGCAGCGCCAAAGTGAATAACTACCCTGGCGTTGGATCCGTTGCCGTCCAGACTAAGCACCTTTCCACGTCCAAACCGCTCGTGTTCGACGGTCATGCCCGGTTTTATCCTTTCGTGTTGATCCTGCGGTTCGGGCGTATCAGTCAGCCGGTCGTTTTTGCCGTCCGGATACGGTGGCGTGCGGTGCGGCAAGGCAGCGTTTTTCGACGAAAAGACGGGTACGGACGCTTGAGGTATTATTTGCGGGAGACCGTTTCTCATGTTGTTTTCCGCCAAATCCAGATACTGCGGGTCTATCTCCTTGATGAAACGGCTGGGCGCGGAGGAGGACAATGATCCCCAACGGAAGCGCGTGCCGGCGCAGGAAAGGAAAACGTTGCGCCGCGCCCGTGTCAGCGCTACGTAGAACAACCGCCGTTCTTCCTCGATCTCCTGCATGGACGAGATCATCTGCGAAGGAAACAGGTTTTCTTCCATCCCCACAATATACACCACATCAAACTCAAGTCCTTTTGCCGCGTGTACCGTCATGACGGCTACACTGTCGGCGTCTTTTCCCTGATCGTTGTCGGCGTCGGTGCGCAGGGAGACGTTTGCCAGATATTGGTCTAACGTGACAATGTCCGATCCGGATGCGTTTTCCTCCACAAATTCGCGGATGCCGTTCAGCAGCTCGTCTATATTTTGCAGCCGGCTGATGTTTTCGGGCGTTTTTTCGGATTGCAGGGACGAGATGATACCGGTAGCCAACACTATCCGGTGCAATAGCTGGTAAGCGTCGAGCGAGGCGCTGTCTTTCGCATGTTCGCCGATGAAATGAATGAACTGCCGGATTTTTTCGCGCGCGCTGCCCGTTATGTCGGGCGGCAGTTCGTTTCCGCAGGCAACTTCCCATAACGGCAGCCCCAACCGGTTGGCAGCTGATTCCAAGCGGCTGAGGGTGATGTTGCCGATGCCGCGCGAGGGAAAATTGATGATGCGTTTGAAGGCTTCGTCGTCTTTCGGATTGACTAACAAACGCCCGTATGCCAGCACATCTTTGACTTCTTTACGCTCGTAAAACGACAGTCCTCCGTAAATCCGGTAGGGAATATTTCGTTTGCGCAACGCTTCTTCAAAAATACGCGACTGGGCGTTGGTTCGGTACAGTATGGCAAAATTCTTGTGGTTCAGTCTGTGCCGGTGCGCCATCTCCACAATGGAAGCCGCCACTGCGTATCCTTCTTCCTGATCCGATCCCGTGCGGAATACACGGATCAAGTCGCCCCGGTCGTTTTCGGAAAACACGTTTTTCCGTATCCTGTTCCGGTTGTTTTCGATGAGCGTATTGGCTGCATTTACAATATTCTGTGTGGAACGGTAATTCTGTTCCAGTTTGAAGATTTTATAATCGGGATAGTCTTTCCTGAAGTTCAGGATGTTTTCGATGCGCGCTCCCCTGAACGCATAAATGCTTTGGGCGTCGTCGCCCACTACGCAGATGTTGCCGCGCAGTTGCGCCAGTTTCTTCACAATCATGTACTGCGACGAATTGGTATCCTGATACTCGTCCACCAGAATATAACGGAAAAAATTCCGGTATTTGTCCAGTATTTCGGGATGATCGCGGAAAAGAATGTTGGTATTGAGCAGCAAGTCGTCAAAATCCATTGCGCCTGCTTTGAGGCAGCGTTGGGTGTATGTTTTGTAGATTTGCGCCGTCAGAGGACGTTTTCTTTCCGTGTCCTTCTTGGCGAGGAAAGAATCCGCCTCGTACATGGCAGGGGTAATCAGGTTGTTTTTTGCTGCCGATATGCTCCCGTACACTTCTTTCACTTTGTAGGTCTGGTCGTCCAGATTCATATCCTTGATGATCTGTTTGATCACATTTTTGGCGTCCTGTGCGTCGTATATGGAAAATTTGGGCGGATAGCCCGTTGCGGCAGCTTCCGTGCGGAGGATGCGGGAAAACACCGAATGGAAGGTTCCCATCCACAGACGGCGGGCTTCCTCTTCTCCCACCAGCGCGGCAATACGGTCTATCATCTCTTCGGCGGCTTTGTTGGTAAAGGTCAGCGCCAGAATACTCCACGGGGGCACCCCCTGTGTCAACAGATAGGCAATGCGGTAGGTCAACACGCGCGTTTTGCCCGATCCCGCTCCTGCAATGATCAGCGAAGCTCCGTCATAGTTCATGACCGCTTCGCGCTGTATGTCGTTCAGGTCGTTTAAAAAATCCGTCATACTTGAAAAATTATATTATTTTATGGTATCGACATCCGGTGAAGATCAAAACGGCGTTTCGACCGGTGCGGTGGAAACGGCTTCCGGAAATGACGCACCGGACGTTTCATCCGCCAAATTGTCTTCGTTCATCTTCGACTGAAGTGTCTGTGTGGATCCTAAATCATAACTCAAACTGTCGGTTTCCAGTTCGACAAATTTGGCAAACTGATGCCTGAATCTCAATTGTATGTTGTCCAATGCCCCGTTGCGGTGCTTGGCAATGATAATTTCGGCGATCCCCTGCAGTGACTCGCCTTTGTCGTTCTCTATAAATCCGTAATATTCGGGACGGTGGATGAAGGCGACGATGTCGGCGTCCTGTTCTATAGCTCCTGACTCGCGAAGGTCGGACAATTGCGGTCTTTTGTTCTGCATGCCCGTCCGGTTCTCTACTCCGCGGTTCAACTGCGACAGGGCGATGATGGGAATGTTCAGTTCCTTGGCTATCGCCTTGAGCGAGCGGGAGATGTTGGACACTTCCTGTTCGCGGTTGCCTCTGGTATCGCCTGCCCATGTCATCAGTTGCAGGTAGTCGATGATGGCGATGCGGATATGGCATTGCTGTACCAGTCGCCGGCACTTGGCGCGAAATTCAAATACCGACAGGGCGGGAGTATCGTCAATATAAACAGGCGCTTCCGAAAGGGCGGCTATTTTTGTATTCAGATAGTTCCAGTCGTCGGAACTTAGTTTTCCTGTCCGGATTTTATCCGAATCCAGTTCCGTTTCGGATATGATCATGCGGGTGGCAAGTTGAAGGGAGGACATTTCCAGCGAAAACAACGCTACTGCCTGCCCGCAATCCACCGCTATGTTTCGTGCCATCGACAGTACAAAAGCGGTTTTTCCCATCGATGGTCTCGCTGCAATGATCACCAGATCGGTAGGCTGCCAGCCTGCCGTAAGCCTGTCCAGTTTGGTAAACCCTGACGGAACGCCTATCAGCGTCCCTTCGCGCTTTCCCGCTTCGGCAATATTTGCCAGCGCATTCTTCAGTAGCAGATTGATCGGTTGCACGTCTTTTTTAATGCTTCCCTGCGATATTTCAAATATTGCCTGCTCGGAGGTGTTCAGCAGTTCTTCCACGTCGGTACTGTCGTCGAAGGCGCGTTCCAAAACGCCGGTCGATACGCGGATCAGTTCCCGCTGGATGTATTTCTGGAAAATGATGCGGGCATGAAATTCCACATGAGCCGACGACATCACGCGGTTGGTAAGCTGGGCAATGTAATACGCGCCACCCACCTCTTCCAGCGCTTCCTTGCGGCGAAGTTCGTGCGGTACTGTTTTCAGGTCAATCGGTTCTTCGCGGGAAGACAGGTCAATAATCGCCTGATAGATTTTGGCATGGGCTTCCTTGTAAAAACATTCGGGTTTGAGAAATTCAATGACTTCATAAATGGCTTCCTTTTCGAGCATGATAGCCCCCAGTACGGCTTCTTCCAGGTCAATAGCCTGTGGCGGGAGACGTCCTGCTTCCACTCCTATCACGCGGGTGGTATCCGTAATGGGCGCTGATCCTTTACTTTGTCGTCCGTTTGTTTTTGCCATTTGATGCTGTTTTTACAATTAAATTCGGAGGCAAAGATACAATACTTGGACAAGTTTCTCCAATTTTATTATCGTCTTTAAAAACTTTTTTTATTCACAGGCGTTCTATATAATGAATCTGATAATCTTCATATGTAGTTGAGACATTACGGTTAAGAATCACAGGTTCTCCCATGAATCTGGTTTCTGTGTGTGTTAATGGGAAAAGGGGCGACGACGCCCCTTTTTTTATGCTGTAGCGTCAAAAAAATACGTTCCTGCAAAATATTTCGGGACATTTTCCGTTTGTGAATAAATGAAAACCACCGGTAAATTGGTTAATAAGATGTTATATGTTATTAACAGTATCCGGTTGAAAAGTTATTTTTGGAAAAGATACCGCATGTAAATACATTGTTATATATTTGCACAATAAATATTATTGTATGGTTCGAATAGGAATTATAGGAACGGAAGTACCGGCGCACTTGCACGTGACTGTCTTGTCGGCAAACAATACCTACGAGATCGTAGGTTGTTATGCGCCGGAGAGCCGTGAATCAATGCTTTTTGCGAGAAAATACCGTTTGGTATCCTATTCGTCGCTGGATGCGTTGTTCAGGTATTCCGACGTTATTGATATTGCCTCCGACTTTCCCAACATCATGTCGCTGGCGGAAAAATCACTGAAAGCATTGAAACATGTGTATATTGCCCATCCTCACCGGCTCACGCTGGATGAGATGCAATACCTGTCCAAACTTGCCTACGAATCGGGGAAAACCGTGCAATTGGGCGTCAGGCACAACTATTGTTCCGTGTACGAATCAATTGCCGAATTGAATAAAACGCCGCAAACCGTGGAAATCATGCATCAACTGCCGCAGTCGACGGAAGATTTTTGCATGCAGGTGAAATCCGAACTGCCTTACGATCTGACATTCGTGCTTGGTATTCTCTCGGCGAACATCACCAAAATAGATATTCATACATGGAGCAAGCCGGAAGTCCATTCCGATCTGCTGCAATGCAGGTTGCAATGCGACAACGGCAGTATGGTACACCTGAACATGCAGACGTATGCCGCGGGAAATCCGAAACTGGAAGTCATGTTTTACTATCCCGACATGGAATTGAAAGCGGACGTTTTTCAGTCGGTGATCGAAAAGCACTATTATGAATATGACGTGGTGGACAGCATGGTATTCGATCCGTATAACGAGCGGAACATCTGCAAACAGGACCTGATCAACTTCGGCAAAGTCGCTTGCGGCGATCATGCAGCCATCAGCCTCATTGAGCAGCAATTGCAGTGTTTTGCCGCCGCTGACGCCATTATCGAACGGATGCAACAGACCAGAACGATATCCGCTCCGTCTCCCATCCGGTGAACCCGCATTATTCGTTCACCGCTTTAAGGCTCATGTCAAGGCTTTTCACCTGATGAGTAAGCGCCCCTGAGGAGATGTAATCTACCCCGCAAAGCGCGTAATCGCGAATGTTGGCGGCGGTAATATTTCCCGAAGATTCCGTTTCATAGCGCCCCCCTATCAATTTCACGGCTTTTGCAGTGGTTTCCGTATCGAAATTATCCAGCATGATGCGGTCTATCCTGTTGTGTCGGAGAATACGTTCTATGTCGCTCAGGCTGCGCGCCTCAATTTCAATTTTCAGCGTTTTTCCGTGCTTCTGCAAATACTCGTGTACGCGGTCGATGGCATTTTCGATGCCGCCCGCAAAATCAATATGATTGTCCTTGATCAGGATCATGTCGAACAAGCCGGTACGGTGATTTACCCCGCCGCCGATACGGACGGCTTCCTTGTCCAGCAGCCGCATGCCCGGAGTTGTTTTGCGCGTGTCTAACAATTTGGCAGTTGTTCCCGCCAATTTCCCGACATACTGATGTGTCTGTGTAGCAATACCGCTCATGTGTTGCATCAGGTTCAGCACAAAGCGTTCGCATTGAAGAATGGAAATAACTTTGCCTTCCACCGTAAAGGCAATGTCTCCGGGGACAACTTCCGTTCCGTCTTCGAGTAAAACGTTCATTTGCAATGAAACGTCGAACCTGCGGAAAATATGTTCCGCCACCTCTACTCCGGCAAGTATGCCCGCCTGTTTTACCAGCAACCGCGCTTTACCCTGCTGCAATGCCGGAATACACGACAAGGAGGTATGATCGCCGTCTCCTATATCTTCCTTGAAGGCGTTATCAATGAATGTATTCAGAAAATCTTGATCCATCATGGTTTTAGTCGTTATCCAACCGCATTTGGTAAATCTGTCCGTTTTTGATATAAATATATACCCTGTAAATACCTTTGCTGGTGTACAATTGCCCTATCACATTGCAATGCGACTCCTCCTTGCCGCTGGAATGCAAGTCTTTATATTTAAAACGCGGTCCGTTGATCTCAAAAAAGTTTTTTAAAATCTGTTCGGCTTGCGATTTCCCGTACACATCCTGATTTTGATTTAAAATCAGTTCTACGGAAGAATTGAACCGCTTGCAAATCTCTTTGGCATTGCCCGTTTCCAATGCTTTCACAATGTCCTGAGGCAGTTTGATATGCTGCGCCTGCAACAATGCTGTCGTACACACGCATAACAAGCCGATCACCAGAAATTTAGTATGTCCCGTCCAAAGATGCTTCACAAACAGAAATATTAAAGGCAACAAATATATTCATCTATCAAAATTGTTTGTATATTCATACTTCAAAAATTGAACCAAAATTAAAAATTCCATGATAAAAAGATTTTCCGGTTAATTAATATTGGGGATATTGTCATGTTTTTATTGATATGATTACGGGCAATTTCAATGTGTCATCCATATTCCGGTAATGTCATTTGGTTATTGATTTTATTTTTGCGCCTTTGCAGTAAAAGATTTAGATATAGGGTTTAACCCCGCCACCCGTCAGAGGCATTTTCCTCTGTCAATTCTCAATTTTGATTTCCACTCTCCGGTTCTTCCGCCGGTTTTCCTCGTTAGTGTTGGGGACAACGGGTTCGGTTTCGGCTTTTGAGACGGTGGTGATGCGGGTTGCCGCAATGCCTTTCCGCACAAGGTAATCTTTGGCAACGTTTGCGCGGTTTTGACCTATTGTGATGTTCACGGCATGCGTGCCTATGTTGCAGGTGTGTCCTTCGATAAGCACATTCATGTTTGGGTGGCGTTGCAGCAGCGCCGCTTTTTCGTCAAGGTCGGATTTGTTCTCCGGCGATAATTCCGCGCTGCCCACCGAATAACCGCTGACCGGCTGCTGTATTTGAGTTACCGCTTCCGCATAAAGGCGCGTTTCTTCGGCTTTGCGGGTTTCTTCCGCCAAACGCTGCTCGTCTGCCTTGCGCTGTTCTTCGGCAACTTTGAGCCGCTGTTCGTCTGCCTTGCGCTGTTCTTCGGCAATTTTGAACTGCTGCTCCTCTGCCTTGCGCTGTTCTTCGGCAGCTTGGAGCCGGCGTTCCTCTTCCAACTGTACATCTGCCGCCGGTTGTGAAACAGTTGCGCCTGCCGCAGACGCTGCCGATGCGCCCGATTTTGACGATCCGAAAGCCAGACTGAGTTTTATGCCTGCCGCCACCGGATTCAGTTTGTCAACCATTGCCCTGCCTGCATTGGACGACGTCAGCGCCGAATTGGGTTGATAGTCGTCGCTTGCCCTGTAGTCTATGAGATGAGCATTGGCAGCAGGCGGTTTCAGCGCGCTGTTCAAGCCGTAATCCACATACACGCCCGTGTATAAAACGGTTTTGCCGCCCAGTTGCCATTTCAAACCCAGTTCCGCCGAAGCGAAAAACACGCTCTTCAACTCCAAATCCCCTTTGCCGCTCAGGTTGGCAAACTCGCCGAAACCCATAAACGGCGGGTCGTTCAGCGTGAGGTCGGACGCGGCGTAATATCCCGACGCCGTCAGTCCGGCGGCTTTGCTGTCGTATGTTGCGCTCAGCGGAATACCCGCCTTGCCGCCAAGCGCCGCATACAGTTTGCCGGTTTGGAAACGCAGCATCACGGGGATGTTCAGCAGTATCGCCTGCTGGTTTTCGCTGTAACCGGAAAGCCTGTAGCGGTATTCAACATCTTCCGTGCCGTCGCTGGATGGATAGCTTTCGTTCAATTCCGAAGCGTTGAGCCGGCTGTTGAACAGCGCCGCCGATACTCCAGTGCCTACTTCCCATTTTTCGGAAAGGCGGTACGTATATCCCAATCCGAAGAAGCCGCCAAATCCCTGCGTGGCTTTGCCCAGCGCAGGTTTGACATTCAAGGTTGACAGACCGCCGCCTGCGCCGACCGAAAATTCGTGGCGCGACTGCTGCGCCGTTACTGCCGCTGCCACAAACAGGGCGGCGAAAAATATACTGTTTTTCAAATATAAATTCATGTTATCTTATCTTTATTTATTTGTTATTGTCATTAAGGGGCTGTCCCGAAAGAGATATTTTTAACCGCAAGGTGCGCAAAGCATCTTCGCAAGGTTCGCAAAGGGGACAGTTCAGCGATGTAAACCGTGCCGCCCTTTGCGGTTTCTTTGCGTTTCAATCGACTTTTAAGGCAACCCCGTTATCATTTATTCCGTTACCGACACTTTTATCGTTTCGTTGCCCACGGTGATCAGGTAGATGCCGATGGTTTGGGGTAAATGTACCCGCGCGGCGCCGCCGTTGAGCTGTTGCGTGCCGACAAGCCTGCCATGCAGGTCGTATATCCTGATGATGCTGTTGTCGGGAGCCGAACTTTCGAGCCTCGCCTCTTCTCCGAGACGCACCGGATTGGGATATACCTGCAGCGACGACGCCCGCAGTGTTACGCTGCCCGGGCACACGTGCAATGCTTTACCGTCCTGCGTGGTCAGCGTTACGCTATATGCTGCCGTAGCGTCGAGCAAGTCGCTGCGGGTTGGTCCTGCCGAGTAGTACTGACCGCTGCCGATGCTTTGTCCGTCTTTGAACCACTCGTAATCCGTAAAGGTGTAACCGCCGTTGTTTGACGGGTTGTTGTTTACGAAAAGCACATTATTGAACTTCGCGCCTATAATATCGTCAAAGGCAAAGCGGCTTTCCACCTGCAGGGCGTACTCCTGCGCGGAGCCGTCGCTCGACTGCACGGTGTAGGCAACATGGTAAATATCCGCGCGGGGCAGGGCAACGGTAAAGATATTGCCTGCCGTGCCGTTGTGTATCACCTGCGAACCGGTTACGGCAGGCGTTACGGAGATTTCTACGCTCTGTGCGCCGCAATTTGCCAGATAGATATTATCGGACGTCAGCGCAGCGTTGCTCACCGTTACCGAAAGCACGCCGGTGTTGCCGCTTACAATGGTCAGTGTGCGCGACGCCTCTGCTGCCGCATAGTTGGTATCGTCGATGTATGCCGTTACCGTTACGCTGCCCGACTGTATCAGGTGGAGCAGCGTGTTGTCGGCTGCGTCTGTTGAGGCTGCCGCAGCGCTGCCGTCAATGCGGAATTTCACCGTAACGCCGTCTTCCGTGGAGGCTGCCAGCGTATATGTTCCGTCTTCGAGGCTCAGCACGGCGGCTGGATTGAACGTGATGGTTTGCGGCTTGGGCGTGATGGAAAACGTTACGTTTGGCGTAAAACTAATAACGTAGTTGCCGCTTGTTTCATAAAGCGTTCCCTGCGTAATATCGTATGTTCCTACGTCATTGTCTGCGTCTCTGCTCAAGGCTCCGCTCAAAAGAGTTTCGTCTTCGCCGTATTGCCAGCCTGTTGCCGTATATGCCAGAGGCAGGTCGGCAGAGCCATAGATTTTCGTTTGTCCCGCATCGGGCGTTACTGTCAATGTGGCGGCGGTGATGGCAGCCGTAACGTTTGCCGGTTGTCCCGTCAGTTCATAGTTGCCTGCCGCCGAACCGCCCAGAGCAAAGCCGGAGAAGGTTACCGTTTTGCCGGGACCGGCGTTTGCGTCGTCAAAGTTTGCAACGCCGTCA
>JAISRX010000076.1 GCA_031273395.1 Bacteroidales bacterium | reverse complement strand
TTATACTGCATTCGGTTGAGTTTTGAGTTTTCGCACCCCGCACTGCGCTTTGCTTGTACGGGGTTATCAAAAGGCAACCCCTGTCGGGGTTGTGCACAGCCCTGCATGGACGTAAAACGCCGCAGGCGTTACCCTTTGATAACCCCGTATGAAATGCGGGGTACGACAGGCTAAACAACACAAGACTATAACCGAGTGCAGTATATCAACGCAAGGATCGCAAAGCGTTTTTCCGGCGTCCTTTGCGGCACACTTTGCGCACTTTGCGTTAAAATAATTTCTTTCGTTTTCCTGTGAGTATTTTTTCCGTTTCATTCGTTATATGAGAAAATATCAAGAATGGAACAAGAACAAATACCGGAATTGCTGATAGGTTTTTTGGAGAGCCGTTTGAATGAAGAACAAACGGCAAGGTGGTTTGCATGGATCAATGAACACCCCGACAACAAAAAATTTTTCTTTGAAATAAAAGCGATTTACGAATCGGGCAAGCCGCTTCCGGAGATGGAAGAAAGTTGGTCGCGGCTTGTGTCCAAACATGCAGTTCGCCGGCAGGCTGTTGCCCCGTCGCCCGGAAAAATCCGGCGCATCCCCGTATGGAGATATGCCGCGGTAATTGCTGCCGCTGTAGCGCTTACTTCATGGTATTTCCTTTATTTTTCACCTGCGGACGATATGCAGGAAGCGCAAACCTTCCGTTATGCATCCGGTAACGGCATGCTTGCCGATACGGTGGAACTGCCCGATGGCACGAAAATACGGCTGGGACAGACTTCCCGTATTTATTACCGTTCGGATTACGGAAAAACCGTTCGCCATGTCTGGCTGGAGGGAGAAGCCCTTTTTGACGTGGCAAAAGCGGACAAGGCGTTTGTAGTGAAGTTGCAGGGACAGGAAATTACCGCCCTCGGCACGCGCTTCAATGTGATGGCATATCCTTCCGATTCCGTTTTTGTTACCACGCTGATAGAGGGAAAGGTGAAGTTAAATACGGGCGCCGGCGTCGAAAATATCTTGTATCCCAACCAGCAGTTAGTGTACAACAAATTGCGCAGCGCTATTACCGTTCGCCGGCAGGCGGACGTGAGCGCGGTTACTTCATGGGCGGAAGGCAATTATTACTTTTCCGGCGAAACGCTCCAAAACATGCTCCACCGCCTGGGGAACGTCTATGGAATAAAATTTACGATTGCTTCGGAAAAATTAGCCGGCAGAAAATTCAACGGCGCGTTCTATTCGGGGCAGAAAATATCGGAAATTCTACAGATCATTCAACTTTCCATTCCCATGCAATATGCTATGGAAGAAGGGGGAACGAAGATCGTCATTCAAGAAAAAAAATAATGAAAAAACCGGATAAATAACCATAAAAAAACCAATAAACCATGTTAAAAAACCATCTAATATTATCCTATTTAACGCCTGATAGCATGTATTTTGACGTGAATATCTCAGAGAGAGAGAGAGAGAGAGAGAGAGAGAGAGAGAGAGAGCGCGAGCGACACAGACGCGCGCGTAAGTTATACATTTTTTTTGACATTTTGCCGATGTGTTGCATTGTTTTTTACAATGTAGCGCATTTTTTTTGCCGTTAGCCGGCAGACATTATTATAAATAAAGAACAAAAATTTTAAAAATATGAATTTTAGAAAAAACAATATCAATTTACCGGCAGGGGAAGTAATGATGAAGAAGGTCTTTTCCCTGTGCATGTCGGTCATCCTGTCGTTTTTTGCACTGGAGAGTTACGGACAAAACTCAGGGCTTGACGTCTCCATTGTAAACAAACCGCTGGAGCAGGCTTTGCGTCAGGTGGAGGCGCAATCGGACTTTCTGTTTTTCTATAATATTGACGAAATAGATAAAAACATGCGCATTACGGTAGAAAAACATGACAGCAACATCAATGAAATATTAGACGCCATCGTAGCAGGCAAAGGTTTGACTTATACCGTCAAAGACCGTCATGTAGTATTGAAGCGCGCTCCGGTAGCGTCTTCCGTCCGGCAAGGCGTTACCCTTACCGGCAGGGTAACGGACGAAAACGGCGACCCGTTGCCGGGCGCCACCATTCATATACAGGGAACCACCGGCGGAACGATCACCGACGCCAACGGCGATTTCTCCATTCAGGTATTGCCCGAAAACATACTGGAGGTTTCCTTTGTCGGTTATGGAAATTTTGTTGTGGCGGTGGGCGAACAGAAACGGCTGGAAATACGGCTCACGCCTGTAGATACCGAACTGGAAGAGGTGGTAGTGGTCGGTTACGGCACCCAGCGAAAAGTGTCGGTCATTGCCTCCATCACCACCATTGAGCCGGCAAAGCTGAAAACAGGCACCACGCGCTCGCTGAGCAACAACCTTGTCGGAAATCTGGGCGGCATCATCGGCGTGCAGCGTTCCGGAGAACCCGGATACGACAATTCCGAATTCTGGATCAGGGGTATCAGCACCTTCGGCGGAGGAAGCCGTACACCGCTGGTATTGATCGACGGTATCGAACGGTCGCTGAACGATATTGACATTCAGGAAGTGGAATCCATCAGCGTCCTGAAAGATGCTTCGGCAAGCGCCGTCTATGGCGTCAGAGGTTCCAACGGGGTGATACTGATCACCACCAAGCGGGGGAAAATAGGCAAACCTGTGGTAAACATACAGGTGGAACATGCGGTGACGGCGCCGGTGCAATTGCCCGAATTTCTCAATTCCGCCGATTATCTTACCTTGCTGAACGACATCAACCTGCAACAGCACGGACAATATTTGAGAAGCCCGGAACTGATTGAAAAATACCGCACGGGATACGATCCCGAACTCTATCCCGACGTTAACTGGATGAACGCCATCACTAAGGATTATGCCTCCAATACCCGTACAACGCTGGACATCAACGGGGGGACGGAACTGCTCCGCTATTCGTTCATTGCGGCGTATTATCACGAAAGCGGGATCATCGAAAGGGACGACGCTCAGGAGTGGAACTCCGACCTGCGCCTTAACCGCTTCAACATGCGGACAAACGTGGATTTGAACGTGACGAAAACCACCCTGCTGCGGTTCAATATCGGCGGGTATTTGCAGAACAGGGTTGCGCCGCCGCAAAGCATCGACAATTTGTTTGCCGGCGCGTTTGAAACGCCTCCATACGTGCATCCCACCCGATACGTTTCGGGGGAACTGCCCAAAAGGCAACTCAGGGACAATCCGTGGGCAAGAGCCACGCAAACGGGCTATGCAAGAAACACGTATGCAAAAATAGAATCGGTGTTTACCGTGGAACAGGACATCTCGTTCGTCACGGGTTTGAAAGCGAGGGGAATTTTCTCGTTCGACAATTATTCCGAAACAAGCGTCACCCGTTCCAAAAACCCGGAATATTACAACCCCGCCACGGAAAGGGATCCCGAAACGGGCAAACTGAGCCTGACCGTGCAGGAGTACGGGCAGGAATTTTTAGGTCATTCCGCCGGATCAAGCTACGGCAACAACAGCATGTACCTTGAAGGAAGTTTGCTGTACGACCGTTCTTTCGGCAAACATCTGGTCAACGGTCTGTTGCTGTACAACCAGCGCAGTTACGACAACGGCGACAAACTGCCCTACCGTAACCAGGGGTTTGCCGGACGCGCCGCATATACCTACGACCGGCGGTACATAGCGGAAGTCAATTTCGGCTACAACGGGTCGGAAAACTTTGCCGAAGGGCAGCGTTTCGGCTTTTTCCCTTCCGTAGCCGCAGGCTGGCTGTTGTCCGAAGAACCGTTCATGGCGTCCGTGCATGATGTTTTTTCCAAAGTCAAGTTCCGCGTTTCGCACGGGCTGGCGGGAAACGACAACCTTGGAGGACGCCGTTTCGCATACATTACCACCATAGGCGCGGGCGACGGCTATACATGGGGGACGAGCGATGCTACCTACTACAGGGCAGGACGATGGGAAGGCGAAATAGGCGTAAGCGCCCTGACTTGGGAAACCGTCGCCAAAACCAATTTCGGGGTGGAAGTGGAACTGTACAAGTCGGTGGAACTACAGGTGGATGTGTTTAAGGAAAAGCGACGCGACATCTTCATGCAGCGAAACAATTTTCCGAGTTCCGCCGGGTTTGTTTCCACTCCCTGGGCAAACTACGGAAAGGTGGACAATCAGGGATTTGAAACCACGCTGATCGTAAACAAACAAATCAACAGCGACTGGGCGGTGGCAGCCCGGGTAACCACTACCTACGCCGTAAACAAAATTACGGAACAGGACGAATCGATCGGCGTGCGCGGCACTACGCGCTCCGGAACGGGAAAACCGATCAATCAACTCTTCGGCTTTGTTGACGACGGATTGTTTACTGCGGATGATTTCGCGGATTTGAGCGCCGGAACGCTCAAACAGGGTATCCCCGCACACGTATTTTCCGACAGGGTGTATCCGGGCGACGTCAAATATGTGGATGTGTACAAGGACGGCGTAATTAACGATTTGGACAAAACCGCCATTGGAGGAACTACCGACCCGCAATTTGTATATGGATTTGCGGCAAGCGTGAATTACAAGCGGCTTGACTTTGCCTTCCTGTTTCAGGGCAATGCGCTGACCGACCGGATTATCGGGCGTGGAAACGCATTTATCCCCGGAGCGCAATCGGGCGCCACCGGCAACATCTATACCAATGCATGGGATGCATGGACGGTGGAAAATCCGCGGCAGGACGCCTTTTACCCGCGCCTGCATATCGGACACAATCCGAATAACTCGCAGGAATCCACGTGGTGGTTGAAAGACATGAGCATGTTGCGGATGAAAAATATAGAATTGGGCTACAGTTTTCCGCAGACATGGACGGACAGGGCGTCGATCAGACATGCCCGCATCTACCTGCGCGGCGCAAACCTGCTGTGCTTTTCCAAGTTCAAATTGTGGGATCCCGAATTGAGTACGCCCGACAACAACGGATTGGGATACCCTATGATGAGGTCTGTTTCCGTCGGTTTGGACGTCACCTTTAAATAATTGCATATCGGATAGTGAATATTGAATAATAAAATCATATAACAATGAAGCAAAAAATCATCACATATATCTGTTTGTCGGTAGCCCTGTTCGCTGGCTACTCCTGCGATTTCCTGGACAAGGCGCCGGATGACGAACTAACCCTCGAAATGGTGTTTCGCGACAAAACGCGCACCGAAGACTGGCTGGCAGGAATTTACAACGGTATTCCTTCTCCCTATTTGCAGGGCAAGAACAATTACGACCTGTATGCGGACGATCTTTCGATGAACTCCGGCATTGAAGCATACGGCGGCGACGCCATCACCAAAATAAGAGGCAACTGGAATTCGGAAAGTCCCTGGAATTTTGACTTCTGGGGCAACCTGCCGAAAAGAATACGCTCGGCGCATATTTTCATAGCCAATGTACAACCGAACACCGCCCAGATGGTAACGCCCGAAGAGGTGGAACTGATGAAAGCAGAATGCAGGTTCCTCATCGCTTACTTTTACTATCTGCTGGTCAACAGTTACGGCGCCGTTCCCTTTCAGGAGGGACTTGCCGACCTCGCAACTCCGGTGGAAGAACTGATGACGGGGCAAAAACCGTACAATGAAATGATTGACTGGATAGACGCAGAACTGCAGGAAACGGCAAAACTCCTGCCCGCCTATTACACCGAAACCCGCAAATACGGGAGAGCCACTTCGGTAATGTGTCTGGCGGTGCGGGCGAGGATGCTGCTTTTTGCCGCAAGCGATCTGGTGAACGGCAACACGAAAAACGAATATGTCAATTACGCGAACAACAAGGGCGAAAGGATTTTCGACTCCCAGTACCGCCACGAAAAATGGGAACGGGCAGCCAAAGCCTGCAAGGAACTGATTGAACTGGCTCATGACAACGGATATGGGCTGTATTACGAATACAATTCCGACGGCTCCATCGACCCGTTCATGTCCTATGCCAACATGTCGTTCAAGGAATTTAACCAGGGGAACAAGGAAATTCTGTTTGCCAACCCTCATTGCGGCGATTATGGCGATTACGACAAGGAAGCAAGCCCTTACGGTTCCGGTGGATCCGGGTTCATGGGCGTAACGCAGTCGCTGGTGGACGCTTTCTTCATGAAAAGCGGGCGGCCGCCCATTCTCTACTATCAGGCAAATGGAACGCCCGTTTTCAATCCGGAGACCGCTTCGGAATATTCCGAAACAGGCTTTTCTACTGCCGACGAAACGAGAACAACCAAATGGATAGAAGCCCAGGGAGCATCGGCAAACAATACGGTGAATCCGGTCACCAACGCCGGAACCTACAATATGTACTGCAACCGCGAACCGCGTTTCTATGTTTCGGTGCGCTACAACGAGCAGTGGTATCGCGTATCCAACCGGAAGCTGAACATGTTTGACGGCGGACCCGACAATTCCTCTCCGTGGGATTCGCCTGAAAACGGGTACCTCCTTTTCAAACGGGTACACCCCAACACGGACATGAGGGGGGCGGGCGTTCCCTACCGTCCCGGCATACTCTACCGGCTGGGGGAAGCCTACCTGAACTATGCCGAAGCGCTCAACGAGTGGGATCCCTCACAAACCGGCGAAATACTGTTCTACCTGAACGAAATCAGGAAACGGGCAGGCATACCGACCTACGGACCCGACGCCGGTCAGATACCCGCGCCTGTGGGACAGCCGGACATGCGTGCCGCTATCCGCCGCGAACGGAGGGTGGAAATGAACTGCGAGTTTGCCGTCCGCTTCGACGACATTCGCCGGTGGAAGCAGGTGGAAGAACTGCTTTCCGTGGAATTTTACGGAATGAACCGCGGAGCCACAGCTGCCAATCGCAATGAATTTTACGTGCGTACCCCCTATTTTAAACGCGGGTTCACATGGAAAAATTACTGGATGCCGATACATCAAAACCAGATGGATAAAAACCCGGACTTGAGACAATTGCCCGGATGGAGCGGAGAACAATAATCATAATAAATGGTTAGTAATAATAGGGTCAGTTAAAGTTAAAAAATAATATTTATGAAAATCATACATCATACAGGAATAGCGGCGGCTGCATGTTTATTGCTGCTCGCCTGCAACAAGTCGGAGAAAGAAACGGGAGCATTGACCGTCAGCGGTCCCTCCGGAAAGGTGGTACTGCTGGAAGCCAATGCGCCGGACGTCGCCCTTACCTTCACATGGAACAGTGGCGTTGAACGGCAGCCGACCGACACCGTTAGCTATATTTTCAGGATGGATATTGCCGGTCATGATTTTACCACCGCTACCCCGCCCGATACCGTCGCGGATTTTCAAAAAAGTTTCACCACGGACGAACTGAATGAACTGATATTGGAATACTGGGGCGTACATCCGGGTGATGAAGTGGAAATGGAAGCCAGAGTGGTGGCAAGCGTCAGGGGCGAAAAGTTTGTCTATCCCGAAATTGCGGTTGTCAGATTTACCGTGGCGACTTATGCGTATGCGTCCGTACCGCTATATCTGGCAGGCAGCGCGGTTGCTTCTCCGATAGCGATAGTCGAAACGGTCAACGGTCGGAACTACAAATGGCAGGGCAACCTGAATACGGGCGGTTTCAAATTCCAATACGCTCCCGACAACCCTTTGCCCTCCCTGAACAAAGGAGCGGACAACAACACTTTAACGGAAAGAACGGAGGCAAGCCAGCCGGACGACCTCTTTCCGGTAAGCGCGGCAGGATGGCATGTGATGACGGTGGACAGGAAAAACCTGAAAATATCCTGCAGGCGCCTGCCGTATTATTTCCCGAAGGTATATCTGATCGGAGACGCTACGGAGGCAGGATGGAACTTCACGCTGGAACTGTTTTGGAATGAAGACATACTTGGCTATGTTTACGAAGGCCCTTTAACGTCAGCAGGCGAGGGAGAACTGAAAATACATACCGATACGGGCTGGGGTGGCTGTTTCAGACCGATGGAGGCGAGCGGAAGCATCGCCGGTACGGCAGTGCAATACACCTATACCCAAAGCGAAAAGGGAGATTTGAAGTGGAAGGTGCTGGCGGGGGAAGACGGCAATTACCGGATCACGCTTAACGTGGATGAAATGAAGATTTATTTTGAAAAACAGGAATGATGATGCGGAATAAATCGGCGCAGGTTTTTGTATCACACGGCGGCAGGGCTGTTCATGCGGCAACGCAATTGCATTGTGTTGCCGCCGGAGGACGACCGGAAAACTGCCCGCAGGAGATCGGCATCAACAGGAAAACCTTTGCAGACGATCAAATTGTATATGCTTAAATCATAAATTATCCAAATGTATTTGTTATGAAAAGACGTATTTTTATAAGAACAATCGGACAGAATATCCTTATTCCTACCGTCGCGCTGGACTTGTTTTCGGGTTGCAGCGAAGAACCGGAAAAGACAGACCCGCCGGTGGAGATCAGCGTTGACCCCGGCGAACTGAACCATACCATAGGCGCCGAAGGCGGAATTATCCGCGTTACTGTTGTTTGCAGCGGGAAGTTTTCGATACGCTCGTCGGCGGAAGGATGGTGCACCGCTTCCTATTACAACAGTTATGTTGCCGACAATCTCCACATAAAAGTAGGAGAGAATGAAAGCACGGTGCAGCGTACCGCCGAAATAGAGCTTTCGGGGGGAGGAACGGAAAACGTCATCATCACGATCGCACAGGAAGCGGCGGAAGCCTCCGGAGAAAACGACCTCCCGCGCTTTGCCGTTATTTCCGACACTCATTTCGGCAGCAACGAAGGGGGACCATCCGACCTCCGGAATGTAAGAGCGCTGAAAAGCATCTTCTCCGACAACAGGCGGCTGGACGCCCTCTTTGTGGTGGGCGACCTCACCGACAACGGAGAAGAGTTCCAGTACAATATTTTGAAGACCGTGTACGACAATCCCGAAAATGTCCCCACCCGCACAAAGGTATATTTCATGATGGGCAACCACGACAATTACAATCGCACCAGCGGAATAAGCCTTTATCTGGACAAGTTGCGGCAGCCGCTCTACCAGTATGTGGTCATCAAGGGCTACCCTTTTATCACCATCAGCGGTACGGGACCCGGCGAAGACGATTACAATACGGAAGCGCGCGCTTTCCTTGAAGCAAACCTTGCCGACGCCAAGGCAAAATACCCCGGAAAGCCGATTTTTGTTTTCATGCACCATCCGCCACGGGATACCACCTACGGATCGGAATCGGTGAACGGTTGGGGTACAGCCATCTTTTCGTCGATCCTGAGCCGCTATCCGCAAATCATCATTTTTGCAGGGCATACCCATTATCCGCTCGGCGACCCGCGTTCCATCCATCAGGACAAGTTTACCACGGTCAATGACGGCAGCACCAACTATGCGGAAATGGAAACGGGCAGTTTTACCATCGGCACCAAACCCGAACACTACAATCAGGTAACCGAAGGAGTGATCGTGAACATTCGGGACAGCGGCGACGTGGAACTGCAACGCTGGGACACGCGCCGCAACGAAGAAATACTTCCCCGGTGGACAGTGGAAGCTCCGCACGACGGCAGCCGCTTCATCTACAGGAACCGCAACGGGCAGCCCGCTCCCGTATTTGCCGCAGGCGCAAAACCCCTTGTGACCGTTTCCGGAGAAAACGCTACCGTAACCTATCCGCAGGCTACGGACAACGAGGTGGTGCATCGTTACCTCATTGAAATTCTTTCGGGCGAAACGCTCCTTGCAAGTTACAGGCAGTTCTCGCAGTTCTACCTCAACAGCGAGATGCCGGAAACTCTTTCCGCCGATTTTTCCGACCTTCCGGCAGGGGGAGAACTCAAGGCAAGCGTGAAAGCCATAGATTCATACGGCAACGTGTCGAACGCCATTGTGAGCGATCCCTTCACGGTGGACGCCGGCGCGCCGCCCGTGAAAGTCGCCGAATGGAAGTTCGACGATACCTCCGACCTTACAAAAGCCACTGTCGGAGCGGCTTTGCAGTTTGTAGAAACCGGCGGCGCCATCACCTCCGTAGCCGGACCGTCATCCGGCGACATGGCAGTCAGTGTTCCCAAGGAAAGCCATATAAAAGCGCTGCACGGGTTGCAGGCTGTCGGAGGATCGAAAGTAAACCGGTATGCCATCATGATTGATTTCAAGGTAGCAACCATCGGTCCGTGGTATTCACTGCTGCAAACCGATCTGACGCAAACCGACCAGAACGGCGACGCCGATATTTATATCAATGAAACAGGGCATATCGGCATTGGAGATGGAATAGGCTATTCCACGTCGGCAATACAGGCGAACAGATGGTACCGGCTGATCATATCGTTCAATGCCGGCAAGTACTGTAATTTCTACCTCAACGGAGCATTGTTTCACACAGGCGGCGCCACGGCTGTTGACGGGCGATATGCCCTGGATCCGGCGGGCGTTCTGTTTTTTGCGGAACCCAACCATTATGATGAAACCATCGAGGTAGCAGCCATTGCCATCTGGGACAAGCCGCTGAATCTTTCCGAAGCGGAAGCCGAAGGATCATTGTAACATATTGCATTTCATAAGGTCATGTGTGGTAAGAATGTAAATTGTTTTGAGCCTTTGTTGCCGGTAACGCCACTGTGCGGGGATCACCTGACAGGGTTTGGAACCCTGTTAGGGTTCGAGAGGGACGAAATCCCGAGACGGGCGGTGCGATGTGTCGACGACGGGCGATGCGATGTGTCGACGACGGGCGATGCAGTGTGTCGACGACGGGCGGCGCGATGTGTCGACGACGGGCGGCGCGGTGTGTCGACGACGATTTGTTTCCGCAACAACCGCCTTTCATCATTGTTTCAAATATCTGAAAATAAATAGTTTCTTGAATTTAATAACAAATTTTTAATAACAGTTTAATACATAAAAAAGATGAACAGATTTAAAAAAGTAGTTTCTGCCTGTGTGGCAGTTTGCATGTTTGGATTGTTTTCCTGCGATAAAGAGGAAAACAACACGATTGCGGTAGAGTCCGTAGAGGTAACGCCGACAACGATTCCCCCACTTGAAATTGGCGGGACTCAGGCGATTACGGTAAAAGTGAAGCCCGATGGCGCCGGTCAGGGTTTTGAATGGCAGAGTTCCAACAACTTGATAGCGACCTATCTTACCGGCACCGGCGAGATCAAAGCCGGTAACACGGCAGGTACCGCCACTATCACGTTCACCTCTACAGCCGACAAGACCAAAAGCGCTACGGTAGCGGTGACGGTGAACGCGGCAGTGATTGAAGTTACATCCGTAACGGTAGATCAGGTGGAGGTATCCGTTGTGGTGGGCGAAACTCAAACTGTAGTTGCAACGGCGCTTCCCCAAGGATCCAGTCAGGTGTTTTCATGGGTAAGCAGCAACAGCGAAGTGGCAACCGTTGACGATGATGGGGTGATCTCCGGCGTTTCCCCGGGAACAGCCACCATTACGGTTTCCTCGGCAGCCTTTCCTTCCAAAACGGCTACTGTGGCGGTAACGGTTACTCCGGAGGGGGTTGCGGTTGAAGAAATTCAGACGCTGGAGGCTATCGCCCTGTTTGCAGGTAGCTCGCAAACCCTGACCCCAACCGTATTGCCTGCCGGCGCCACCGACAAAACCATCACGGTGGAAAGCAGCGCTTCCGCTACGGTGTCCGTTGCCCAGAATGACGGCGTGATTACCCTTACGGCAAATGCGACGGGTACCGCCACCATCACCGTAACATCCGCTGCCAATAACAACGTAACAGCCACAATTGCAGTAACAGTGGTTAACACTCTGTCCGATTGGGCTACGGCAACAGGCGCCGCCGGATTATGGGAATTTGACGATCCGAACGATTTGACAAAAGCGACCATAGGGGGAGATCTGACGCCGCACAGTTCAGGCTACACCGCAGTTACGGGAGGAGTTGTCCGTGTAAGTTCCGGAACGTGGTTCAGCGCGCCGCACAGTATTCCGACCGACAAAATAAACGACAACGATCCGTCGGTGGTGAATAACTATACGTTCATGTTCGATTTCAGGATACCTGCATTAAACGGCGACTGGTATGCATTTTACAATACCGACCTGAACAATAGCGGCGGTAACTGGGCAGAGTGCTATCTGGATGGCTCCATCAACGAAGGTCAAGGCGGCAAAGTGGGGAAAGGCGATTATTCCGCCCCGTTTGCTCAGGTGGATACATGGTATCGTCTGGTGGTGGTCGCAACCGCAGGCAACGTCAAGCATTATATCAACGGAAACAAGGTGTTGGATACATCCAACGAACATTTGTCTCAGTTGGCGCTTCAGTTGAATGCCGTTCTTCTTTTCGCCGATGGCGACAGTTACGACGCCGAATTTGACATAGCCGCCACCGCCCTTTGGGGGCGCGCCTTTACGGACGAAGAAGTTGCAGCCTTGGGCGCATACTAAAGCAACCGCCACGGAATAGCGCCGTATGGAACGCCGGCAGCCGTACATCCTGTCCCCGCCTTGCAACCTTTAAGGTTCATCTGTTGGGGAGATGTTGCATGGCTGCCGGTTTTTTTATGGAGAACGGACAGCAAGCAATGATCGTGACGTCATCTTTTTTTGAGATGCTATTGACTTCATCAAATGTTGTTTCGTTCCGGCAGGGACTTTGCGGCATGGGGCTTGTTGCGTCCGTCCTTGTGCCGTTTTCATTGAGGGCAGGCGCAAGACCTGCCCCTACGGTCGCGGTGATGGTAGAGACGTGGCATGCCGCGTCTTTACGGCGGCGAAGGCATTTGTTTTGCAGGGCAGTCCCGCAGGTACGGGATACGGACAATTCAAAAAACAGTATTGCTTAAATAAATTATACTATTTTTGCAGACAGTAATCATCATATACTGCATTCGGTTATAGTCTGGTGTTTTTTAGCCTGTCGTACCCCGCCCCGCATTTCATACGGGGTTATCAAAGGGTAACGTCTGCGGCGTTTTACGTCCATGCAGGGCTGTGCGCAACCCCGACAGGGGTTGCCTTTTGATAACCCCGTACAAGCGAAGCGCAGTGCGGGGCACGAAACCGAATGCAGTATATAAAGCATCATACATTATTATGCACCTTTTATCCCGTTTTTATGCGGAAACGATCGTTTCCGGGGCAAAAGCATTTACTTTGGGAGCAGATCCACGTGGTTCCGGGTGTAAATTTTTTAATTTGGGGGTAGAAACACGTGATTCCGGGTATAAATTTTTTAATTTAGGGGTAGAAACACGTGATTCCGGGGCAAAAGCATTTGTTTTAGGGGTAGAAACACGTGATTCCGGGGCAAAAGCATTTGTTTTAGGGGTAGAAACACGTGATTCCGGGTATAAATTTTTTAATTTAGGGGTAGAACGCGCGCGTTCCGCGGCAATGCAAGTCCCCGTCGGGCTTGGCGTTATACCCGCATTGCTTCGCATTTCAATCGTTAATCATAAATAAATCACTGTAATGAAGACAATAATAACCGGTAAAACCGCTTTTTTTTATTCATCGCTCGCCGCAAGCCTTGCGGGAGGACAGGCAGCCATGTCTGCCGAACGCCCGAACATCGTACTGATGATTGCGGACGATTGCCGGATGCTCGATCTGGGCTGTTACGGCAGTCGGGATGCGATAACGCCCAATATCGACCGTTTGGCAGCGCAGGGATTGAAGTTCGGCAACTTTTTTCAGGCAACGGCAATGAGTTCCCCCACGCGGCATTGCCTGCTGACGGGACTGTATCCCGTCCGTTCGGGCGCGTATCCCAACCACACCTTTATCCGTGAAGGCGTCAAAACGCTTCCGTATTACCTGAAGGAAACAGGCTACAGGGTGGCTATTCAGGGGAAAAGGCACATTGCGCCGCAGGAGGCATTTCCGTTTGAATACCTCAGCACGAGCGAGGAGCATGTAAATCCGGAAAAAATAGAACCTTTCATCGCCGATGCGAAGGCGAACCGCCAGCCGTTTTTCCTGTATGTAGCCTCGCACGATCCTCATTCGCCGTGGACGCGCGGCAACCGTTCGCTGTTCGATGCACGGAAACTGACCCTCCCGCCTACTTTTGTCGATACCCCCGAAACACGCGAGCAATATGCCGCCTACCTTGCCGAAATCAATCAGCTGGACAGCGACGTCGGCAAAATAGATGCGCTCATCGAAAAATACGGCTTGACCGACAATACCGTCTTCATTTTTACCAGCGAACAGGGACATTCCTTCCCGTTTGCCAAATGGACATGTTACGACGCCGGGCTGCAAACGGCATTTATCGTCCGGTGGAAAGGGGTCGTTAAACCGGGCGCTGCCACGGACGCCCTGTGCGAATATGCGGACGTAACGCCTACCATCATCGACATGGCGGGAGGACAACCGCCCAAAGACCTCGACGGAGCAAGTTTCCTCAAGGTGATCACCGGAAAAACCGGCAAATTCAAAGAGGCGGCTTACGCTGTCCATACGTCAAGAGGCATCATCTCAGGTCCCGATTATTACGGCATACGTTCCGTGCGCAGCCTGCAATACCGGTACATCCTGAACCTTACCCCGGAGGCGGCTTTCCGGTGCACATCCACCAAAAAGAACGACGCAGTGTGGGCGTCGTGGACGGAAGCGGCAAAGACGGACAATTTCGCGCAGCAACAGGTGCAGCGCTACCTCCGGCGTCCCGCTGAAGAACTGTATGATGTGAAAAAAGACCCCTTTCAAATGAACAATCTTGCCGACGACCCGAAATATGCAAAAACGCTTCAATCCATGAGAAAGCAACTCGAACAGTGGATGAAGCAGCAGGGCGATCTGGGGCAGGAAACAGAACTGAAAGCGCTGGAACGCCAGACAAAAAACGCGGCAAACGCCGAAAATCCCCTGCTGCCGGCAATCAAAGCGCATCAACATGCCGTGCATATCAAAACCGGATGGATACGCGACCCCTACATTTATCTCGCTCCCGACGGATATTATTACCTGACGGGAACAACGCCCAACCCCGGCGATCCCCGCGAAGAAGCGGACATATACAATCTGGGACTTACGCCCGCTTCACAAAAAATAGGGCTGAACAAGAGCATTGTGGGATATAAAATTCGCGTGTGGCGCAGCAGCAACCTTGCCGACTGGGAATATCTCGGCGAACCGTTTTCGCTGGAGAACGGCTACTGGAAAAACATCAGCCCCGAAACATTTGAAACTCCCGCCGGCGGCGGAGGAAAGGAATGGCTGTTGTGGGCGCCGGAGATGTACAGCGTGAACGGCGACTGGGTATTTATCCACACTTCGCCGAGTCCTTTCAGGGACGGCGCCAATCTGGTGGTGGTGAAAGGCGGTTTGTCCGGCGGCGTTTATGAATTTCCGATGGGCGAGGATATCCGCAGGAAACACGATCCGTCGCTTTTCCGCGACGACGACGGCAAATGGTACCTGACGTGGGCAAATACCTTTATTGCTCCCCTGAAACCCGGCTTCGGGGGACTGGCTGCCCCTCCCAAACGCATTGACCCAAGCGACAGGGTGATCGGTCACGAGGGGGCTACCATACGCAAAATCGGCAGCAAGTACGTGCATTTCGGCACGGCATGGTCAACCGACCAGGGGCGCAAAGGCTCTTACAACCTCTACTACTGTACCGCCGATTCCATCGGAGGTCCTTACGGGGGACGCCGTTTCGCCGGTCGTTTTCTCGGACACGGAACGCCCTTTCAGGACAGGGAAGGCAGATGGTGGTGTACGGCATTCTTCAATGCCAATGTCCCGCCCATCGACGACAGGGACATTCAAAACAGAAACCTGAGCGAAACGGCGCAGACAATTAATGAACAAGGCACTACCATTGTCCCGCTGGAAGTGGAAATCCTGAAAAACGGGGACGTCTCCGTTCGCGCAAAGGATCAACGCTACGCCCTGCCCGGTCCCGACGAAGTACAGCAGTTTGAACGTTAACAATCTCAATTTAAAAATGAAAAACAGTTTATTTTTCAAATCATCATTGGCGACATTGGTTGCCTCGGGGCTTTCCGTATGTGCACAACAGCATAAATCGCCCAACATCATCCTGATCATGACGGATGATATGGGATATTCCGATATTGGCTGCTACGGTGGAGAGATACCAACGCCCAACATTGATTATCTCGCAAAAAACGGCATACGCTATACCCGTTTTTACAATACAGGGCGTTCCTGTCCTACGCGCGCCAGCCTGTTAACGGGATTATATCCTCATCAGGCAGGTATCGGAGGGATGTCGGAAGACCCCGGCAGCAATAAAAATGCGGAAAAGGGCGACGAGAAACCTTTCGGATACAAAGGTTTTCTCAATCATAATTGTGTTACTATTGCCGAAGTACTGAAGGAAGCGGGATATCATACCTATATGACCGGAAAATGGCATCTGGGCATGCACGGAATGGACAAATGGCCCCTACAGAGGGGATTTGAACATTTTTATGGCATCCTGTCCGGCGCTACCAACTATTTTAGACCGGGCGGCGGCAGAGGATTGACTCTGGACAATTCCAATCTGCCTTCTCCCCAACCGCCCTATTACACTACCGACGCATTCACCGACCATGCCGTCAGGTTTATCGACAGTTGTAAAGATGATCAACCCTTTTTTCTCTACCTTGCATTTAATGCGCCTCACTGGCCGCTTCAGGCAAAGGATGAAGATATTGAGAAATTTGTCGGCAAATATGAAACAGGGTGGGAAGATATTCGCAACAAACGCCTTCAGCGGATGATTGAACTGGGACTTGTAAAAAAAGAATGGGGAATGGCGGAATGGGAATCCCGCAAATGGAGTGATTTATCCGAAAAAGAAAAACATGACATGGCTTTGCGAATGTCTGTTTATGCTGCTCAGATAAGTGCGGTGGATGAAAATGTCGGCAAACTGCTTGACTGTTTGAAGGAGCAGAACCGGATAGAAAATACACTGATCGTGTTTCTGTCCGACAATGGGGCTTGTGCCGAACCGCACAACGAAACCGGTTCGGGAACTGTTGAGGATATTAATAATACAAACAGTTGGAATCAGCCGTCCTATGGTTTGCCGTGGGCGCAGGTTTCGAATACTCCATACAGAAAATACAAGATCAGAGCTTATGAAGGAGGTATTTCCACCCCTCTGATTCTCTCATGGCCTGCTCAATTCTCCGGATACAATCACCAGATCAGAGACAATGTCGGTTTTTTACCGGATATTATGGCAACTTTTGTTGATGCGGCAAATGCAAAATATCCTGAAACATACCATGACGGACAACCCATTTTTCCTATGGAAGGGAGCAGTTTGCTGCCAACAGCAGCAAATCGGAACGTCGTACTTCATGAATATATTTTTGGAGAACATTTCAACAACTGTTATGTCAGATGGAAAAACTGGAAGGCTGTAAAAGATGAAAAGTCAAGTGTATGGGAATTGTTTGATATGGATAATGACCGTACTGAAAGAAACGATCTCGCTCAAACATATCCCGAAGTGCTGAAAAACATGACAGTTAAATGGGATAAATGGGCAAATGACCACTTTGTTTATCCGAAAAAATAAATAATATGAATACCTTCAAAATTACTCCCCTGTGCCTGATGGCTTCCTTTCCGGCAACGCTTGCCGCCCAAAACAAATCGAAGCCCAACATGGTCGTCATCATTGCCGACGATCTGGCGTCCAACGAACTCTCCTGCTACGGCGGGAAAAACATCGTCACTCCCCACATCGACCGCATTGCACGGGAGGGGATACGCTTCACCAACAATTATGCGTCATGCACCATGAGCGTACCCATCAGGGCGTCGCTGTACACCGGTCTGTATCCGGTAAGGCACGGCTCTTTCCAGAACCACAAAAATTCCTTTCCCCACATCAAAAGCATCACCCACTATCTTCCCGAAATCGGCTACAGGGTAGGACGCACCGGCAAACGCCACACACAGCCCCATGCCGTTTACCGGTTTGAGGAAGTGCCCGGCTTTGAAACGGATTGCGTCTATCCGTCGGCAAACTATACCACGGCAGGCGTCAGGGAATTTATCACCCGCAGCGAGCAACCCTATTGCCTTTTTGTGTGCAGCACCCATCCGCATGTCCCCTGGACGGAAGGCGACCGGAGTAAAATTGATCCCGACAGGCTCATTTTACCCCCCAACTCCGTCGATAATCGGGAAACGCGCCGGCTATACCGCGATTTTCTGGCGGAAACAGGCGCGCTGGACGAACAGGTAGGCGCCGTCATGCAGGCGCTGGAAGAAACGGGACAGCTGGACAATACGCTGGTGATGTTTCTGGGCGAACAGGGTCCCCAGTTCCCCGGCGGCAAATGGACATGCTGGTACTACGGGCAACACAGCGCTTTGGCGGTGCGTTACCCGAAACTGATAAAAGCCGGATCGGTGACGGACGCCATTGTCCAATATGAAGACGTAACGCCTACCCTGATCGAACTTGCAGGAGGAAAACCCGTTGAAGGAATCGACGGCAAAAGCTACCTTCAAGTGCTTGCCGGAAAAAGCGGGGAACACAGGCAGTGGTCTTACGGCATTCACAACAATATCCCCGAAGGAACGGCTTACCCCATTCGCAGCATTCAGGACAAACGCTACAAACTCATCGTCAACCTGACGCCCGACGCCGCATATTTCGAGAAACACATGATGAACGTCAGGGACAGGGAACAGGTGTGGGCAAGCTGGGTGGAAAGCGCCGAAAGCGATCCTCATTCCAAAAGCATCGTTAACCGGTTTGTACGCCGTCCCGAAACGGAATTTTACGATCTGGACGCCGATCCGTGGGAGTTGAACAATCTGGCAAACGACCGGCAATATGCCGAAAGGATATCCGTCATGGAAGCCGAATTGAAAAAATGGATGTTGCAACAGGGCGACAGGGGAGCGGAAATGGATAAATAAACAATAAAACAAATATAAAACAAACATAAAAATGAAAGATGTTAATCTGTACGGCGCATTGTCCGTCACCGCCTTTGCCCTGTGCGGAGGCGCATGTCATCAGGCAAGGGGACAACAGGACAACCGCCCCAACATTCTGGTCATTCTGGCGGATGATCTGGGATATTCCGATCTGGGCTGCTACGGCGGAGAAATACAAACGCCCAATTTGGACAAACTTGCGCAAAACGGTCTCCGGTTCAGCCGTTTCTATAATGCGGGGCGGAGCTGTCCCACGCGGGCGTCGCTGCTTACCGGACTGTATCCGCATCAGGCAGGCATCGGACGGATGACCTTCAACGCCTCCCTGCCCGGCTACAGGGGACAGCTCACCAACCAGTGCGTGACCATCGCCGAAGTGTTGCGGGAAGCCGGCTATCATACCGGAATGGCAGGCAAATGGCATGTTTCCGAAACGCAGTTGCGCGACGACCAGCGCGAATGGCTGGCACACCGCGTACAGTACGATACATTCGCCGACATGGAAAGCTATCCCACACGACGGGGATTTAACGATTTTTACGGCATCATTTACGGCGTGGTGGATCATTTCGATCCCTTCAGTCTGGTGAACGGCGAAACGCCCGTGGCTTCGGTGCCTGCGGACTATTACATCACCGATGCGCTGTCGGACTCCGCCGCAAGCTATATCCGCCGGTATTCCTCATCGGACAAACCGTTTTTCATCTATCTCTCCTACACCGCTCCCCACTGGCCCCTGCACGCACTGCCGGAAGACATTAAAAAGTACGAAAACACGTACAAAGCGGGATGGGAAGCCATCAGGAACGCGCGGTACGAACGGATGAAAAAGCTGGGGATATTCGATCAGTCATCCGATTATCTGACCGACCGCCGTCCCGACAAGGAATGGGACGCCAATCCCGACGGCGAATGGGATGCGCGCGCCATGGCGGTACACGCCGCAATGATAGACCGCATGGATCAGGGCGTCGGCAAGGTGCTGAACGCTTTGCAGACAGCCGGCAAGTCGGACAACACGCTGATACTGTTCCTTTCCGACAACGGATGCAGTCCCGAAATATGCCAGAACTACACGGGCGGCGAAAACGACCGTCCCGACATGCTGCGCGACGGCACGCCGATCATCTATCCGCGCAAAAAGGAAGTACTGCCCGGCGCGGAAACAACATACGCCTCTATCGGTCCCGAATGGGCTAATGTTGCCAACGTTCCCTTCCGTTTCTGGAAAGCCAAAATGTACGAAGGCGGCATCTGCACCCCGATGATCGCATACTGGCCTGCGGGTATCCGTGCAAAGAAAAACGCGACGACCTCCCAACCGTGCCATATCATGGACATCATGGCAACCTGCATTGATCTGGCTAAGACGGCATATCCCAAGTCGCACAAGGGAAAAGACATCATCCCGATGGAAGGAAAGAGTTTTCTTCCCGTATTGAAGAAAGGGAAACGGGAAGGACATCCGGTGATCGGATTCGAGCATTTTAACGAGAAGGCGCTGATGAGCGACGACGGATGGAAAATAGTGCAACCCGGCAAAAACAAAGAGTGGGAACTGTATCACCTGAAGCAGGACAGGACGGAAATGCACGATGTGGCGTCGCAGTATCCCGACAGGGTAAAACGGATGGCAACCCTGTATGAGGCATGGGCGGAAAGAACGTTGGTAATTCCCGCACCGTAATAAGGGAAAATTTGGGGGTTGACGCCCTCCCCCAATCGCTGCGCTTCATTATTCGTTTCGCTAAGTTGACGGTTATTCACATTGAAGACCATCATCCCGCAAGGATACGGGCATGATGGATAAAGGGAGGATGCAGCAATCAGTCTATTGCCCTGTAGTGTTTCGGTTTATAAACATTAAGGCATTGTACAAAAATAAACGATACAGTGATTCATATTCCGTTCCTGCGTTGCGCCCGGAACTAACACTTAGTTGCGTCCGGAACTAACACTTAGTAGCGCTCGGAACTAACACTTAGTTTCGCTCGGAACTAACACTTAGGCATTGTACAAAAATAAACGATACATTTATTCCCATTCCGTCCCTGTATGGCAGGTTCTCCCCCCCTCTCCATTTTGGAGAGGGACAGGGGTGAGGAAAAACCCCAATTCCGTTTTATCCTCGCCCCTAAACGAAATAAACAAATGATACATTTATTTACGGACGATTCCTTAGACCTCCTTCCACACAAATAACGGTAGAACCTTATTTCTTATCGCCTCATACGATGTTGACTTCCGGCTCCATTCGGACGCCGAATTTTTCTTCCACCGAGCGAATGATTTCTTCGGCAAAGTCAAGGACTTCCCTTCCGGAGGCATTGCCGTAATTCACCAAAATCA
>JAISRX010000039.1 GCA_031273395.1 Bacteroidales bacterium | reverse complement strand
AATGGCGAATAAAAAACTTATAACGGATATGAAATTCGACCTCGAAGAGGTCACATGTTTATAGAAGCAATGTACCCTTTGTTGTACGACCCCGTCGGGGTCGAATGGAAACACAACATTGTTTTTCTATAAACATACGATGCCTTCGGCATCAAAACCATGATACATTATTTATTTCACGTTCCTTAGTGTTCTTTGTGTTTGAATTTTTAACGCAAAGGGCGCAAAGGAAGGCGCAAAGTTCACAAAGGGCAAATAACAGACGGTGATATGTTTTTTATTTCGCGTTCCATAAGGAAGTGCCGGACGAAAAAACCTTTGCCGTTTTTTCCCATTTGCGGGAGATACGGAAGAAAATCGCAGAAGAAGACGGTCTGCCTGTTTATGCCGTATTTACTGATGAAGAACCGGCAGATATTGCCGGACTGAAGGAAATCACGACGGATAATCTGAAAAAGGTGAAGGATATTGGCGAAGGGAAGCGGAACGCTTCGGGAAACGACCGGTAAAGACGTGGCACGCCGCGTCTGTACGGCGGCGGCGAAGCGTGGACTTCGTTTTTAGCTTCGACGTAGCGAGACGCTACGCCGAACAGGGCTTCGCGGGATTTTCAGCAACCGCTGAAATAGCCAAAAAGGGCTTTGCGGGATTTTCAGCAGCCGCTGAAACATCCAAAAAGGGCTTCGCGGGACTTTCAGCAGCCGCTGAAACATCCAAAAAGGCTATTGTGGAACTTCCAGCGGCGACGGAAAAGCAAAAAAGGCTATTGTGGAACTTCCAGCGGCGACGGAAAAGCAAAAAAGGCTATTGTGGAACTTCCAGCGGCGACGGAAAAGCAAAAAAGGGCTTCGCGGGACTTTCAGCAGGAGAGAAATGGAGGAAAACAAGGATACAAGAGGATTTCCGCTGTTTCATCTTTTGAGGCGACGTATTTGGAACTTGAATCTGCCAGCGGAAAATTCCCGCCATGCGTATGGCGCTCTCATCTATTTTGCATATTTTTGCCGCGTTCGTAAATCGGATAAATGATTTCAATCAATGGATATTCGGATTTGTATATGGATGTGGACGATGAATAGACGCAATACCGTAACGGCGCTGCGGCGTACCGTGCCGGTGAAATGCGCAAAATGCCTCTCCTTTTTGCTGTTGCTGGCGGGAACGCGGGCGCACGGGCAAATACCTGTCGGCGGGTGGCGCGACCATCTGTCGTGGAATACCGCCGAAGAGGTGGTCATAGCCGGCGATAAGGTATATTGCAGCAACGGGGTCGGTTTGTGCCTGTACGACATTCCCACCCGCAGTCTGGAAAAGCTGACCAAAGTGAACGGTCTGAGCGACGCGGGCATTTCGGCTTTAGGGTATGCCTCTTCCATCCGCTCGGTGATTGTGGGGTATGCCAACGGGAACATTGATCTTGTTTCCGGAAAGAGCGTTTACAACATTCCGGACGTCAGGCGCGACGCCGTTCATGCCGACAAACGCATCAATCACATTTATGTGGCGGGCGAGCAGGCGTATTTTTCGTGCGGTTTCGGCATTGTGTCGGTCAATTTGACATCGCGCAAAGTGACGGATACCTATGTCATCGGCGATGGCGGCGTGCCGGAGGCAGTCAATGCGCTGGCCGTTTCCAACGGATTTTTTTATGCCGCAACAGCCGCCGGCGTCAAAAAAGCCGACCGCCAAAACCCTTTCCTTACCGATTTTGCAGTGTGGGAAAAGGAAGGGAACATTCCCGACGCCAACAGCGAATGGACTCAGGCTGTTTCGTCCGGCAATCATTTGTATTTAAGCAATGCTAACAACAAAATATACAGATGCGAAGGGAATATGGTAGAAAACGTGATATTGCCCTTCGACATGGAACGCATATACCGGATGAAAATCAGTCACGACGCTTTGCTGATCATGACCTCCGCCGGTATTGCCGTCTGCGATCTTTCTTCGGGCATGTTCCGGAACATGATCGGTACGTTGAATAACGGCAAAATGGAAGCGCATGATGCGGAGCTTTCCTCAACCGGCGCATACTGGATTGCCGATAACCGGCAGGGGTTGGTGCAGTGGGTATCAGCGAATGAAATACATGTGTGCCGGATGAACGGTCCTTCCTCCAATGCCGTCGCTGCATTCAGGTATAAGGCGGACAGGCTGCTGGCGGTCTCCGGTGGGCGCGACGGCAACGGGCTGCCGTTGAATCGTACCGGGGAAGTACATACATTTTACGGCAATCAGTGGAGCAGCATCCGAAGGGAGGACTTGTACGATTTTACCGATGTGGACATGGCTGCCGACCAGCCCGGCAAATATTATGTTTCCTCATGGGGCGGAGGAGTGTACGTGTTTGAAGACGGCGCATTAACGGAGCGGTACACGCCGGAGAACAGCGTTTTGACGGGCGGCGAATCCGCTGTGTATTGCGGCGGGGTGCTGGTGGACGGCGATCGCCGTTTGTGGGTGAGCAACGCGCGCCATGCGGCATTGCTGGCAAACGGGCAGTGGAAACGGTCGGGATGGCAAGCCGCCGCTGGCATGGGACGTTTCGTTGAAGACGCCTCTCATCAGGTGTGGACAACGCTGCTCAATAACGGTCTGTGGGTATTCGACATGACGTCTTTTGTACGGGAGGAAACCGGAAGGGCTATTGCCTTTGCGCCAACCAACTATACCGGTTCGGCAAAGGTGTATGCAACAAACGGGATTGCCGCCGCGCCCGACGGCATTGTGTGGGTGGCAACGGCGCAGGGTCCCGTGTATTACGGCAATGCTTCCTCCATTCTGGACGGCGGCAACACGGGAGGGTATCATCCCAACCGCACGGGAACGGACGAGCCGAGCCACATATACGCCCTGCTCGGTTCGGAAAACATCCTTTCCGTGGCGGTGGACGGCGCATACCGGAAGTGGTTCGGAACGGAAAACGGGGGCGTATTCCTCATCGACGAGGACAACACGAGCGAAGTACGGCGGTTTACGGCGGACAACAGTCCCCTCTTTTCCGACAGGATACATGATATTGCCGTCAATGACAAGACCGGAGAAGTGTTTTTTGCCACGGAATACGGCATTGTGTCCTATCGCAGCGACGCGGTTTCCGCCGGCGACGATTTCGGGAAGGTATATGTGTTCCCCAATCCCGTGCGTCCCGATTATCACGGCGAAATCACCGTCACGGGGCTGATTCGGGACGCCGACGTAAAGATTACCGACATAGCGGGCAATCTCGTGCATCACACGCGCACCATCGGCGGACAGGCGGTATGGGACGGCTGCAACCTGAAGGGAAGGAGAGTCGCTTCCGGTGTGTATCTCGTCTTCTGCAGCAATGACGACGGTTCAAAAACACACGTTACAAAGCTGTTGTTCATCCGGTAAGCTGTTTTCGTATCATAAGGCAAGATGCCGATAGAATGTTGGAATATTTGGCAATCGGAAATTTTTCTCGTATGTTTGCAGTCGTTATCCGGTAGCGTTTAATGCCGTAAAAACGCAGGGCGTTGCTTTTAAACCGTTAAAAAAACATGAAATTGTTTACCCGTTTGTTGTTTTCCCGCATCTGCATGACGCTGGGAATTGCCGTTTTCCCGCCGGTTGCCGGGCTGTGCGCCCCACCGCTTTCGGCAGGGGATACCGTTCAAATTGTTGCTGTGGGCGACATCATGATGGGCACCATGTATCCCGACGGGCAATACCTGCCGCCGGCGAAGGATTGCAGCCGTTCGTTCGGCATGGTGAAACCCTGGTTTGCCCGTGCCGATGTGCTGTTCGGCAATCTGGAAGGCACGTTGATCACCTCCACGGAAGGCGCCAAAAGATGCCAAAACCCCGAATGGTGCTACACCTTCGGGATGCCCGCCTCGTTTGTCGATTGCCTTGTGGATGCGGGGTTCGACATACTCAGCCTTGCCAACAACCACAGCGGCGACTTCGGCGCAAACGGACGGGCAACCACCGTGGAAACGCTGGAACGGCACGGCATCATCCACGCCGGACTGCAAAGCCATCCCACCGCCGTTTTTGAAAAGAACGGGATCAGGTACGGGTTTTGCGCCTTTGCCCCCAACGAGGGGACGGTCAGCGTGAAGGACATCCCCGCCGCGCAGGAAACAGTCCGTTCGCTCGTCGAGCAGTGCGACATCGTGATTGTATCTTTCCATGCCGGAGCCGAGGGACGGGCTTATCAGAACGTCACCCGCCGCACCGAAACCTTTCTCGGCGAAAATCGCGGCAACGTATATGAATTTGCCCACAAAATGATCGACGCCGGCGCCGACGTCCTTCTGGGACACGGACCGCACGTAACCCGCGCCGTGGAAGTATATAAAAACCGCTTCATCGCATACAGCATGGGCAACTTCAGCACCTACAGCCGCATTAACGTGTCGGGAGTAAACGGACTGGCGCCCGTTTTCCGCATCTACACCGACAGAAAAGGCGGTTTTTACAAGGCGCTCATCACGCCCACCTTTCAACCGGAAGACGACCGCTGCCCGCGTTACGACCCCGAACGGAGAGTGATCGCCAAAATACAAAGCCTTACCAAACAGGATTTCCCGGAAGCCAACCTCTCCATTACCGACGACGGATGGATCACCGTGAAAAATTGAAAATTGAAAATTGAAAATTTGCACAAAACCTGTTTTACCACCTTAAAAACAATCATGGATATGAAAACATTCGGAGCAGTTATGACAGCAGTATTATTGGGCTTGTATTCCTGCGGGAAGGATGAACCCGAAAAGGAAAAACAGATTCCGCTGCTTCCGCTGAATGTCGGAAACAGCTGGACTCACGAACAAACATGGCACGGGCAGGATAGAAAGGAAACCGTCCGGATGGAAATCAACTCTCTTCATGTCATAGACGGATATGAGAGGTTTGCCTTGAGCGAATACGAAAAGGGAATGCCCATATCGTTGCTGAACAGTGATGACGAAGGTAACTGTGTGGAATACCTTTTTAATCGCGACGCCTTTGTCCATAAAATGATGGTATTCAAAAACCATCTTCAAAAAGGGGACAAATGGATATATCTATCGGCTGTCTATAGCAATTACGACTATTCCAAATACAAAATCGAGGAAATGGAAATGACCTGTTGCGCTGCAGATACGCTCATAGTAACGCCGAAGGGAAGTTTTCGCTGCGTGGGTTTTTCTCATCATCCCGGCGGATGTGACGACACGGGAGAGCCGCTTCATACCATGTTCCAATTCTTATCCGCCGGCGCAGGAATAGTAAAATATGTACATTACGAACACGACAACGGCAAAACAACCTTGTTCACCGACCGCGTGCTGACGGATTATTCATTAAAGCAGGGGGTATGAAAGCCTTTTATCGGGAAGATTTGATTGAAGCGGGATGCGACGAAGCGGGACGGGGCTGCCTTGCGGGACCCGTCTTTGCTGCTGCGGTAATTCTTCCCAAAGATTTCACCCACCACACGCTGACCGACTCAAAGCAACTCACCGCCGCCCAGCGCTACCGGCTACGGGACGAGATACGGGAAAAAGCGGTTGCATGGGCGGTTGCCTCGTGCAGCAACCGGGAAATAGACAGGGCAAACATACTCAGGGCTTCGATGGACGCCATGCATCGGGCGGTCGCGCAACTGTCGCGCAAGCCGGAATACCTGATCATCGACGGGAATTACTTTGTCCCCTACCCCGGCGTCCCTCACCGCTGCATTGTGAAAGGCGACGCGCTGTATTTCTCCATCGCGGCGGCGTCGGTGCTGGCAAAGACCTGCCGCGACGACTTCATGCTCGCCCTCTCCGAAGAATACCCGCAATACCGCTGGGACAAAAACAAAGGCTATCCGACGCTCGAACACCGGAAAGCCATTGAACGGTACGGCGCTACGCCCTATCACCGCAAATCTTTCCGTTTATTGTCCGCACAACCGGAAATCCCTTTCGACGCGGAAATGTAGTCCCGCATCCCGCATCCGCGGCAGTCCCCGCACGGGTGATGCGGTTTTTTACCTGCGGAAACGAAGCGGTACAGCCGCCGGCACAACCAGCCGGCAATCAACAGCCCGATGATATATACTATAACGTCCTGTAACATGAATCATGTTTCAATGCGGTTTTCCTGTCGGGAAAAGCGCTCTTTTTTCCTTTTGTCTTATACGCGGCACGGGTAAAAAAGTGGTCATCCCCGCAGTATTTTTCGGAAGACGTCTTTTGGCACAGGCTAAACGCACCGAATGACTGCCATGTTTATGACCATTTTTACGACTTCCTTGGAAGTGCAATAAAAACAAATTTTTTACTCATACGTTTAAAATGCCGCAAATGCAACTATAATCAACAACACAGAATTTTTTATCCTGCTTTTTGATCATTAAGCCCAAAATCCAAAGAAATTCTTTGCATTGTTGTAGCACACATTTTCTACCAGTTGTCCGAGAAACGGCAACTCCGAAGCGGGTAATTCGCCGTTTTCCACATCTCTTCCGATGAGATTGCACAAAATTCGGCGGAAATATTCATGACGGGGATAGGAAAGGAAACTTCTCGAATCGGTGAGCATTCCCACGAAACGGCTTAAAAGACCCAGTGATGAAAGCGAATTTATCTGGGCTTCCATGCCGAATTTTTGGTCGAGGAACCACCAGCCCGAACCGAACTGTATTTTGCCGGCGATACTGCCGTCCTGAAAGTTTCCGATCATAGTAGCAATCAGATCATTGTCGCGGGGATTCAGGTTGTAGAGAATGGTTTTTGCCAGTTGGTTGCCGGCGTCGAGCCGGTCGAGGAACTTCGACATGTTTTTTGCTACCGTAAAGTCGCCGATAGAATCGAACCCGGTATCGGCGCCCGCCTGTTTGAACAGCCGAGTATTGTTGTTGCGGATGACGCCGTAGTGGAACTGCTGCGTCCAGCCTTTTTCGTGATCCATTTTTGCGCCGTCCGTCAGCAATGCCGATTTGAATTTGACCGCTTCGGCTTGAGTGAGTTCCTTGCCGGAACACACCTTGCCGAATATGGCGTCAATATCCTGCTGCGTATAGTCGTCGGCATAAAACTCCTCTATGCCGTGATCGGACAGTTTGCATCCGGCGAGTGCAAAATAATCATGCCTGACGCGCAATGCTTCAAGCAGATCGGCATATTTTCCAATGGCAACTCCCGATACCGCCGACAGTTTTTCGATATATGCTTTATATGCCGCCGGATTTTCTACCGCCATTGCCTTGTCGGGTCGCCATGTGGGAAGCACCTTGATTTCAAAGCCTTCCTTTTTCAGTGCGAGATGATGTTCGAGGGAGTCGACGGGATCGTCGGTGGTGCATACCACTTTCACGTTGAACTTTTTCATCAGCCCGCGTGCGCTGTATTCCGGAGTGCGGAGTTTTTCCGTGCAAACGTCGAATATTTCCCCTGCGGTGGACGGGTTGAGAATAGCGTCCACGCCAAAAGCCCGTCTGAGTTCCAGATGCGTCCAGTGGTACAGGGGATTGCGCATCGTATATGGAAGCGTTTCCGCCCATTTGTCAAACTTTTCCCGGCAGGTCGTGTCCTTTCCGGTACAGAAACGTTCTTCAACGCCATTGGTACGCATGGCACGCCACTTGTAGTGATCGCCTTCGAGCCATATTTGACCGAGGTTGTCGAACTTGCGATCGCCGGCTATCATTGCAGGATCCAGATGACAGTGATAGTCGATGATCGGCATTTTTGCAGCATGACGGTGGTACAGTTCTTGCGCCGTATCGGACTGCAACAGGAAATTTTCATCCATGAAAGCTTTCATATTCCATTATTTTTATGTTATTCTATTCCAAAATATAACAGGGGTCAGATGTTTTCTTGCCGATATACTTCCACCCTTCCGTGTTTATTGTGGTGGTCTGTAAATCCTGATCCGCATATTCATATTTATCCCCTGCGGGCAAAAGTACATAAAAATTTTTGAAATGATACAAAAAATAATGGAAAAACCGGGAACCGAAAATTGTCCCCGTTCCTCCGGTGTGTAACGGCGCCGTGCATTCCCATTCATCCGGGCGCGAAAAAATCCAAATCGAGGCGGGGTTTAAACTGCGCTTTGTAATAAAGGTACGAAAACTCCATGGCTCGCAGGTTTTCGGCATACGACCGAATGGTGTAACTCTCGTTCAGCGCAATGGCTATCGCCTGTTCTCAGGTGAGCAGGCGCTGAGCGCATACCGGGAAGGTATGCAGCGCTATTCCCGGTAAAACGGGTTTTACTTTGCTAAAATTCATTAATTCAATAAAACAAGCAAAAAATATAGGTTTTTATAGCAATTAATTTAAAATTACACTACTTACTAAATATCATTTATCCAATTAATTAAAAAATTGTGTTTATTGGTGAGAAAATTTTATATACCTTTGTAAAAATTTTTTGGCTTGATATATTACCCATATAAATAGCAACATATTAATTAGTTATAATAAATTGTAGCAACAAATGGTGTAAAAAATCTATCCAAGAGTCTAAGGTTTAGCATTTTGCTAAAGTAAAACCCGTTAAAATATGATTGAAATGAACAGATTATGCGTTTTTTTAGGCATATTGTCGATGATCGGCTGCGCGGGCAATGCGTCGGGTCAATCGTCCGAAAAAGGATGGCAGGATTATTTTGTCGGGGATGTTCGCTTCGAGGACAGGGCAGCCGGTACCGAAGGTTCCGAAATATATGCCGCCATTATTCCCGACCCTGCCGCCTATATCAAAAACAGCGCATTGCAGGTATTGAAGACTTTGTACTTCTCGCCGGACGACAGTATTCCGAAAGTAAAAACCATCCGTTATACATTGAGGGATTACAGCGGAATTTCGGCAAAAAGCGGCTCCGGAAGTTTTATTTCGATAGTGTACAGCACGCAGTGGATCGAGAAAAATTTTGTCGATAACGATACGGCAAGGATTGATTATGAAACCAAAGGCGTGCTGTATCATGAATTGACGCATGCATACCAGCTTGAACCCCAGGGATGCGGGACGTATGCCGACGGAGGACAGTTTTGGGCTTTCATCGAAGGCGTTGCGGACGCCGTGCGCGTAGCCAACGGGTGTTTTCGCCCGAAAGACAGACCCAAAGGCGGGAAATATACGGATGGCTACAGGGTTACGGGCTTCTTTCTCAACTGGCTGAACGAAACAAAAGACCCTGATTTTATCCGCAAATTCAACCGTTCCGCCATCGAAGTGATCCCCTGGTCTTTTGAAAGCGCTTTCAAACATATCTTCGGCGATGAAAAAGACTGTCATATCGACGCTCTCTGGCACGAATACATGATTGCCACGGGCGACGAAAAAGATGAAAAAGAAACAGGACACACGAAAAATACCCGGTAAGGAATTGACCGGAGACAGTGGAATGATTTCCAAAAACCGTATAACTGCATTTTCGGGGCAATAAAAGCCGGCGGAAATAATTTGCGTACCATCCTTTGCGGGAAGAGGGAAAGCTCCGTTCCGCAGGTTGCGCTTCGCTCCGGCTGCGATTATACTTCATTCGGTTGAGTTTTGAGTTTTCGTACCCCGCACTGCGCAACCCCGCACTGCGCAACCCCGCACTGCGCTTCGCTTGTACGGGGTTATCAAAAGGCAACCCCTGTCGGGGTTCCGCAGCCCTGCATAGGCGTAAAACGCCGCAGGCGTTACCCTTTGATAACCCCGTATGAAATGCGGGGCGGGGTACGACAGGCTAAAAAACACAAGAGTGCAGTATATAATAAAACTTTCATTTTATAAAGCGGGAAGTCCGCAGCAGGCATTTTTTTCGGATTTTCTTCAAACATCATAAATTTACACTTCTGATATGTCTTTTGCGGTTTCCCCACTGCGGGAGTGCCGTTCCGTTTATTGCGCGTTATCCGCTGCCGTATTAAATTCGGATGCGTTGCCTGTTTTCCGTTTTCCACTGCATTGGATGTTGGTAAAATTGTGTAATTTTGCCGTCCGAAAAGAACGGATATGAATTTGGAACAGGAAATCAGGCGACGGCGCACCTTTGCCGTCATTGCACACCCCGACGCGGGTAAAACCACGCTGACGGAGAAGTTGCTTTTGTTTGGCGGGGCAATTCACGTGGCAGGCGCTGTGAAGTCGAACAAGATACGGAAAACCGCAACGTCCGATTTCATGGAAATAGAAAAGCAGCGCGGTATTTCCGTTGCCACTTCGGTGATGGGCTTTGAGTATCGCCACAGGAAGATCAACATTCTGGACACGCCCGGGCATCAGGATTTTGCCGAAGACACCTACCGCACGCTTACGGCGGTGGACAGCGTGATTGTGGTGATTGACGCGGCAAAGGGCGTGGAACCGCAGACGCTCAAACTGATGAACGTGTGCCGCATGCGCAGGACGCCCGTCATTGTGTTCATCAACAAGATGGACAGGGAAGGACAGGATCCCTTCGACCTGTTGGACGATGTGGAACGGCAACTGCACGTGAACGTCTCTCCCGTGACGTGGCCCGTGGGTGGCGGCGCCGCTTTCAAAGGCGTGTACAACCTGCGCGAAGGGAGCCTCCGGCTGTTCACCTCGCAGGAAAAACAGACCGTAGCCGAATCAATAAGGATCAGCGACCTGCACAGCGACGAGCTGGACAGACAGACAGGCAAGCATGCGGGCAAACTGCGGGAAGACCTTGAAGTGGTGCAGGGGGTTTATCCGCCTGTGGATACGGAGGCTTACCGGACGGGGCAGCAGGCGCCCGTCTTTTTCGGAAGCGCCCTGAACAATTTCGGCGTGAGCGAACTCCTCGACCATTTCATCGACATAGCCCCCGCGCCGAAAAGTTTTGAGGCGGAGGAGCGCACGGTGCATCCCGAAGAACCCAAAATGAGCGGATTTGTTTTCAAGATACATGCCAACATGGACCCGAACCATCGCGACCGGATTGCCTTCCTGCGCATCTGTTCCGGCGCCTTCCGCCGCAACGTCCCCTACTTCCATGTGCGGCTGGGGAAAAGCCTCAAGTTTGCCAATCCCACCTCGTTCATGGCAGACAAAAAATCGGTGATAGACGAAGCCTGTCCGGGCGATATTGTGGGCATTTACGACACGGGTAACTTCAAGATAGGCGACACGCTGACCGAAGGCGAACAGATACGTTTCAAGGGTATTCCGAGTTTTTCGCCCGAACTGTTCCGCTATGTGGAGAACGCCGATCCCATCCGCTACAAGCAGCTGGCAAAGGGACTGGAACAGCTTACCGACGAGGGGGTGGCGCAGTTGTTTGTCAGCCAGTCCAACGGGCGCAAAATCATCGGGACGGTAGGCGCCCTTCAGTTCGACGTGATCCGTTACCGTCTGGAACACGAATACGGCGCGTCGTGCAGCTACCTTCCGATGTCGCTGTACAAGGCATGCTGGCTGGAAAGCGACGAGAAAAGCGTGCTGGATGATTTCAAACGCAGGAAATGGCAGTTCATGGCTACCGACAAGGAAGGTCGCGACGTCTTCATGGCGGAATCCGCGCATGCCCTGACCGCTTCGCAGGAGAAATTCCCCGGCATCCGTTTTCATTTCACCTCCGAATTTTAATCCCGCCGCCATTCACCTGAACCCGCCATGCCCGTCTCCTCCCGAAATATCCGCTACATTGCATGGGCAGCGCTGCTGCTCGCCGGCTGCCGCCTGCACAAGCCCGTAACGGCGCCCGACGCTTCGCCTTCCGGCAAGGCGGCATATACTTCCTGCTACCCGATGGAGAGCATCACCGTGTCCAAATGCAGGTGGAGCATCAGCGAAGGCGGCAGGACGCATCAGCTGAACGGGAAAATCCACATCCGCCCGGACAGCATCTGCTATTTTCTGGGAACCACCGCCATGGGAATAGAAGTGTTCAGGGGCGTTGTCCGCGAAGATTCCTTTGCGATGATCAACCGCCCGGAGCGCATCTGCTACAGGGGAAGCAACGCTTATCTGAGCCGCATGACCGGATGTCCGGTAAATCCCCGGATGCTGTACCTGCTCTTTACCGCCGACTGCTGCACGCAGGCATACCGCGCAATGGGATTCAGCGTCACCGAAAGGGACGGCAGGATGGTTATTTACGGGAAAAATGCGAACAGTCTTGAGTTTTCCGTTGATACGGAACACCGTACCGTTGAAAGCGTTTCGGTGCAGGGACAGGGATCAGCGCCGCACGGCTTCGGCATTGCCTACCGTCAGTACCGCTCCTTTCCCCTGTTTGCGCTGCCTTCCGTACTCGACATATCCGCGCGCAGCAACGCCGGGACAATCGGCGTCAATGCGGTATTGCAGGAAATAACGTTCGACTCGAAGCAGAAGGTCAATTTCAGGATACCGGAACAGTATAAAACGGTATGGCTGAAATAAGGGACATACGAAATAAAAAGCGCGACGTATTTTCCGGGTTTAACAGGCTTCCGCGCCCACAGGCACAGCGGCTTCCGGCACATCACCGTCCGGGTGAACGGTTTTTTCAATGAATACGGGTATTTTTACGGCAAACACGGTGCCTGTTTCCTGATTGCTGATAAAATCAATGCTTCCGTTCAGGTATTTTTCGGTGAGGAATTTCATGCTGTAAGTGCCTATCCCCCTGTCTTTGCTTTTGGTGGAAAACGACCGGTTGAAAATCTGCAACTGGACTTTCCTGTCCATCACGCTGTCGTTTTTTACGTGGAAATAGATGCTCCCCTCGTCATCCTTGCGGATGCCGATCTCTATTGCGGCGCCTTCCGGTTCCGCTTCCAGCGCATTCTTGACCATGTTGATGATCACCCGCGACAGTAAGATGGTATCCGAAACAAAAACATAATCCCTTGAATCGGAAGTGATCCGGATGTCCTTTCTTTCGAGGGCGGCGGCTTTGCCCAGATTTTCTATGATTTCTATCAGGAAAGCCATTGAATGTATTTCGTGGGGAGTGACCACGTAGTCGTTCTTTTCGGCTAAGGTCAGGATGCGGTGCGAGTCAATCTCCTCTACCAGCAGCTGCAACATGTGCTTCAAATGCAACAGATACAGGTTTTGCCTGTCGGGATTGACCTTGGAGATCACTTGCGCTATCCCGTTGATCCCGTTGATGGTATTCAGTATGTCGTGGAAAAATATGCGTTCCATTACTCCGCGGCGTTTTTCGCTGCTGATGTCGAATACGGAACAGATGATGAAGTCTTCGCCGCTGATGGAAGTAAACGTGGAGTGTATCCTCAGGTCGAGCGTCATTTTTGAGGTTGCGTTGGTGAGGCTGCACTCGTCTATGGATTCCGAGTTCCTTTTGCAGTTGAGTTGCGTGCGGACAGCCCCGCACACGCTACAGTGGGGCGAGGTGCCGCAGCCGTTGATCTCGTCGGCATGTTCGCATCCGAATGCTTCGCCCAGCCGCTGCCCCAGTACCTGCCTCACATCGGCAAGCGCCAAAGCTGCAAGGGTCTGTTTATTGGCAAAAACAACCTGACGGTGAACGTTAAGCACTGTCACCATAGAAACAATCCCGTCAAGGAAAACAATCAGGTCATGATTTTTGATAATCACCTTGTGCTGCCTGATTAATTCGTCCTGCGACGCCCTTTCTGCCGAAGCAAAACATGTAAGAAGCGAACCACCCATAAAGAACCTCTCAGTTTAAAATCTTTTGATATTCCAAAAGAAATGTTAACCGCAAAAATACATTAAATAGTTTTACAATGAACATGCGGGAACAAATCTTTTTTTCCGTCACAGATACAAACAAAGTTATCTTCATATCCGGCAGGGGATTGTATGGAAAATTTTGCCTGCCGCCGCGTACTCATGCCATATTTATTTTCCGGGCGCTGCCGGGCGTATTTGCAAAGCCGTTCCGTCCCTTTGGGGACAAAATGACGGTCGGAACCGTCAACCGCTCCCCCTGCTCCCCGCTGCCGAACACATTAAAATTGTGACCGGTCATGAATTTCCTGTCCCCCCGCTTCAGCGGAATGTCGGAATTTTTATTACCTTTGTCCGCGTATCATTATATAATGTCATCATGAAAAAATATGTATTTTTATGGCTCGCCTTGACGGGAGCATCGCTCGCAGCACAGGAAAAGAAAGATATTACGGTGAAAACCGACGTTTCGGAAGTCACCGTTTTTATTAAGGGAGCGCAGGTGGTGCGCAAAACGACGGCAAATCTGCCTGCCGGAAGATCAACGGTATGTTTTTCCGGTCTCTCGCCCTACGTCGATGCAAAAAGCGTGCAGGTAAAAGTGGATAGAGACGTGACGATACTGTCCGTCAACTATCGCTTCAACTACAACGACAGCGTGAAACAAACCGACGAGATCGAAAAGCAGTTGCAGCAGCTCAACGATCTGAACGAGAAAATAAAGATGGAGCAAACCGTCAGGGAAATCATTCGCGAGGAGTTGGATTTTCTGCACGGCAATGTAAAAATAGGAGGCAATGCAGGGATTGAGTTCGCCAATCTGAAAGCGACTGCTGCTTTCTACGGCGAGCGGATATCGGCGTTAAAACTGAAGGAAGCGGAGACGGACAAAAAGATAAAAAACCTGTCGGAGGCAAAAAGCGTGATTGAGCGCATGGTAGCCGTTGCCGGTTCCGTGAAGCCCGAACCGACGGGAGAAGTCGTCCTGACGGTGGACGCCAAAACTGCACCGCAGGTTACCTTTGAACTGTCGTACTATGTCAATAATGCCGGTTGGTATCCCTCGTATGACGTCAGGGCTAAAAACATCGAGGAACCCGTTGAACTGGTGTATAAAGCCAATATCATGCAAAATACGAAGGAAACGTGGAAAAACGTGCGCTTGAAAGTTTCCTCCTCCAATCCCAATCTGGGTAATGTAGCGCCCAGACTGCAAACCTACCTGCTGAACTATTATACTCCGCCACCGCGGTATGACAGGAGCAACCTGTCGAATCTCGTCCGGGGAAAGGTGACGGACACATCGGGAGAACCCTTGCCCGGCGCTTCGATCATCATCACCGGATCAACCATCGGAACCGTTACCGACGAGGAAGGGAATTTTTCGCTGTCCATTCCATCGGGAGGCGGTAGCCTGCAGGCGTCCTATGTCGGGTTTGTCCGTAAAACGCTGCCCATATCCGGTAATACAATGCATATTGTTTTGGAAGAAGACCAAAATATGCTCGAAGAAGTGGTGGTAGTGGGATACGGAACGCAAAAGAAAGAGACCCCGACGCGCGCGCGCGTGAAAGAGACCGCCAACAGAGAGGCTCCCGCGCCGGTTGTTCCCGTAGTGCAGGTAGAAAACACTACTTCGGTAATCTTCGACATAAAAACGCCCTACACCATTTTGTCCGAAAATAAAAATACCACCGTTGAAATGGAACACTACCGGCTTCCCGCGGAATATGAATACTATTGCGTGCCGAAAATAGACAGGGACGCATTTCTTCTGGCAAACGTTTCGGACTGGGAACAGTACAACCTGCTGGAAGGGGAAGCCAATATTTTCTTTGAGAACACCTTTGTGGGCAAAACGATTTTGGACGTCCGCAATATGGGCGATACCCTGAGCATATCCCTTGGGCGCGACAAGAGTGTATCGGTGCAGCGCGAGAAGGTCAAGGAATACACCGCGCAGAAGTTTATGGGAAACAAGGCGGAAACCACGCGCGGATGGAAAATCACGGTAAAAAACAACAAACGACAGCCCATTGCCATGTCTCTGTTCGACCAGATACCGGTTTCCACCATGCAGGAAATAGAAGTGGTTCCCGAACTGCTCTCCGGAGGCGAACTGGACAAAGAAAAAGGCGAAGTGAAGTGGAAATTCACACTGCCCTCCCTGCAAAAAAACGAAACGGAGTTACGGTATAAGGTAAGGTATCCGAAAGGAAAGGCGCTTGCCATAGAATAAGGAGAATATATCCCTCGCGATAAAAAAGAAAACCACAAAGGCTCGGAAACCTCACGAAGAAAAAAAAATAAAACTTCGTGAAGTTTTTACCTTTGTGGTCACAGAGTTAATTAAAATTTAGTGCAAAAATAATACGGAAATTTAATATGGCAAAAAAAATTATTTTTTTCGTCCCGGATATATTTCCAGCGCGCGCCGCAGACATTCCACCGCCCGTTCAATATCGGTTTTGTTGATCACGTAAGCCAAACGCACTTCGTCCTTTCCGAGACCGGGCGTTGAGTAAAATCCGGAGCCGGGCGCCAGCATTACGGTTTGGCGCTCGTGGCGGAAGTCGCTCAGTATCCACTGGGCGAATTTTTCGGCGTCGTCCACCGGCAGGCGCGCCATGGTGTAGAACGCCCCTTTGGGCATGGGGCTGTAAACGCCCGGTATGCTGTTCAAACCGTTCACCAGGGTATTCCGCCGCTCGATGTATTCGTTGTACACGCCCTCATAGTATTCGGGAGGAGAGCCGAGGGCGGCTTCGGCAAGTATCTGTCCGAAAGAGGGAGGGCTGAGCCTTGCCTGTGCAAACTTCAGGGTGGTGTCCATCAGTTCGCGGTTGCGGGTAACCAGCGCCCCGATACGGATGCCGCACGCGCTGAAACGCTTGGACATCGAGTCGATCAGCACCGCGTGCTTTTCCAGACCGTCGATCTGCATGATGGAGTAGTGACGGTTGCCGTCGTAGCAAAATTCCCGGTACACTTCGTCCGAAATGAGGAACAAATCGTGCTTGACCGCTATTTCGGCAAGTTTTTCCAGTTCGGCGCGCGAATAAAGATAGCCCGTGGGGTTATTCGGGTTGCAGATCATGATTGCCCTTGTGGCGGGGGTGATCAGCGTTTCCAGTTCCTCCACCGGAGGAAGGGCGAAATTCTGTTCGATCACCGACTTCAACGGCTTCAGTCCCACTCCGGCAACGGTGGAAAAACCGTAATAATTGGCATAGAAAGGTTCGGGGACAATCACGTCCTCGTAATGGTTCAGGCAAGCCATCATGGTCATCGAAATGGCTTCCGAGCCTCCGTTGGTGATCATGATCTGGTTCGTATCCACATGAATACCCTTCCCCCGGTAATATTCCGACAGCTTCCGCCGGAGCGACTCGTTGCCCATCGAATGGCTGTATTCCACCACCGAAAGCCGGTTGTTACGCACCGCTTCCATCCCCGCAAAAGGGGTGGGAAGATCGGGCTGACCGATGTTCAGGTGATACACTTTCACCCCCTGGCTCTTTGCCTGTTCGGCAAAGGGGGCAAGTTTGCGAATGGGCGAAGGCGGCATGATCCGTCCTTTGGTAGAAATTTGAGGCATGTATTTTAAATTGGCGTCCGCGGAAAAACAAACATTCCCGACGGACTTAAAAAACTGCAAAATAAATACAAATCTTTCATTCATGATGAAAAAAAAACTTTTTTTGCAAATTATTGTCCTATATTTGCACCCGCAAACGGATATATATGGATGTAATTCATACGGTATCAAAAGAAAACGAAAAATATGACACTTCAAGAACTTTTCAACAGCAGTTGTGCCCGTTACCCTGAACGCACGGCGGTTGCCTTCGTGCACGGCGAAGCGTTTTCCTACGGGCAAATGAAAAAGGAAGTAGAAAAAACCATGAACCTGCTGGCGCGCATGAACGTGAAACGCGGAGACAGGGTCGCCATTCTCAGCGGGAACATGCCCAACTGGTGTATCGCCTATTTCGCCGTCACGTGTATGGGTGCGGTGGCGGTGCCGGTGCTGCCCGACTTTCATCCCGACGAAGTCAGGCACATCATCAGGCACTCCGGAAGCAAGGCGGTATTTGTGTCGGCAAAATTGAAGGAACCGCTTGAAGGCTTGCAGACCGGGCAATTGACGCACATCGCAGCCATCGAAGATTTTTCTCTCCTGCGGGGAACGCTTTCCGCGGAAGCGAACGTTACTCCCGCCACCGTTGCCGAAACCGACCTCGCCTCCATCATTTACACCTCCGGCACCACAGGACGTTCCAAAGGAGTGATGCTCACCCACCGCAACATTACCTTCGACGCCGAGATGTGCCTGCATATACAGAAGATCGTCGAAACGGACGTTTTCCTCTCCGTTCTGCCGCTTTCACACACCTACGAAAACACCATAGGCTTCATCCTGCCCATCATGCAGGGCGCTGCCGTTTATTATCTGGAAAAACCGCCCGCGGCAAGCGTGCTGGTGCCCGCCCTCAGGAAAATACGCCCCACCGTGATGCTCAGCGTTCCCCTGATCATCGAAAAAATTTACCGGAATCAGGTGCAGGCGCGTTTCACCGCGAACAAACCGCTCGCCTTCCTCTACCGCCATGTCGTCCCCTTCCGCAAAGCGGTACATTACATGGCGGGAAGGCAGCTGAAGAAAACTTTCGGCGGGAGGCTGCACTTTTTCGGCATCGGAGGCGCCAAACTTGACGCCACCGTCGAGCTTTTCCTTCGCGAAGCCCGCTTCCCATACGCCATCGGCTACGGACTTACCGAAACCGCCCCCCTTCTTGCAGGGGCAAACCCTTCGCAGGTGCGTCATCAGGCGGTGGGACCCGTAATGCGCGGAGTGCAGATCAAAATCGACCGCCCCGACCCCGAAACGGGCGTCGGCGAAATACTTGCCAGAGGCGAAAACGTGATGAAAGGATATTACAGGGAACCCGAAATCACCCGGAGCGTTTTCACCGACGGCTGGTTCCATACCGGCGACCTCGGATGCTTTGACAAACAGGGAAGGCTTTATATCAAAGGAAGGCTGAAAACCATGATTTTGGGCGCCGGAGGAGAAAACATCTACCCGGAAGACATCGAATCGGTGATCAACGGCATCAGGGGAGTTGCCGAATCGCTGGTGCTGGAGCAGAAAGGAAAACTCGTGGCAATGGTGCATCTCAACATTGAGGAAATAGAAAAACAGTACCAGCAGATACTCGCCGGAGCCGTGCAGTACGTCAACGACCGCAAGGACGAGCTGAACAAGCAGATGGCAGTATTCCTCGTCGAACTGAAAAAATACGCCAACATGCACCTCAACCGTTTTTCCCAGATACATTCCGTGGAAATCATGCCCACCCCATTTGAAAAAACGCCCACGCAAAAGATCAAGCGCTACCTTTACCGTTAAGCCCGCCATGCCATGAGCTGCCTGCAAGCGGAACAAATTTCAAAGTCATACGGCGACCTCCTCCTCTTCCGCCGCCTCACCCTGAACATAGCGCCGGGAGCGCGCATGGCGCTCATTGCGCGCAACGGAGCGGGCAAAACATCGCTGCTGAACATCCTTGCCGGGAAGGAAAGCCCCGACGAAGGGCGCATCATCCGCCTGCCCGGTCTGCGCATCGGATATCTGGAGCAGGAACCCGCCATCGACCCGCGCCTCACGGCGTTTGAAACCGTATTTGCCGCTTCCGGCGAAACCGTACAGGCGATGGAACAGTACCGGAAGGCGGTGGCTTCGGGCGACAAACTCCTTGCCGGGAAAGCAGCGGAGCAAATGGAGCAGTTGCAGGCGTGGGAGTATGAAGCAAAGGTAAAACAGGTACTCGGACGCCTCAACATCACCCGTATCCACCAGCCCGCAGGCGAACTCTCCGGAGGACAGCGCAAAAGGCTCGCACTGGCAGCGCTCCTCGTCGGGGAACCCGATCTTTTCCTGCTGGACGAACCCACCAACCACCTCGACATGGACATGACCGAGTGGCTCGAAGAATATCTCCGCAAAACCCCCGCAGCCTTCCTGCTGGTCACCCACGACCGATACTTCCTCGACCGCCTTTGCACCGAAACAGTAGAACTCGGCAGCGACGGACTTACTCACTACCGCGGCAACTACGCTCACTATCTCGAAAAAAAAGCCGAAAAAACAGCCGCCGACCGGGCAGAAACCGACAGGGCAAAGAACCTCCTCCGCTCCGAACTCCAATGGATGCGCCGCATGCCCAAAGCCCGCGGCACCAAATCAAAATACCGCACGGAAGCATTTGAAGAACTCCGCGAAAAAGCCCGCAGCCCGCAGCCCGAACAGCAGGTAAAGCTCGCTGCCGCAGGAACCCGCCTTGGCGGGAAGATACTCCTGATGGACAAAGTAGAAAAACGCTTCGGCGAAAAGGTCATCCTCCGCGACTTCTCGCTTACCGTCTCCCCAAAAGAAAAAATCGGGCTGATCGGCGGCAACGGAACCGGCAAAACCACTTTCGTGAACCTCATCATGGGCGACGTCCTCCCCGACAGCGGAACCATAGAACACGGCGAAACGGTAGTGTACGGCTGCTACCGGCAAAGCGGCATGACGTGGAAACCCGGACAGCGCGTGATAGACCCCGTAAGGGAAATCGCCGAAACCGTCTTCACCGGCGACGGGCGGCAAATATCCGCCGCACGTTTCCTCTCCGACTTCCTTTTCCCCCCCGAACGGCAGCGCGTGATGATCGACAGGCTCAGCGGAGGCGAAAAGCGCAGACTGTATCTGGCAACCATCCTCATGCGCCGCCCCAACTTCCTGATCCTCGACGAACCGACGAACGACCTTGACGTCCTCACGCTCAACCTGCTGGAAGAGTACCTGCAATCCTTCGGCGGCTGCCTCATCGTCGTATCCCACGACCGGTACTTCATGGACAAGACGGTCGACCGTCTGCTCATCTTCCGCGGCGACGGGAAGATCGACTCCTTTACGGGAAACTGCACCCAGTACCGTCTTGCCTGCCGGAAGGCGCAGGCTCAGGAGCAGGAAGCCGCCGCAAAAACCGCCCTGAAAAAACCCCTTGCAGGGAAGTCCCCTTCCGCCGCCCTTCCCGCAGGCAAACCGACCCTTCCCGCAAACAAACCGACCTACCGGCAACGGAAAGAAATGGAAGAAACGGAAGCGGCGCTTTCCCTTCTCGAAGCCGAAAAAGCCGCCATAGAACAGATGCTGGGCGGCGGCGAGGCCACCCGGGAGGAGGTCATTGCCGCCTCCGCCCGCATGGGCGTCATCCTTTCGGAAATAGACGCCAAAACCGACCGATGGCTTCAACTCTCCGAGCAGGGCGCTCCCTGATCCCCCGAAACCCCTCCCCCACTCCCCGCAATTCCTCCCCGCCCTTCCGAAAATCATCCCCGCCTCCTCGAAAGCTCTCCCATTCCCTCCGCCGGAACTCCATATCCATCGTTGCAACCTGCCATTCCATACCCCGTCAGGCAAACTTTTTATTGCGGAAACAAAAACCGCCTCCGCAAAGACCAAAACCGCTCCGGTGGAGATATACATCAGCCCCGTGGATGTAAAAATCAGTCCCGTGGAAATCGACATCATTCCGGTGGAGATTGGCATCAATCCGGTGGAGATCAACAGCAGTCACGTGGATATAAAAATCAGTCCCGCAGAAATACAAATTATACATTTATATAGCTTGCTGTTTTTTTAATATATAAAATTATATTTTTTATATTTCCTACTTATATTTTGATATTTCCATCACATATTTAAATATTAAGCATTTCTATTTTAATAATTTAAAACTCCTTTACGGGATGTTATTTAGAATTATTCAAAATTCTAAAAAAGTTTGGGGGAACTCCCCCACGCTTTCGGGGAACTCCCCCACTCCTTCGGGGAACTCCCCCAAGCCTTCGGGGAACTCCCCCACG
>JAISRX010000284.1 GCA_031273395.1 Bacteroidales bacterium | reverse complement strand
GTCAGTATCGGCGTTTCACCGAATCCGCTTATTCCCAAGGCGTTTCACGGACTTGAAATAAGTCGCAAAGGAACAATCATCGTAAACGAAGAAACCATGCAGTCGGCATTGCAGGATGTGTTTGCCGGCGGCGATATTGTGCGCGGCGGCGCAACCGTGATTCTGGCAATGGGAGACGGTCGAAAAGCAGCGCATGCGATGGATAAGGAGATGGCAATATAAAAAAAGGAAGCAATGGAGAGGGGAAGTGCGTTGGAAGCAGCACGAAAAGCAAACCTGTGTGATTAAAGAACGTGAAATAAATAAAGTATGACGGTTTTGATGTCGAAGACATCGTATGTTTATAGAAAAAAATGTGGCGTTTCCATTCGACTCCGTCGGGGTCGTACAACAGAGGTGTACATTGCTTCTATAAACATTTGACCTCTTCGAGGTCGAACTTCATATCTGTTATAAGTTTTTTATTTGCCATTCCTAAAGGGCGTTGCCCTCTCCCTTCTCCCCTCTCCCTTTGGAGAGGGGCCGGGGGTGAGGTGGGCGCAAAAACAGTTGTTTTTTACATATTTTTCGTAAATAACTACATTTTTCACAGGAGAAGTTTGCCTTACCTTTGCACAAAAATTCATAACACGGAAAAATGTCAAAATACAATCATTCTTATTTGTTGCTCGTGTCGCTTGTATCGGCGATGGGCGGGTTGCTGTTCGGCTATGACTGGGTGGTTATCGGCGGCGCCAAACCCTTTTACGAAGTGTTCTTCCATATCGTCGATTCTCCCGCCATGCAAGGCTGGGTAATGGCAAGCGCTATACTGGGTTGCCTGGTCGGCGTGATGATTTCCGGCGGTTTGTCCGACAAATACGGACGCAAACCCCTGATGACCTGCGCCGCTTTCATATTCATTATCGCCGCCGTATGTACGGGAGCGGCGAACGATATTGGCGGATTCATCGTATTCCGGATTCTCGGCGGAATCGGGATTGGGATTGCCTCCAATCTTTCGCCGATGTATATTGCCGAAGTTTCTCCGGGCAACAGTCGGGGAAGATTCGTTTCCATCAATCAACTGACCATCGTACTGGGTATTTTGTCCGCCCAAATCGCCAACTGGCTCATCGCCGATCCGGTTCTTCCGGGGGAAGATATTTTAGCGTCATGGAACGGACAGCACGGCTGGCGGTGGATGTTTTGGGTACAAGCCATTCCGGCTTCCCTGTTCTTTGTTTCGGTGTTTTTCATTCCCGAAAGTCCCCGCTGGTTAGCCATGCAGCAACAGTACGGAAAGGCAAGCAATATCCTGCGTCGAATCGGGGGAATCAGCCATGCCGAAAAAGAAATTGCCGCAATCAAGGGTGTTTCCGTAAAGGAAAAAGCAAACCGGAGAATCCTTTTGCAGGGAAAAATGCCCGGAATATTACTGATTGGCGTTGTGGTTGCCGTCTTTCAGCAATGGTGCGGAATCAACGTCATATTCAATTATGCGCAGGAAATATTCGTTGCTGCCGGATACGGTATCTCCGATACATTATTTAATATCGTCGTTACCGGCGTAACCAACGTGATTTTCACTTTTGTGGGAATGTATCTGGTCGATAAGCTGGGCAGACGCGCATTGTTGCTGTTTGGGGCTGCCGGCTTAGCCTGTATCTATGCATTGCTGGGAGGATGTTATTATTTTCGGATTACCGGAATTGCCGTACTCCTGCTCGTTGTCATGGCCATCGCCTGCTATGCCATGACGCTGGCTCCAATCGTCTGGGTCGTGATTTCCGAAATTTTCCCGAACAAAATACGCGGTATGGCAATGGCAGTCGCCACCTTCTCCCTGTGGACCGCCTGTTTTGTCCTGACCTATACATTTCCCCTGTTAAACGCAGGACTGGGGGCTTACGGAACATTCTGGCTGTACGGAATTGTTTGCATTCTCGGATTTGCGTTTATCGCAAAAAAATTGCCCGAAACAAAGGGAAAAAGTTTGGAAGAAATCGAAAAAGAACTGACCGAATAATGGAAAAAATAACAAACTATCTGATTCAACCCACCGTAACCGAAAAAGGTATTGTGCGGGCATGGGAAGAGACGGTGTTCCTGCCGACCTATCCGGCGGGAGAGGAAGAGAAAAATCCCGTCTTTGCGGAAAAACGGGTGTATCAAGGCAGCAGCGGTGCGGTTTATCCGTACCCCGTCGTGGAGAAATTATCCGACCGGAAACAGGACAAGCCCTACAGGGCGCTGTTCCTGGAAAACGAATATCTGAAAATCATGATTCTGCCCGAACTGGGCGGACGTGTGCAGATGGCTTACGACAAGGTGAAACAGCGCCATTTCGTGTATTACAATCAGGTGATTAAACCTGCACTGGTAGGACTGACCGGACCCTGGATTTCCGGCGGCATAGAGTTCAACTGGCCCCAGCACCATCGTCCCGGCACGTTTCTACCGGTCGATTACGCCGTTGAGGAGCACGCGGACGGCGGCAAAACCGTGTGGTGCAGCGAAGTGGAACGAATGTCGCGCACCAAAGGTATGCAGGGCTTTACCCTGCGTCCGGGAAAAGCGTATCTGGAAATCAACGTGAAGATATACAACCGCACGCCGTTTCCGCAAACCTTTCTCTGGTGGGCGAATCCGGCGGTAGCGGTGCACGACGCTTACAAGTCGGTGTTTCCACCCGATGTTCATGCCGTGTTCGACCACGGCAAGCGCGATGTGTCGAACTTCCCGATTGCTACCGGCGTTTATTACAAGCAGGACTATTCGGCGGGCGTGGACATCTCGAAATACAAAAACATCCCTGTGCCGACCTCTTACATGGCTATCCGGTCAAAATACGACTTTGTGGGCGGATATGACGATAACGCGCGGGGAGGACTGCTGCATGTGGCAGACCACCATATTTCGCCGGGTAAGAAACAATGGACATGGGGCAACGGCGACTTCGGGCAGGCATGGGACAGGAACCTCACCGACGGGGACGGTCCCTACATCGAATTGATGACCGGCGTTTACACCGACAATCAGCCCGATTTCTCATGGTTGCAGCCTTATGAGGAGAAATCGTGGGTGCAGTATTTCATGCCCTATTCGGAAGTCGGATATGTGAAAAACGCCTGCAAGGACGCCATTGTAAACGTAGAGACGGAAGCCGGAAGCACACGTATCACGCTTTACACCACTTCGGCATACCGCCGGTTGTCTGTTTTACTCAAAGAGGCGAACGGCAGCCGCGTATATTTCTCGCAAACAGCCGACGTATCGCCGGAAACGCCCTACAAAGCCCTGGCGGAAACAGGCGATGCATTGCCCGAAAACCTGCTTTTTGAAGTGCGCACGGACAGCGGCGCGTTGCTGCTGTCGTACCAAGCCGAAAAGCCCGAAATAAAACCGGTTCCCGAACCGGCGCGGACAGCCGGAGAACCGAAAGACATAACGTCCGTTGAGCAGTTATATCTCACGGGCTTGCATCTGGAGCAATATCGCCATGCGACATACAATCCGACGGATTATTACTTGGAAGCGCTCCGTCGCGAACCGGAAGATGTGCGCTGCAACAATGCCATGGGGCTGTGGTACATGCGTCGCGGACAGTTTGCTGCGGCAGAGCCGTATTTTCGCCGCTCCGTCGCCACACTCACCGGACGCAACCCCAATCCGTATGACGGCGAGCCTTACTACAATCTGGGCTGGAGCCTGAAAATGCAGGATCGCCCCGACGAGGCTTATGAGGCTTTTTTTAAGGCGGCATGGAATGCAGCGTGGCAGGATGCGGCATACCTCGCTCTTGCGCAGATTGACGCTTCAAAAGGCAATTGGGACAGGGCGTCGGATGAAGTGGAACGCAGCCTTGTTCGCAACCGGCACAACCACCAGTCAAGGCACCTGAAAACCGTTATTTTGCGCAAAACGGACAGAAAGGCGGAAGCGCTGTCATGGATAAACGAATCGTTGCGGATAGACGCTTTCAATATGGGATGTCGTTTTGAAAAATATCTACTGACCGGCGATGCGGAGGTTCTCGCCGAAATGAACCGCCTGATGCGCGGTAATGTCCACGCCTGTATTGAATATGCTCTGGACTACGCAGCCGCGGGACTGTACGACGAAGCGGGAGACTTCCTTACTCTGTCGGTCATGGAAAACCCTGCCGGAAATGCCGGCTATCCTCCGGTACGGTACGCACTGGGATATTTCGCTTCACGGAACGGCAACACCCGACTTGCGGAGCAGTATTACAGGGAAGCGTCGCAATTATCGCCCGACCGGTGTTTTCCCAACCGGATAGAAGAGGTGAACATTTTGCAGGATGCCATGCGCGTGAATCCTTCCGATGCCAAAGCGCCGTATTATCTCGGCAACTTTTGGTATGCCGCCCGCCAGTACAGCGACGCGATAGCGTGTTGGGAACGTTCGGCTGATGCGGACAATACGTTTCCGACGGTTTTGCGTAATCTGGCTTTGGCATATTACAATCAATCGAAAGACAAAGCGAAAGCAAGGGAATTTTGGGAAAGAGCCTTCGCCTTAGATACGTCCGATGCGCGTGTCCTGATGGAGCTTGACCAATTATACCGCAATCTGGGACGTCCACATGCGGAACGCCTTGCTTTCCTTGAAAAACATCTGTCGCTGACGGAACAGCGCGACGATTTGTGCATCGAGCGGATTACGCTGTACAACCAGCTGGGCGAGTACGAAAAGGCACGCCGGTTGATGGCTTCCCGCAAGTTCCACCCGTGGGAGGGCGGCGAAGGCAAGGTCACAAAGCAGTATGTCCTGTGTCGGCTGCAATCGGCAAAGCAGGCAATCGCGGAAAAACGCTATGCCGAAGCGCTGCGGTTGTTGCAGGAAACGGACGCCTATCCGCACAACCTTGGCGAAGGAAAGTTAATTAACGCCGAAGAAAACGACGTGGATTACTACAAGGGACTGGCTTATCACGGATTGAACGACGCAACGAATGCCCGCAAACATTTTGAAAAGGCTACGCAGGGATCGTCCGAACCGCAACAGGCTTTCTTCTACAACGATCAACAACCCGACAGGATTTTTTACCAGGGACTTGCGTGGCGTGCACTGGGCGATGAAGCCAAAGCCCGCAGCCGTTTCAACAAACTTGTCGCACACGGCGAAAAGCATCTGTTCGACAACTGTAAAATAGATTATTTTGCCGTTTCCCTGCCTGACCTGGCTGTTTGGGACGACGACCTGAACAAACGGAATCAAATCCATTGCTATTATGTGATGGGACTGGGATACCTGGGACTGGGCGATTCCGCAAAAGCAAAAGCGTTTCTCAACAAAGCGCTGGCGTTGGATGTGAATCATCAGGGGGCGCAGATACATTTTGAATTTTGAACGAACTTAGCACGCAGATAACGCGGATTTAACGGATTTACACAGATTATTATTTGTTTTGATAATATAGCGCTTATTTTAACCGGTTATTTTGTAGGGGCAACGCATGCGTTGTCCGCCTGCACGGACTTTGCTGCATATTGTAAATGCGCCTGTCTTTCTCCCCTCTCCGCAAGGAGAGGGGTCGGGTGAGAGGTCGTATTCCGTCATCGCCAACCTGAAAAGTGAGGCAATCCAATCCGATTTATTATCAACTATTTTCGGATTGCTTCGCTTCGCTCGCAATAACGAAATGCGACGGTTGGGACGCCCTGTCCTGATGATTATGATTCTTTCTGTTGTAGCGTCGGATTTTTATTGATAATCAGGTATTCATTTGTCATTTTCAATGGATGTGCCGAAAACTTTTTCTTGTTTTTCTTGGGGGTTACGGATTATCTTCGTACTT
>JAISRX010000241.1 GCA_031273395.1 Bacteroidales bacterium | reverse complement strand
CCGGAGGACATGGACGGAAACGACAGGAGCGCCGATCCCGCTCCGGACATGGGAGCATTCAACTCAACGGATGACAGGTGACGGCTGACGGCTGACGGTTGTCCCGAAACGCGATGTGAGACTTTACGCGGTCGGGGTTTGCGCATTGGCAATATCTAAAAAAATCAGATATTTAACGTTAATGAATTTTTCAATTCGGTAAACCTCCATACCGCGTATGTTTCTTTCAAAATGATCACTTTGGCGTCAATAAAAGTATCATTGATCATCGTTGTATACTGCATTTGGTTGAGTTTTGAAGGCTAAAAAACACAAGACTATAACCGAGTGCAGTTACATGGAAATGAATTGTCGAAAATTTCCGCGAGGAACATGTTTCACACAATTGCTTTCAGGCTTTTCAGGAATACGTCGGCATGTTCCTTTTTCAGTGTCAGGGCGGGCAACAGCCTCAAGACATGCTTGTCGGACGACGCTCCCGTGAATATCCTGTGTTCCTGAATCAGCCGGGTGCGAACGGGTGCGACAGGTTCGCCGAAATTGATCCCGATCATCAAGCCACGTCCGCGCACTTCTTTGATTTGCGGCATGCCTTTCAGTTGTTCCATCAGGTAGTTGCCCGTGTTCAGGGCATTTTCCGTCAGCCGTTCCTCCTCCATCACTTCGAGTACGGCAAGCGATGCGGCACATGCCAGATGATTGCCGCCGAAGGTGGTTCCGAGCATCCCGTGCCGGGCTTCAAACTTTGGATGGATCAACAAGCCGGCAACGGGAAATCCGTTACCCATGCCTTTGGCGGTGGTGATCAGGTCGGGACGGATACCGGCATACTGATGTGCAAAGAATTTTCCGGTACGCCCGTATCCCGACTGTATTTCGTCGAGAATGAGTACGGCGCCGTACCGGTCGCACGCCGTCCGCAAGGCTTGCAGGAAAGCGACGTCCGGACAGCGGATGCCCGCCACTCCCTGTATGCCTTCCACGATCACCGCACAGACGTCGCCCTGCCGCAATACGTTTTCGACGGCGGCAATATCGTTCAGCGGCACATACGTCACATGGTCGCGCGTATTGACGGGCGCGCAAATGTTCGGGTTGTCGGTGACGGCAAGCGTCCCGTGCATACGTCCGTGAAAGGCGGCTCCGAAACTTACGATTCGCTTCCGCCCGTTGTGGAACGAGGCAAGTTTGATGGCGTTTTCATTGGCTTCGGCGCCCGAATTGCACAGGAACAGGCGGTAGTCCTCATAGCCCGAAAGACGTCCCAGCAGGCTTGCCAACTCCTTTTGCAGCGAAATAATCACCGAATTGGAGTAGAAAGCCAGTTGCTGCAACTGTTCGCCGATCCGGCGAATGTAAGCCGGATGGCTGTGTCCGATGGAGATAACGGCATGTCCGCCGTACAAGTCCAGATACTCATTGCCGTCCCTGTCATATACGTAACATCCTTTGCCTCTTACCGGCTCAATGTTAATGAGGGGATAAACATCGAATAAATCCATTTTGATTTTAAATTTTTGACGTTTGAGTTTTGATGGAATATTCCAATTATAATAATCTTGGTTGCTCTATAAAATCAAATACTGTTTCTTTTCCATGCCCGTTGTCTTAATGATACTGTATCTTCAAAATCGGGACATTTTCCGAAAAGGAAAAAAGTTTTATCTTCTTCCGAACATTCGGATTTCATTGCCGGCTTTTTTGGGGAAGATCCTTTAGCCAATTCGTTCTTCAGGGAGATTAATTCGTCCTGTGTTAATCCCTGAATTGCCGCCAATACTTTGTGAAGCCGGTATGATTTGGGTAATCCTCTTTTCAATTTCATCACTGTTTCCATATTTTCATTTTTAAAATACAAATATATGATAAAAAAACATCCTAATCCGTTTAAAATGCGATGGCTTTCAATCCGAGTCCGGTTTTTTCGTTAAACCCGAACATCAGATTCATGTTCTGTACCGCTTGTCCCGAAGCGCCTTTCAGCAGATTGTCAATAACGGAGGTCACCAATACCTTGTTGTCGTGTTTTTCCACCCGCAACAGGCATTTGTTGGTGCCAACCACCTCCTTGAGGCTGATTTCCCTGTCGCTGACGAAGGTAAACGCCGCGCCGTCGTAATAATTGCGGTACAGCGCCGTCAGTTCATCCTGACTTTTGTCGGTTGGCAGGTATGCCGACAGGAAAATACCGCGCGTGAAATCGCCCCGCACAGGCAGGAAATTCACTTCGGGGAGACTCGTGCCGGCAACCGCCTCCAGCGTCCGGCGCACTTCCTTCAAATGCTGGTGTGTAAAGGGCTTGTAGATTGAGATATTATTGTTGCGCCAGCTGAAATGCGAGGTAGCGGTGAATGACTGCCCCGCGCCTGTGGAACCGGTAATTCCGTTGACATGCACTTCTCCGGTAATCAGGTGCGCGTGCGCCAAAGGCAGCAAAGCCAGTTGCAGTGCGGTGGCAAAACAGCCCGGATTGGCAATGTAATGCGCTTCGCGTATCCCGTCGCGCCGGTATTCGGGCAATCCATATACAAACTCCATCCGTTTGCCTTCCCGTGTACGGAAAACCGGCTCAAGGCGAAAATCCTGACTCAGGTCAATGATTCTGGGATGCCCGGGTAAAGCGTGCTCGGCGAGAAACTCCGCCGATTTGCCGTGTCCCGTGCAAAGGAACAGCACATCGGTTTCGGAAAGCCGATCCGTAAAAAGCGCGTCCGTATCGCCATACAGGTCGCTGTGCGCCGTATGGAGCGGCTGCCCCGCGTGACTGTTGCTGTGTACAAAGCCGATTTCCGTTTCCGGATGCCGGAGCAGGATACGAAGCAGTTCGCCCGCCGTATATCCCGCCCCTCCTATAATACCTGCCGTTATCATGACATATTAATGTTTCAATTTAAATACTCCGTCTTTATTTACTGAGCGTGGTCAGCCTGCGAAAGCGTTCCAGCAGACTGAAATTCTTGATAAAGTTGAACTTCTTTTCTTTTTCCGGATCGTAAAGCATGCCCGTACAGAGGCACATTTTCCGGTTGTTGCGTTGCAGGATGTCGTAATTGATGCATGCCTGGCAACCTTTCCAGAAAGCGTCGTCGTCGGTCAGTTCGGAGAAGGTAACCGGCTTGTAGCCGATTTCCGAATTGAGTTTCAATACCGCCAGACTGGTGGTGATGCTGAATATTTTTGCCCTGGGATATTTTTTGCGCGAAAGCTCAAAGATTTTCTTCTTGATTTGCCGTGCCAAACCGCTCTTGCGATATTCCGGGTTGACAATCAATCCCGAATTGGCTACGAAATGCTCGTGACTCCACGACTCGATATACGAGAAGCCCGCAAACCGCTGTTGCTCGTCCAGCGCGATGACCGCCTTTCCCTCGCGCATCTTCCTTTCCACGTATTCCGGCGACCGTTTGGCAATACCTGTACCGCGAACTTTGGCGGAAGCCTCCATTTCCTTGCAAATTTCTTCCGCATGCTTGCAATGCTTTTCGCAGGCTACTTCTATGGTGAATTTCATTTGAAATATACTGACCTAAAAAACGGCAAACATACTGCTTTTTTTAAACAAAGTCATGTCTTTGAGTGAGAATTTGACGATTTTTTTATTTTACATGCCGTCCGTCTCTTTCCAGACTGTCCGGATGGCTGCTTTTTCATCCCGTTTTTCTACTGTTTTGATCCCCGTCTTTTCCAAAATATACGCAGGCGGGCAGGGGCAACGCACTTAAATTTCCCGAAACAATGCCCTGCGGCTCACCGCAACTCGCGGAATAAATGAAACATTTGCATGATTGGCGAAAATTCACGTAATTTGCGGCTCAAAAATCAAAATGATCCATGACACACGGTTTACGCAATTTGAAAACGGTACGCTGGTTCATCCTGATACTGGTATCTTTCACCATGTTCTTCGGCTATTTCATAGCGGACGTAATGGCGCCGCTGATGGACATGCTCAAGGACGAGTTTGAGTGGAGCGCCACGGAATACGGGATATTCAACAGCGCCTACGGATGGTTCAACGTATTTCTTTTCATGCTCGTCATCAGCGGGATGATACTGGACAAGTTCGGCGCGCGCATCACGGGCACGGGCGCCTGCATCCTGATGATTGTCGGGTGCGGGTTAAAATACTACGCGGTATCGAAAGTTTTCAGCGGGGAAATTTTAGGATTGCGCACGCAGGTTTTCACGGCGAGTATCGGTTTTGCCGTATTCGCTCTGGGGTTTGAAACGGCAGGCGTCACCGTGTCCAAAACCGTCGTTCGCTGGTTCAAGGGACGTGAAATAGCTCTGGCAATGGGCATACAACTGGCGCTTGCCCGCCTCGGAACGGCTTTGGCGATGGCAACCACCATTCCGCTGGCAAAATACTTCCAAAGTCTTTCCGCACCGATATTGCTGGGACTGGCGGCGTTGTGCATCGGGCTGGTTACTTTTCTGGCGTTTTGCGTGATGGAACGCAAAACGTATGCCTCCGGGGTCAGCGAAGAAAAAGAAATTCCGTTCAGGATGCGGGATTTTGTTTTTATCGTCGCCAACAGGGGATTTTGGCTGATCTCACTGCTGTGCGTACTGTTCTATTCATCCGTGTTTCCCTTCCTGAAATACGCCACCTCGCTGATGATCAACAAATATAATGTAGCGCCCGAATGGGCGGGCAACATTCCGGCGATACTCCCGCTGGGAACCATCCTGCTTACTCCCTTCTTCGGCAACCTGTACGACAAAAAGGGACGGGGCGCCGGCATCATGATTGCCGGGTCGGTGATGCTGGTCGTCATTCATTTCCTGTTTTCCCTGCCGCTTTTGAATGTGTGGTGGTTTGCCGCCGTCCTGATGATATTGCTGGGTATTTCGTTTTCGCTGGTGCCTTCCGCCATGTGGCCGGCGGTAGCCAAGATCATCCCGGAGAACCGCCTCGGCACCGCTTACTCGGTGATTTTCTGGGTGCAGAATGTCGGTCTGAGTCTGGTGCCGCTGCTGATCGGGTGGATATTGGACAAATACTGTTCCGCGGAACAGGGCGCAACATCCTTTTATGACTATACGCTTCCCATGATCATTTTTACCTGTTTCGGTCTGGCGGCTGTGGCGGTTGCCGTTCTGTTGAAGCGGGAAGACAAAAGGAAGGCTTATGGCTTGGAGTTACCCAACATCAGCGAATAGAGCATAACCGGCAATTGATGAAGGAACTGTCGGAAAATGATGAGTGCGTTATCATGTCATTGCATCACTCGGTTCGCAATGGCGTGTCGGTGATTTGAAAACGGTAACCTTTTTTCGGCGTAAGTGATCGGCAATATGAGCATTAATTTTGTCCATTAACCCGCCATTTCTGATTTCTGACGAAAAGTTACTATTTTATAATTACTTGCAACGATTTTAGGAATGAAAAATTAATAACTTATAACTGTATCGTTTGCAGGTTAATTGTCCTGAAAGGACAGATTTTCATAACCGCAGGTCTCCGACCTGCGGGCAACGAAAACCGGTAACACC
>JAISRX010000223.1 GCA_031273395.1 Bacteroidales bacterium | reverse complement strand
TGTATATTCGACCATTACATACAGAATATTACCGTTAGCAGGCAACCGGTAGTTCAGGGTTGCTCCACCCGGCGTAGGAGTTATTTCTATGTTTTCAACCTGCAATGGTACTGTCTTGTCGTTTGCAGGAATACCTCTCTCCATCTCGCTACAGGAATTTGCCGGAATTAAAAATAATATCCAGCAGGTTTCTATCAAAAATAAGAATATTTTTTTCATATCAGTTTGTCTTTTTAATTTAATATTATTTTTCATCTCTTACCATCCCGGATTTTGCACCAGATTGCTGTTGGCAAGGATACATTCTTCATTGATCGGCCAAAGGTAATCCTTTGTGGTAAAGGTTTGTTCATAAACGAGGCGTTCGCGGTAATATCCTTCCGCCGTTTCCTGATCCAAGTCCCAGCCTGTGATCGGGTTGTTCAATTCTTCGACAGCCGTTTTCCATCGTCTCAAATCCCAAAAACGCTGTCCTTCAAACATCAGTTCGATGGTGCGTTCCCGACGGATTATCTCACGCAATCCTGCCTGACTTTCGGGTTTACCCGGATTGTTTGAATGATTTAGCCAGGAAATGCGAACGGATTGCAAGCCGGCGCGTTCCCTTATCATGTCTATATATTTGAGCGCTTCCGCTCTGTTGGTTTCCGAATCTGCCGCTTCGTTTAGCGCTTCTGCATACAGCAGGTACAGATCTGCCAATCGGATAACGGGCCATGGGTAATTTTCGGTTGCAAAAGTATTGCCTGAACCGATAACACTCTGAAAATGGACTACTTTTTTAGGATAGTAACCGGTCGTTGAATAAGCTGTCAAATTGATAGCGGCAGCCGGTTGACCTCTTTTATTGGATACGAAAAGCAGGTCGCTACCTTTGTCATTATAGTGTCCTTGTCCGTACCAAATGCCTCCGTCAAAACCAAGATCGGCATAATAGCGCGGTTCTCTGTGGAAATTCATTTTAGCCGTAAGATACCCTTGTTTCAAATATACGGCTTCGCTTTCTTTGGGTGCCATAATCCTAAACCGGCTGTTATAGTCCCATGAATCGTCTTCCTGAATGGGTATGCCATTTTCACTGTAAAACATTTCAACGATTTTCAACGGTGGCGCCAGACTGCCATGCAATCCCGAATTGCTTGCCAGAGTCGGGTCTAACCCACGTGGTGCAGAACTGCCCTGCAATCCACCGGCATTAGCAATACTGTTGGTATTCGCCCATATTACTTCAGGATTCCATTTTTCACAAACGGCATTCCGTATATTCATCTGCGTCATGGTAGAATCTGTCAGAGGGGTAGAAGAAAAGGCCGGTCTGTAATAGTACAATTCATGACCTGCGGAATGACAAAAATCTATTGCCGCTTTACAAGCCTCTGCCGCTTTTTGCCACTTTAACAGTTTTTCGCTCTCTCCGATTTCCGTATCGAACAAAAGCGTCCCGTCTTTGTTGGCAAAGCCTCTATAATCCGGGTTGCCATTGAATAAATCGCTTGCAGCCGTGATAAGTACCTTTGCCTTCAACGAAAGACAAATACCTTGTGTGATGCGTCCGAGTTCCTGTACTTCGTTTAAGATTTTGTCGGGAAGGTCGGGATACGCTTCTTCCAACAGGGAAACAACATAATCGAAACACTCGTTGACCGGAGAGCGAGGTATTTTTACTTCGTCCGGACTGGCGTCCACAGGCAGGTTTTCCTTGATCAATACTATCGGTCCGTACATTCTTACCAAATAAAAATGGTAATATGCTTTCAGGAATTTCACTTCGGCGCTCCACCGTTTTTTCTCCGTCTGCGTCATGTCGGGCACAATGTTGATATTTTCGAGGAATACATTACAATCCCTGATGCCCTGATACAAGTCTTTGCAACCTGCGCTTCCCTGCCATGCATTCATGTAGGAAACTACTACGCGCTGGTTACCTCTGGCTATTGCGAATGAATTGTTTGAACTTGTCGGAACCAGCCAACATTCATCTCCTCCGCACAATGCCGGATTTCCATCGGTTGATGCGTGGCTTGGCATATAAGAATAGCAAGTAAACAGGAAACTTTCCGCCGTTGTTCTTAAACGGAAAGCATAGTCTATTGTCGCAATATTATCGGGAGTAACATCTAAAAAATTGTCGCATCCGCCGAACAAAACGAAGACAAAAGACATCAATGCTGATATTATTCGATTGTTAATTTTTATTTTCATTGCAGTATAATTTTATATTTTTTATTAAAAGGTTACTAAAAGTCCCGCGTTAAAAACTTTTTGAATAGGATAACCCAATCCGTTGCCGCCCATTTCAACATCCCAAAGATTGAATTTACTCCAAATCAGTGGGTTGGTCATGGTTAAATATACCCTCAGGTTTTTCATGTAGAGTTTTCGGGAGATGGATTCCGGCAAAGTATATCCTGTTTCTATCTGTTTGAGTCGCAGGAAAGCGCCGTTGCGCATGAACCATGTGCTTTGCTGGAAATTATTGTTGTTTCCGGTTTGCGTCGTGCTTAATCTGGGCCATATTGCGTAGAGGTCCTGGTTGTCCTCCGACCAGTGGCTGTCGGCGTATGCTTTTAACAACTGGTTTTGAGGCAATCCGTTGAATGATTCTCCCGAATAACGAAATGCGACAAAGGGCGCTGTCGCCTGTGTGTTGATCCAGAATGATTCACGCGCCAACCCCTGAAAAAAGACGGAAACATCGAAATGTTTATATCCCATGGACAAACCGAAACCATATACTATTTCCGGTCTTGTAGGATACCCTAACGGTACCTGATCAAGCGTAGTGATTTGCCCGTCGCCGTTCACATCACGGTATTTGATATCGCCTCCGCCGTAATCGGAAAAAGTTTGTCGGGGAGACTTTTCTGCTTCCTGATCGTCCACAAACAGTCGTTCTGCAAGATAGCCCCACTGTTGATCAATGGAATAACCCTTATGCGACTTCCACCATGCATCCTGATAGTCGTATTCTTCGTAAACGACAAATTTACTGGCGGCATAAGTAAAGTTGGCGCGTCCCTGCAACCACAAATCGGCGCTTACACTGTGATTGTAATCAAATGACAAGTCTATTCCCTTCCCTTCCGCTTTGCCTATATTCGCCTGCGGTTGTGCGGAAAGTCCCATTTCGGCAGGTGTGGAAACGCGCTGTTGCAGAATATTACTTCGTTTTTCCTGATACACGTCTGCCTGAATGACCAGTTTGTCAAATAAACCGACTTCCAGCCCGATATTTGTTTTTCGAGCTATTTCCCAAGTAATGTTCGGATCGGAATAGCGTGAAATAGCCACGCCGTTGCGGGTGTATCCACCGTCTCGACCGAAAGTGGCGGCTCTTGCCGAAGCATTCATGCTTACTTCCGAAAGAAACAGGAATCGGGAATTGGCGTCGCCGATATCATCGTTGCCGGTCAATCCGTACGTAGCCCTCAGTTTCAGATTGTTTACGGTTTTTTTGAAACTTTCCCAAAACCGTTCATTGGAAATAGTCCACGCCACGCCGACGGAGGGGAAAAATCCCCATCGGTGCGATTCGTGAAAACGCTCGGAAGCATTGTATCCGAAACTTAATTCCGTATAATATCTATCGTCAAAAGCATAAGTAGCCCTGCCTGCAATACCGACATTGCGGTAAGGCAAAGATTGCTGCAAATTGGCGGTATTTCCCGACAACTTGTTTTGTGTCATAAGCAACAATACGCCGCCGACGGCATGTTTTTCGGCAAAGAGAGAATTATAATCCAGCGCCGTTTCGGAATAGACATTGGAACTTACCGTTTTCGCTCCGGGGACATACGACAGGTATTCCGTTCCGTCTGTTTCATTCAGGCATACTAATTTATAAGTTTCGTCGTTCATGTTGTAACTGGTTGCCTGATACCAGAATGGATTATAGGCGCGTTGTACTTCAAAATAAGCGCTTCTGCTTGTATTGACCATCGTGCGAAAAGCAAGTCCTTTTAGTAAAGCAGCGAGGTCTTGTTTTACTTCAAACTGAGCATTCATCACCGATTGGGAG
>JAISRX010000067.1 GCA_031273395.1 Bacteroidales bacterium | reverse complement strand
CTTCGCTTGTACGGGGTTATCAAAAGGCAACCCCTGTCGGGGTTGTGCACAGCCCTGCATAGACGTATACTGCATTCGGTTGAGTTTTCGTACCCCGCACTGCGCTTCGCTTGTACGGGGTTATCAAAAGGCAACCCCTGCCGGGGTTGTGCACAGCCCTGCATAGACGTATACTGCATTCGGTTGAGTTTTCGTACCCCGCACTGCGCTTCGCTTGTACGGGGTTATCAAAAGGTAACCCCTGTCGGGATTGCTGTTGTGCATCGTTCAGGCTGCGAAGGTTGCCCTGCAGGGAAAGAAACAGGTTGCCGTCATTGGCAACGGCGCGGAGCAATAACGCCCGATCAGTCCGTTTCCGGAATATTTTCCACCTTTTCGTCAAGCAGCGCATGTTTCAGTATCTCGGAAATATCATCTATATAAATAAAGTTAAGACCTTTGAGATACAGACTGTTTATTTCTTCCACATCTTTTCGGTTGGCAACGGGCAGGTAAATTTCGGTGAAACTGGCACGTTTGGCGGCAAGTATTTTTTCCCGTATTCCTCCCACCTGCAATACTTTTCCGCGCAAGGTAATTTCGCCGGTCATCGCCGCTTTGTTGCGTATTTTCCGCCGGGTAAAAGCCGACGCCATAGCTACCACCATTGCCAGTCCTGCCGAAGGACCGTCTTTGGGAACAGCTCCGTCGGGCACATGCACGTGTACGTTCCAGTGTTCAAAAATATCGTGCGGCAATTTCAACTGCTGGTGGTTGGCGCGGATATATTCAAGGGCTATGACGGCAGACTCCTTCATCACCGCTCCCAGATTACCCGTCAGGGTGAGCGTACCTGTTCCGTGGCTCAGGCTGCTCTCGATGAACATGATGTCTCCTCCCTCGACCGTCCATGCCAAACCTGCCACTACGCCCGCGTAGTCATTTCCCTGATACCGCTCGTGCAGGTATTTCTGAACGCCGAGTATTTCCGGAATATTCGCCGATTCCAGCTTTTTAGGGTATTTTATTTTCATCGCAATTTTTTTTGCGAGATGGCGAATAATGGATGCTATTGCCTTGTCCAGTTCCCTTACGCCCGACTCCCGCGTATAGTTTTCAATGACAAAAGCAATGGCTTCCGGGGTAAAAGTGATCCCGCGGCGCTGTACGCCTTTTGCGATTATCTGTTTGGGTATGAGATATCTTTGTGCGATTTGTATTTTTTCCTCCTGCACATAACCGCTCACCTCAATGATTTCCAAGCGGTCGCGCAATGCGGGACTGACGGATATGAGGCTGTTTGCCGTGGCAATAAACATCACCCGCGACAGGTCGAAGTCCAGTTCGAGATAATTGTCATAGAAAGAGGTGTTTTGTTCGGGATCAAGCACTTCCAGCAATGCCGATGCGGGATCGGCATGTGTGCCCATGCCGATCTTGTCGATCTCGTCGAGCATGAAAACAGGATTTGCCGATTTGGCTTTCCTGATATTCTGGATGATCCGTCCGGGCATTGCTCCAATATAGGTTTTCCGGTGTCCGCGAATTTCCGCCTCGTCGTGCAGGCCGCCCAGCGACATGCGTACATAATTGCGTTTCAATGCCTGCGCGATGGATTTTCCCAGCGACGTTTTCCCCACCCCGGGAGGTCCTACAAAGCAAAGAATGGGCGATCTCGGGTCTCTCTTGAGCTTAAGCACCGCGAGATATTCCAACAGGCGCTCTTTCACTTTTTCCATCCCGAAATGATCCTTATCCAGTATTTTCCGGGCATATCCCATGTCAAAAAAATCTCTGGTATATTCGTTCCACGGAATATCCAAAAGGGTTTCCAGATAGTTGATCTGATTGGAATATTCGATGGAGGACAGATTGAGCCGCTGGAGTTTTTTCAGTTCCCGGTCAAATACTTTTTTATGCTCCTCGCTCCACTTCTTGTGCAGCGCCGCTTCTTCCAAATGTTTGAACTCCTGATTGACGGGCTTGTTTCCCAATTCTTCCTGAATGATCTCCAGCTGTTGTTCGAGCAGATACATTCGCTGTTTTTTGTCAAAATCGGACTTGACTTTGTTTTCGATCTGGTGTTTGATCTCCAGCAACTGAAGTTCCCTGCTCAAAAAATCAAGCAAAAGCATTGCCTGTTCCTTCAGATCGGAAGTTTCCAAAATCTGTTGCTTGTCGCTGTTTTTAATGGGCGCATGGCAAGCCAGAAAGCCGATAGCCAGAAAGGGATGATCAATGTTCTTGATCACGAAAACCGTTTCGGAGGGATAGGTGGTGGACATGTTGATAATCCTGATCAACAAATCTTTACACATTGAAGCCAATGCTTCGTATTCGGTGGTTCGCGCCCGTTCCGGATGGTCGTTGAACAGATGATAATCGACATGGGCAATGGAGTGGTTGCACACTACCTTCTTTACGGAAAACCGTTTTTTCCCCTGAAGGATCAGTACCCGCGAATCATCCGGCATTTCGAGGATTTTAACGATCCGCGCCACTGTCCCCACCTGATGCAGGTCGTCAATGGACATGGCGCGCTCCCAGGAACCCGCCCTCTGGGTAAGCACCGCCACATGCTGCTTGCTGTCGAAAATATCGTCGAGAAATTTTTTGGGTTGCGAACGTCCGATATTCACCGGAAAAACCACGCCCGGAAACAATACCACATGCGATACCGGAAAAACAGGCAACACATCAGGCAAAGACAGGTTTGTTTCTATATCTTTATTTTCCGGTATCAGAATGTTAGACCCATTGTCCTTATTTTCAATAAATAAAGAAGGGTCGACAATAAAACTGTAATCTTCCTTTGCCATAAAAGGAATAAATTTAATGCATGGTTATGATCATTTTTATATAACAAATGTAAATGAATTTTGACGGAAAAACTCCGAATTTCATCACTTCTCTTAAAATCCGGATGTCAACTTTCTCCATCCGGCGCTGATTATTTTTTCTTGTAATGATCCTTGTACCTGCTCATAAACTTGTCAACACGCCCTGCTGTATCCACCAGTTTCATTTTGCCGGTGTAAAACGGATGCGACGTATTGGATATTTCCAACTTGATCAACGGATATTCAACGCCTTCGATAGTGATGGTTTCCCGTGAATGAGCCGTGGAACGGGTAATAAAAGTATGGTCGTTTGACATGTCTTTAAATGCCACCAACCGGTAATTTTTAGGATGTATGTCCTTCTTCATTGCTTATGATCTGATTATAAATATAAATTCAATTTTAGAGCGGCAAAAATACAAATTATATCCGTACCGACAAAAAAAAATTTTGGTTAATTCTTTTTTTGAGGCGCTATTGACTTCATCAGAATGTTGTTTCATGTCCCGCACGGGACGGCGTCATGCATCACCGCGGGTGTAGCGAAGCGCAACCCGGGTAACCGAATAGACGCGGCGCACCGCGTCTATTCAGTCGCACTATCGTTGCGGGCGCATCCAAGCCTGTTAGGGATAATGTCAACGTGGGGAATGCCGGATGTACGCTCCACGGGAAAGGCTCCTATCGCGGCAGCGCCACCGTAACATTTGTGATTGCACGGCGACGTTTTAATGATGAATGATGCACCGCTGCGACGCCTTCCTCCGGCGGGCTTTCGTTTGCACGGGCGCGTAACCCGTGTGGCGTTTATTGTCCGAACCTTGATGAAAGGATGAGCTAATGAAAAAGAATAAGCTGTAACAGTAGAGACGCGCCATGGCGCGTCTCTACTCTTCCCTGCTGCGGCTAAATCTATGGGTACAAAAAAATATTTTATCGAAAGGTTTGTTGCATTACAAAAGTATATATCTTTGTGAGGTTTTTAAATGTATTCTATGAAAATTTTATATTATGACTGTTTCTCCGGCATCAGCGGCGACATGAATCTGGGCGCATTGACGGATTTGGGCGTCGGACGGGAATATCTGTCGGGGGAATTGCAGAAATTAAACATCAGCGGATACGAAATCCGTTTTTCCGAAGAACAACGTAAAGGCATCACCGGAACGCAGGTGAAAGTGATGCTGGAAGACCGCGGTCACGGTCACGGTCACGGTCACGGTCACGGTCACGGTCATGAACACGACCATCATCATCACCACAAACACCGCAACCTGCACGATATTAAACGCATCATTAACGACAGCTCCCTGCCGGAGAACGTCAAAAAGATGAGTTCGGATATTTTCCTGCTTGTAGCCCGGGCAGAAGCAAAGATACACGGCAAACCCCTTGACGAAGTGCATTTCCACGAGGTAGGTGCCGTGGATTCCATCATCGACATCGTGGGGGCAGCCATTTGCATTGATTTCCTGAAGC
>JAISRX010000049.1 GCA_031273395.1 Bacteroidales bacterium | reverse complement strand
CTAAAATTTGTACTTTTGCTCATGGTTATTCTCTGTTTTGTTCAGATTACAAAGATAACCATTGGGTGGGTATTTTATACCTGCCCTTTCTTTTGGAGGTTTACCGGACAGTAGTGATTAAAAAAAACCTTTTTGGTGTTTCATAAAACCTTTTTGCTATTTCAAAAAGCCTTTTTGCTACCCCATCAATCCTTTTTGCTACCCCATCAATCCTTTTTGGTATCCCATTGACCTTTTTTGGTATCCCGTTATTTCGTCGACCTGCGCCGATTTGCGCTTTTCCTGACTTTGATACATGTGTCGCAAGCAATTTTAACCCATTGAGAATTGCATAACCGATGTAAAAACAAATTTTCAAACTCAAATATACGATTCTCGTGCGCTTAACTTGATTTGGGGCGTCGCACAGTCAAAGTCAGGTGTGCGGCTTCTGCCACTTTGCGGTTGAACTGACCACCTTCGTGTCCTTGCGAACGGTTACAGCAATGAACGGGAGGAAATGACGGAGGCATTATTGCGAAAAACTTATTTTCGGCAGGAAAACCCTCGTACTCTCATTTAATACAAAATAAGGTCACACAGGAAAAACCCTGTCAGGCTTGTTCCTGCAAGGCAAATGGCAGGTTTTCCTTTTGCCGGGCGCCGGATTTCGACATTGCAAACCGACGGTGAAGCACTCCGGAAAGCGGACGCCTTTTAAATCCCGTTTGAACCGATAGCGATGACGCTATTCCGCCCACTTCACCCATTTCCGGTTGTCGTCGTATCCGGCAGCCACAATGGTTTCGATGAATTGCATTCCGCGAACGCCGTCGTCCACATTCGGAAAATCAGCCCATTCCGGTTTCGGCGGTTCGCCTGCGATCTTTGCCTGTACGGTGTTGGCAAAATTGCGGTAGATATTGGCGAACGACTCGATAAAACCTTCCGGATGTCCGGCGGGAGTGCGGGTATTGTACAGGGCGGAGGCGGTCAGGTATCCGTTGTTGCCTACATCAATCAGTTCCACCGGACGGTTGGTCCATTTCACTGTCAGGATGTTGGGATTCATCTGTTTCCATTCTATGCCGCCCTTTTCTCCATACACTCTTATGGTCAAAGCGTTGGCTTCACCCGCCGCCACCTGTGATGCGATGAGAACGCCCGTAGCGCCGTTTTCACAGCGCAACAGGGCTGCGCCGTCGTCGTCTATCGGACGTCCGGGCGCAAAGGCTTTAATTTCGGCGCACAGTTCGGTTACTTTCAGTCCGGTAACATATTCGGCAAGATGCCAGGCATGCGTTCCTATATCGCCCATGGAGCCGGCTTTTCCCGAACGTTTGGGATCGGTACGCCATCCCGCATTGTTCCCGCCTTCCAGTTCGATACGCGAGGAAAGCCACCCTTGCGGGTATTCCACATATACTTTGCGTATCTTCCCGAAATCGCCGCGGGCAATGCGCGCCTTTGCCTCTTTCACCGCCGGATAGCCGGAATATACGTGTGTAAGCGCCAGTACAAGCCCCGTTTCGGCAACTTTGGCTTTCAGCTGTTTTGCCTGTTCGAGGCTGAAAGTCATAGGCTTGTCGAGGACTACGTGAAAACCGCGATCCAGCGCCAGCATCGCAGGTTCGAAATGCCAGAAATTCGGCGTTACGATACTTGCAAAATCCATCCGTTCGTTTTCGGGCAACAATGCTTCCTTTTCGAACATTTCCCCGTAGGATGCGTAAATACGGTTATCCGGCAAGTAATACGACCGTCCCGACGACATGGATATTTCAGGATCGACGCTGAAACATCCGCATACCAGTTCAATCTGATTGTCGATAAAGGCAGCCATCCGGTGAATTGCCCCGATGAAGGCGTCGCTTCCGCCGCCAACCATGCCCATTCTAAGTTTTCGTTTCATTGATTAAAATTATTTATGGTGATTACTGAATTTACAAAAAAATATCCTGCAATCGGATATGACATCCCTCCAGCACATGCACGGGGATGGACTGGTGAATTTGGTAAAATGTTCCCCTGTCGTACTTTCCGTCGGCTTGCAGGATGAATACGTCCGCTGCCTTGTCCTGATATACTACCCAGTATTCGCGCACGCCGGCGTCCTGATACAGGTCGAACTTCTCGCGCAGGTCGTACCGTGCGGTGGAAGGCGATTGAATCTCCACCACCATGTCCGGAGCGCCGAGGCACCCTTTTTCGTCGAGTTTGTCATGGTCGCAGATCACGCAAAGGTCGGGATGCACCACCGTATTGATCTTGTGATCTTCCTTTTCGCCTTTTTGGGGAAGGCGCACATCAAAGGGAGCGTCAAATATCTGACATTCCCCTTTATGCTTTTTGACATGCGACAGCAACCGGTACTCCAATTCTCTTGAAACCTGCTGATGCCGCCTACTTTGGCCGGGCGACATCAGTCCGACAAACCCATTGACCGGTTCCCGCATCCTGTCATCCGCCCACGTCAGGTAGTCGGCGTAGGTATATTGCCTGGTAAAATCCAACGGGAGTTCCATTATTTAACGTGTTTATGCTTTATTCCACTGATCGCGGAGCAGTTTTACGGCAGCCGGCACTGTTTCTTCCCGTTTGCCTTCCGTTCCGCACTCGAAACTCACATATCCCGTATAATTGAGCGCTTTCAGAGCCTTGAAGCCGTCGATGTAGTTATCCGCTTCGCCGTCTTCACCGGGCATTTTTCTGCGCTTACGGCTTGCTATATGAATGTGTTTTAAATATTTTCCCCCTGAAATAAATGCGCCGTAATCGCTGGTTTCTTCCCATGTCATGTGCCAGAAGTCGCCTATGCAGGCAATACCGGCGCTTCCCGAATCTTTAGCGATGGCGGCGGCATCGGCAACCAGACGCATGAACCACGCTTCCCTGCGGTTGAGCGGCTCAAGAAGCAGGGTGGTGCCATGTTTCAGGGCAAAGTCGCCCAATTCTTTCAACTGCTCAATCAATACTTCGCGCGCCTGCGGCATGGGCAACGAGGGTTGTTGTCCGTTGAAGCCCGGCACGAGGATCATTCCCACCGAACCGAGTTCGCCGCCTGCTGCCATGATTGCTTTGGATGTATCCATACATTCCTTGCGTCTGGCGGCGTCTTCGGCGATCAGCCAACCGGAAAAACCCGCGCAGATGGCGCTTACCTTGATTTTTCTTCCCTGAAGGGCTTGCTTTATTTCGCTCACACGCCCGGCAAGCCCTCCCCCTCCCGGCTCAAACCCGACGACACCCAATTTTTCCATGTAATCGAGTTTTTCATTTAAGTTTTTGCCGGGAGCAATCCCTTCCTGAAAGGAAAGGTTTAGCGCCGCTTTAGCCTTCTTGTCCGAAGGCGCCGCCATCACTTCGGATATGCTTCCAATGCCCGTCATACCTGCCGCAATAGCGGCTGTTCTAATAAAATCCCGTCTGTTATGCATATTTTTTAAGATTAAATTTTGCCTCCAAAGATACATTTTTTTTCGATACTTTGTTTTTTTTCGATAAAATCGGCTAAATCTTTTTTTTAGACGCCGGAGAAAAATAGACCTGCAGGCAATAGCCGTTCCAAATCTGTCCGGCTATTAGGATTGTTTGCCTGTGACGGTAACAAACCTTTCCGGTTTCAACTCGTTTTTTACCTGTAACTGCATGCTTTGCAAGGCTTCCGTTAGATGCTTGACTGCGCGAAATTTATCAATAAAAATCCGGAGTTGAGGCGTTGTTTCTTGGGGGAGAAGTTGATAGAGACAATCCTGCAAAAAAAAGTTTTGGTAATATAAAAAATAGGCGTACCTTTGCGACAACATGCTCACCCCGCTTCCCGTAGAACAGCGCGCTTAGGGTGAGCCTTTTATTTTTATATTATGGCAAAGATTAGTTATACAAAACCATTTCAGTCTTATCAGGAACAAATCGCATTGCTGAAATCTCGCGGAATGTATTTCCCCAACGAAAACAAAGCCCTGCACCTGCTCGAAAACATCAGCTATTATCGTTTCAGCGGCTATTGGTATCCGTTGCTGACAGACAAGGAAAATCATGTTTTCAAACCGAATGCCGACTTTGAAACGGCATACAGTCTTTACAAATTCGACCGCGAACTACGCAAACTGATTATCTCCGAACTGGAAAAAATTGAAATTGCCGTTCGCGCAAAGATGGCGTATGTACTTTCCACAACGCACAATCCGTTCTGGATGGGAGATGCCGCCTTGTTTGCCGACCCTGCCAAACATCAGGCTACGATTGCCAAAATAGGGGAAGAACTGTTGCGGAGCGATGAAGAATTTATTTTGTCTTTCCGCGCCAAATATTCAAACCCGCTTCCGCCGTCTTTCATTACATTGGAGATTACCTCGTTCGGGGCGATTTCACGCCTGTACGACAACCTGATTTCAGGAAAAGCCAAAAGAGATATTGCCAATCTTTTCGGATTACCGGATAAAGTGTTTGCTTCGTGGTTACACAGTTTTGTTTATATTCGAAACGTCTGTGCTCACCACGCACGAATATGGAACAGATGGTTGCGCATACAACCCTTGTTCCCCCGTAAACCGTTCAACATCTGGCTCACCGATAAAACCGTATGCAACAACCGCATCTATTATGTCCTTTCCATGATCATCTACCTGCTCAACACGGTCAATCCCGACCACACGTTCAGGCAAAAACTTTCGGATTTATTGCTGAAATATCCCAACGTGGACAGCCGGGCGATGGGTTTTCCCGCCCGATGGCAAACGGAAGCGCTCTGGCAATGAACGGCATTTTCTTATACTCTGAATGACCCTGTTGCACGAGGTGGAAAACAGGAAATTGTTGCGGTAAATTCCTTGCGCATCGGAAAATGGTTGTACCTTTGCGGCAATAAAATTCAGATAAAACGACAGGACAAAAATATCCGTTACATGAAACAAAAGAAGCAACAGGTTATCCCCGTACACCGAATGGACGCCCAAGCGTCGCTCGGCATGGAATTTAGCTACTTTGACACCGAGAGTGAGAATGAGTTCGCGGCAAGCATGATAAGTTCGGATAAAAATATGGTTCACAGGGATGACTATTACCTGTTTATGTTTCTGAGCACTGAAGAAGCTTTCCTGACTGTCGATTTTGAAGAGGTGCGGGCTGCGGGTGATACCGTGTTCTATGTACGTCCCGGTCAGGTGCACGGGGTACCGTCTTCTCTGAAATTCAAAGGATGGTTTTTAGCCATTGATTCCATGCTGGTTGAAAAAGATTACAGGAACACTTTCGAGGGGCAGATTCTTGTGCCGC
>JAISRX010000033.1 GCA_031273395.1 Bacteroidales bacterium | reverse complement strand
CAAAAGGCAACCCCTGTCGGGGTTATGCACAGCCCTGCATGGACGTAAAACGCCGCAGGCGTTACCCTTTGATAACCCCGTATGAAATGCGGGGTACGACAGGCTAAAAAACACAAGACAATAACCGAATGCAGTATAGTATATGCTGTTGCATGTTCCGTCAGGGACTGCACGGCAAAACAAAACGGCGGCGCCGTAGAGACGTTGCATGCAACGTCTCTACCATCGCACGTGCCATTGCGGTAGATGCAGAAACCCTGACAGGATTCAAAACCCTGTTAAGGTTAGGGTGTAGGGACGGGTCTTGCACCCGCCCTTGTGCCGTTTTCATTGAGGGCGGATGCAAGCCCCGCCCCTACAGTTGCCACCTTCGCCATTTCCTCCTGTCCATTGCTACCAATGACGGCAACCTGTTTTTCCCCTTGCAGGGCAACCTTGGTAGCCTGAGCGACACACTACAGCAAAACCTTATTTAGCTTATTTTGTATGGAAGCGAGCAAAAATCATCTCCTTCTCTTTTCCTGTGTTAATCACCGTTCGCACTGTTACAGCGAATAGGTGAATCCCACCATTGCGTTAAAGCGTTGCGACGGGTAATAATTCCACCTGTAATATTGCGAGCCGGTGAGATTGTTCAGTTTCAGGAAAAACGAAAGAACTTTCATGTAGCGGTACTCTACGCCGATGTTGAAATCGAAGGTACTGCCCAGCGTGTAATAATCCACATCCGGTTCAAACGCTTTGGCATACCGTTTGCCCAACCCGAACACATCCAGCGTGAACGACAGTTTGTCCTGCAGGGTATAGACCGTAGAAAATTCCATTTCCAGCCCCGGTTTATGCCATGCATATTTTTCCTTTGACGGCTCGTATCGGTTGTAGTTGGTTTTCAGTCGCAACGAAAGCCTTTCTATCGGATTGTAAAAGATTTCTCCGCGGAAAGAGAAGGTATTCATATCGTCGGTAATCGCCGTAAAATAGTTGTGGATATTTGAACGGACGGTGTCGTTCACGAAAAAATATTCGTCATCCGTCGTGGTGAACCCCACGCGCAGATAGTAGGACAGTTTTTTGGTGATAGCGCCTTTCAGTCCTGCATAGATATTGAGTTTGGCGTTGGTGATGGGAATGGCGAGACCGGGCGTGATAAACGGGTTTTCCCTGATCAGGCTGCGGTAGGTATTGGTTCTCAGGTTGCCGTCTATCCCCACAAAAGGGATGAACATGTCCTTGAGAAGGGTAAACTGAAACTCGACCTTCGGGTAGATTTTGTATTGCAGGATGCCCTCGCCTTCCTGATATACCGACACCCGCATCCCCACTTCGAGGCGGATGCTGTCGTTGTCCATGATGAACCACGGGTTAATGCCCATTGCAAAATTGTTTTGCAGGGTGTCGAATGCCTCGCTGCGCGTGAAAAATTCAAGATCGACGTTTCCGCCGAACATGTTGTTGTCCAGTTGCGCATCCAGTTGAACGGCGTTTTCGTTGAATTTCCGCACGGAGGGCATGAGTTCGCCGTCGCCGTAAGTGTTGGCTTTGTTTCCCGCACGGTGGTAAGTTGCCCGCACGTTGTAGTTCAGTTCGTCGGTTTTGAAATGCGACGAACGGATACCCACACGGGCGTCGACAAAGGTGTAGTGTTTTCGAATGTCGTCTCTCAGCAGGGTGGTGTCCATGCTCGGACGGTAACCGTAATTGTAAACCGTTTGTCCGGACACTCCCAGGTCGCCGTACAGGTACGAACTGCGGAAAAACTTCTGTCCGAACAGCTTTACTTCCGAGTCGCTGTATCCTGCATATACCTGCTGTCGGTTGTCCAGCACCAGATTGGCATACGATGCGTCATATTTGAACATTGCCCCCATTGCATACTGATTGCCTCTCAGCGTATTCAGGGCGACTTCCACCAGCGGGTTCACCTTCGTTCCTATTCCCGCCTTGATGTATGCGTGATACAGTTTTGTCTGCGGCAGGGGTTGCAGCTTAGCCACCGTGATCGGGACGATATCGGGATAGGTATCCATGCGGCGCGACTTGATGGAATACTGGAAGACGGGCGCAATGCGGGAGGTGTCTTTCAGATCCGGCAAGGTATTGATCTTTTGCGCATCTACTACCGAAGGTTCGTAGGGACGTATCAGGATCAGCGCCTTGTTCAGGTTGTCGGGTTCCTGCGCCTGGACGGAAAGCGCCGCCCATAAAAAAAAGACGCCGGTCAAATAATTATATCGCAATCGTATCATATTCCAATTATTTAATCTCTATTTCAATATCATCCTGTTCCTGTTTCTTCGCGCCGGCGGCTTTGGCTTCCAGCGCCGTTTTCTTTTCCGTTGCCTGCTCGATAATACCGTCGTCCGGCGTCCCGTAATTGTCTATAATGCTCTGCAAGGTGTGGATTGCCTGAAATTCATCATCCCGGGCGGCATAGATATCGCTCAGCAGGATAAAGCTTTTTGCCATGAAATACTGATGGGGAGTATTTTGGGCAACAAAATCAAATACTTCATCTTCCGCTTCCTTCCACTTTTTCTGCTGCACCAGAATTTCCACAATATGGTATTTCGATTCCGCTCCTTCCAGACTGCTTACTTCTTTGGCTACCCGGCGGTATTCGGCGAGCGCCTGCTCCGTGTCGTTTTCTTCGTGACGGGAACGGGCAAGGATAAAGGTGGCTTCGCGAATATTTTCTTCCGGAAGGTCTTTGTCATTCAACACTTTTTGCGTGGCGGCGATGGCGTCCCGGTATTTTTTCAGCCGGTATTGGCTGCGCATCACGCCGATCTTGGCGTCCAGCACATTGCTGGATATTTCGGCTTCCGCTTCCAGTCGAAGGTACGATTTCAACGCATCGGCGAACTTGCCCTGATTGAAATAAATTGCCGAAGCCGACATCAGCGCCTGCTCGGTAAACATGTTGCGCGATTGCCCGATCACATATTCAAATCCTTTCATCGCCTCGTCCGGTTTGCCGTCGCGCAGGCGACAGTCAGCCAGATAAAAAGTGGCGTTGATCTTGAAATTGCCGACGGGAAAACGCTCCAGATACTGGCTCAAACTTTTTCCTGATGTTTCGCAGTCGCCCGTCATGTAGAGGCTTTCCGCCGCCTTGTAGGTCAGGGAATCCTGTTCGCTCAGCGATACGTTGGCAAAACTTCCCAAACTGTTGGCATAACTCACGTAGGCGTCCACATTGTTCATGTCCACATACACCGTGCGGATACCCACCAGCGCATTGCGGGCTTCGGGGGAAGCAGGGTAATCGGCAATCACCTTCTTGTAATATTTTAATGCCTCCTGTCCCTTATCCATGTTGTAATACACAATCCCCAACTGCAACAGCGCCTTGCTCACGTAACTGCTGCTGGGATGGTCGGCAATCAGCTTGTTGAATGAATTGATCGCCTGTTGCGACTTGCCCAGCGTGACGTAGCTTTTTCCCATCTCATACAATGCGTCGGGCGTATAGGTAGAGGCAGGAAATTTTTCCAGCAACTCCGTCAGGGTTTCGATTTTCCGCTCGTGACGGTCCAGCAGTCCATACGAAAATCCTTTCTGAAAATAAGCGTAGGCGGGAACAGAAAGGTTGTAGGCAATGGCTTTGTCGTAATTTTCGATAGCCACCCAGTAGGCAGGTTTCATAAAATTACAGTCGCCCATGCGGTTGTAAGCGTCGGCAACGGTTTTGACGGAGGCTTGTTTCATCGCGTTCACATACTTGGTAAACCATGTAAGCGCTTCGGCATATTTTTTCTGACTGAAGGCGGCATACCCCAATCCGTAGTTTGCCTGTATAAATTCTTCGGTTTTCGCGGCTTCCGGCAGGGCGATGAATTTGCGGTAATGCTCGTAGGCTTCCGCGTAGCGCTGCTGACGGTAGTATGCTTCGGCTTTCCAGTAATAACAGCGGACGGCAAGCTGTTTGTCGAACCGGTCATGCTCCAGCGACAAATCGAACAACTCAATGGCGTCATGGAATTGCAGATCGTTAAACAGTTCCAGTCCGCGAAAGAAAGCCACACGCTGGTAGGCTCGTTTTACATTGTCGTCCTTCACACGTATTTTCTCGATTGATTCCAGCGCCAGACGGTAATTGCGCGTGGTGGTATAGGCGCTTACCAGATAGTTGTAAGCCTCGTCCACCCTTTCGGAGTAAGGATATTTAATAATGTATTCATTGAAACTTTTGATGGCTTCGTTGAACGGAGATATGAGCAATTCATAGCTAAGCACGGCGAAATTGAAATGGGCGTTTTCCTGTGCATCGGGATCATATTTTTTCTGTGAAGCCGACGAAAAAGCCAGCCGCGCCTTGTATTTGTCGCCTGTTTTGATATAGCAGTCGCCCAGATGGCACAGCGCATTTTGCCCCAGCGCGCTGGCGCTGTTGGCTGCCTTTTCAAAATATTTGACGGCATTGTCGTAGTCTTCCGAATGATAATAGGCGTAGCCCAGCTGGTAATTGTCTTCCGCATTGGGGCTTTTGCTTCTGATGTAGTGTTCCAGATAGGGGATGGATTCCTTGAATTGTCCCAGACGGTAATAGGATTCACCGATGATGCGCATCACCTCATCCTTCCGTTTCTCGTTGATTTCGTTCAGCAGCTTGGGCGCATATTCAACCACCTGCTCATATTTTTCCTGTATGAAATAAATTTGTGAGATGTAATAGGGGGCGATGCTGCCGAAGGTTTCATCGTCGCGGAGTGTCAGGAATCCCTGAAGGGCGGTTTCGTAGTTTTTGTCGATGTAATTGATGTGTGAATAATAATACATTGCCGAGGCGGCATATTTGGAATTACCGTCCTTGATCGGGTAAAACGCTGCACGCGCCTTGATATTGTCATGCTCCATGAAGTAGCAGTGACCCAGTATGAAATAGTACTCGTCCGACTGATCCTTGTCCAATTCGCGCGGCGAAACGATTTCGAACCGCTCAATGGCTTTCCTGTACCTTTTGTTGTTGTAGTGATAGCGTGCCAGACGGAAGTTTGCCGGCGGCGTTTTTGGGTTGTCGGGATTGTCTTTGATAAACCGGTTCAACAGGTTTTCGGCGTCGTTCTGGTTCAGTTCGATGGCGCACAATGCAGTATAATATTGTGCGTTGGAATACACAAAACTGCGACGGTCGTCGGTGGAGGCCATCACATCGGCAAAACATTGACGTGCAACGGCATATTTCTCTTTCCTGAAAAATTCCAACGCCTGCTGATACTGCGATTCCGGATCATGCTGCTTCAGCGTTTTCTGCGCAAACACTGCCCCGTTGCACCAACTGACCACTATCACACAAAATACGAATATTCTTTTTGACATATCGTTCGGAACAAAATCTTTGAATAAAAATCCCGTAAAAGTAGCTATTTTATTTGAATATTTCACCAATTAATATGGTAAAATAATGAACATGTAAATATTAATAGTCAGAAAAACAATAAAATAGCTGATATTTTTTTGACCGGTGAAGGATTTTTTTACCAAATCAGGAAAACAAGTTTGGCGTTGGCGTACAGGCAGGTGCATTTATCTTCGGTGAGGACTTCGCCGTTCAAATTGTCGCATGTATGAAGGATGTGCTAAGGAATGAAAAATTAATAACTTATAATTGTATCGTTTGCAGGTAATTGTCCTGAAAGGACAAATTTTCATAACCGCAGGTAAGGCGATAGCCGCAGCCTGCGGACAAAGACGAATAAGCGACCCCTGCCTGCAAGGCAGGACGCTTATCTTTGTTTCAAAATCCCGCCTTTCAGGCGGCTGATGGTTGTTTTCTCATTCCGCAGGCAAGCGATAGCGCAGCCTGCGGTTATGAAAATCAAGCCCATTCGGGCTAAAACCGTCATACGTTATTTATTTCGCGTTCCTAAAATCCCTGCGGGCAGGGAGTGCAAAAGATTACTCAAAAATATAAGAACAAATGTTACTGCTCACTATCCCAAGAACCAAATTTACAAAATAAATTAACCTGTTAAAAAAACACTAAGGAACGTGAAATAAATAATGTATCATGGTTTTGATGCCGAAGGCATCGTATGTTTATATACTGCACTCGGTTATAGTCTTGTGTTTTTTAGCCTGTCGTACCCCGCATTTCATACGGGGTTATCAAAGGGTAACGCCTGCGGCGTTTTACGTCCATGCAGGGCTGCGCACAACCCCGACAGGGGTTGCCTTTTGATAACCCCGTACAAGCGAAGCGCAGTGCGGGGTAAGAAAACTCAAAACTCAACCGAATGCAGTATAAAAAGAAAAACGAAGTTGTGTTTCCATTCGACCCCGACGGGGTCGTACAACAAAGGGTACATTGCTTCTATAAACATGTGACCTCTTCGAGGTCGAATTTCATATCCGTTATAAGTTTTTTATTCGCCATTCC
>JAISRX010000305.1 GCA_031273395.1 Bacteroidales bacterium | reverse complement strand
ATGTTATTTAGAATTGTTCAAAATTCTAAAAAAGTTTGGGGGAACTCCCCCACTCCTTCGGGGATATCCCCCACGCTTTCGGGGAACTCCCCCACGCTTTCGGGGAACTCCCCCATGCCTTCGGGGAACTCCCCCATGCCTTCGGGGAACTCCCCCACGCTTTCGGGGAACTCCCCCACGCTTTCGGGGAACTCCCCCACGCTTTCGGGGAACTCCCCCGATCCTTCGGGGAACTCCCCCAATCATTTCTTGAACTTCTTCGATCTTTCCGGGAGTTCCTTTAAATTTAAACATAATCTCTTTAAATTTATTTATTTGTATTAAAATATTTTTCAGAATGACAGGCGCTCCTTTCGGAATTGTGACGGTTATTTTTGGAACAGATATTAAATTTCCCGTAATTTCGTCAGTATTTTATATAATTTACGGGAATATTAAAAAAACTCCACCGGTATTTTTCACCGCTCCCCTGTCCCTGCTGGATTTTTTACACACTTCCCCGCCGGTGGGAAGGACACGTTAAAAATATCCAACCTTACAATACCTATATTTAGGTATTTTTCAGGTAAAAAATACCTTAATGTAGGTATTGTACGACATGTTCGGCGCATGTACTTTTGCCGAATGATTGTTCACAAGTCAGGTTCCGTAAAACAGATGAACCGGTACAGTGTGCAGCATGTCCGTAACCGAATGATCAAAACGCATACATATATAATAATGGTGTTGGCGATGTTGCCTGTCAGCGTTTTTTGCCGGTATTCCGTATCGGGGAAAATTCTCTCCGTCAAAACGCGGGAACCTGTTGCGTATGCCCATATTCTGCTTGTCAACAGGGGACTGTGGACTGTCAGCGGCGAGCATGGAGAGTTTCTGGTAAGGAATGTTTTGCCGGGCGAAGTTTCTATTGCCGTATCCTGTCTGGGATATGCCGGGAAAACATTTGCGCTGACCGTTTCGGGCGATACCGCGGACGTGGTGTTTTACCTTCCGGAAGACAACCTGCTGCTGGACGAAGTAGTGGTCACGGCAAAGCGCCGGTCGGAGGAAACCGCCACTTCTTATATTATTGACCGCACGGGACTGGATCATCTGCAAATGTTGAGCGTTCCGGAAGCGATGAGTTTATTGCCCGGCGGGCAGACCGGACGCGATCTCCACCTGGCGACAGGCAGTCCTCAAAGGCTCTTTATCCGCGCCCTGAGCGGCGAACAGGGAAATCCCACTTTCGGCACGGCGATAGAAGTGGATGGCGTCCGGTTATCGAACAATGCGTCGTTTGACGAAGGCATTTACGGACCGGACACCCGCAATATTGCTTCGAGCAACATAGCCTCCATTGAGGTGGTAACCGGAGTGGCGTCCGTGGAGTATGGCGACCTGTCGAACGGCATAGTGAAAATCAGCACCGGAAAGGGAAAATCGCCGCTCAAGGTGGAAGTTGCCACCAAACCCAACACCAAACAGCTTTCTCTCGGCAAGGGCTTTCATCTTGGACACGACGCCGGCGTGCTGAACGTGCATGTAGAGCGGACAAAATCCATATCCGATCCGGCTTCGCCTTATACTTCCTACGACAGGAATACCCTGTCGCTGAATTATTCCCATACGCTGAAAGGAGAGAACGACCGTCCGCTGAGCATAGAAGCCGGCATTACCGGGAACGCAGGCGGATACAATTCCCAAAAAGACCCCGACGCTTTCCTGTACACCTATACGAAAGAAAAAGACAACACGCTGCGGGCAAACGTCCGTCTCAACCGGTTGCTGCACCGCTCATGGATCACCGATCTGGAAATATCGGGGGCAATCAGTTATTCGGACAACCTGAAGGCGGTGAACACCAACAAGTCAAGTTCCGTATCCATTGCCGCCACGCACGGGCGTGAAGAAGGCTATTTTGTAGCGACCGCGTATGATGAAAACCCCGACGCGGCTATTCTGCTGATCCCCGCAGGATACTGGTATCAATTGCAGTATATCGACAGCAAGCCGCTGAACATGAACGTAAAAATAAAAGCCAGATGGGTGCGCGAGTTCGGTGCGATCAACCACCACCTGATGCTGGGGACGGAATTCAGCAGCGACGGAAACAGGGGAAAAGGCTCGTATTATGACGATTTGCGCTACGCCCCGGACGGATGGCGCGAATATCGCTACGACCAAACGCCCTTCATGAACAATACCGCGCTGTATGCCGAAGAAAAAGCGACTTTCCGCATCAACTCCGCATCCGACCTGCAGGCGGTAGCCGGCGTCCGTTCGGACGTCACTTCCGTGCGACATTCCGCCTACGGAACGGTAACGAGCCTCTCGCCCCGTTTCAATGCGAAATATACCTTCAGGGCGGGACGCGACCGTTTCATCGAAAAAATCATCCTGCGAACGGGCTGGGGCAAATCCGTCAAGCTGCCTTCTTTTGCCGCCCTTTATCCGCAGCCTTCCTACTCGGACATGATTGCCTTTGCCCCCGGCGCGTTAGCCGACGGAACCATTTTCTATGCCAACCACATAATGCCGCATGCAACAAAATACAATCCCGACCTTGCATGGCTGCACAACCGGCAAATGGAACTGGGCGCGGAAGTGGAGGCAAAGGGCGTTCGCATCTCCGTTACCCTGTACCGCAACAAAACGGTGAACCCTTACAGGTTAAGCACGGAATACAGCCCGTTCTCCTACAAGTTCACGGGGCAGGCAGCGCTGGAAACAAGCGCCATACCCTCTGCCGTCAGACAATACCTCATCGACCGGACAACCGGAATTGTTACCGTACGCGACAAAACGGGAACACTTCCCGATGAAACGCTGGCATACTCCGAAAAACATACCTTTAAGGCAGGAGACGTCTTTATCAACGGTTCGCCTTCCGTACGCAGGGGAATCGAATGGATCGCGGATTTCGGAAAAATAAAGCCGCTCCAAACCTCCGTGCGCATGGACGGCAACTATTACCGCTACCGGGGACTGGACGAAAACGTCACCGCATATTCGCCCGTTTCGCAGATCATGGCAGACAGGAACTACTACAAGTATGTAGGCTTCTATGCAGGCTCCCACAGCAGCAGCAACGGAGAGGAAACCAAACGGCTGAACGTCAACCTGACCCTGACCACCCATATTCCGGTCATCCGCATGATTGTTTCACTCAGGGTGGAAACCTCGCTCTACCGTTCCACCCAGCGCCTCAGCGAATACAACGGAGGACAGCGAAGTTTCCTGCCCGACAGCGGGAACGATTATTTCCCCTCGCAAACCGTTACCGGAAGTATCTACAACCGCGATCTCTTTACGGGACTGTACCCGCTGTACTATGTCAGTCTGGACGACATGGAAACGAAAATCCCTTTTGCCGAAACGTTCGCATGGGCGCGCGATAACGACAGGGCGCTGTACAACGAACTGGCAAGGCTGGTGCTGATCTCCAACAGTTCGTATTTTTTCAACGAGCAGAAAATAACGGGATACTATTCCGCAAACATCAGCCTGACGAAGGAAATAGGCAACTTTGCCTCCATTTCGTTCAATGCTACCAATTTCACCAACAACATGCAATTGGTGACGGCAAGCGACAGCGGGACGCAGAGCTCCGTGTACGGATCGTCCTATATTCCCCGGTTTTATTACGGACTGTCCCTGAGAATTAAAGTATAAGCATTTTTTACAGTAAATAATTATCATCAAATAAATAAATAAATTTTTAATTTTTAAATAACAAGTAAAATGAAACAGACAAGAACGGGATGGCTCAAGCCATCAATAGCAGCAGTGATCTTCTCTTTGTTTTTCGCATATTCCTGCGACAAGGAGGATGAAGTAATCAAAACATATCAGGTAAAGGTAGGGTTGACATATCCCGAAGGATACGACCCTGCGGCGGATATTAAGGTAAGGTTGCGCAATACGCTCAACGGCGACATCGGCGAAGCGTCGACGAACGCTTCGGGCGAGGCGGTCTTTACGGTGGTTGCCGGAACATACGAAGCCACCGCTTCCGAAGAACGGCAGGACGACTACCAGAAGTATGTCTTCAACGGGCTTGCCGGCAATATCGTCGTCACCGATGCGTGGACAGGCGAAAATGCCGTATCGCTCACCCTTACGCTCACCATCATGAGTCAGCCGGCAGACGGAGACCTTTCGCCGAAAGGCAGACTGGTGATCAAGGAACTGTACGTCGGAGGATGCCAAAAGGACGATGGCAGCGGATCACATCAGCGAGACCCGTACATCGTTCTTTACAACAATTCCGGTCAGGACGCCTCCATCAAGAACCTGACCCTGGGTTCTTCATATCAGTGGAACGCCCATGCCACCAGCTATTTTACGGTCAACGGGGAACTGATTTACGCCAATGAAGACTGGATACAGGTAGCCATGGGCGCATGGAGAATTACCAAGGACACGGTGATAGCGCCGGGCGAGCAGATAGTCATTGCCATGAACCTTGCCGTTGACCATACGCAAACCTACAGCAAATCCGTCAATCTGGCAAATCCGAAATACTACGTGGCATACGACCCGGAAGAAGGTTATACCCATGCGAGTTACCATGCCGCGCCTTCGGAACTGATCCCTACTTCGCAGTATCTTGACGGATACAGATTCCCCAATGCTACAGGTAATGCATGGACGTTCAGTGTCAACTCCCCCGCGTTCTTCTTCTTCATGCCCGAACTGGAGGACGCCGAGATTAATACCTACTATTATAATGTAGATAATTTGGTGTACCATAGTGCGACCGGCGCTGTCGGTACGCAGGCAGCGCTGAAGATTCCGAGAAGCTGGGTGGTGGACGGCATAGAAGTATTCCAGTCGGACAGGATAGCCGACAGCCAAAAGCGCCTGACGCCGGATATCGACGCGGGGTTCATACCGTTGAAAAACGCGGAGGGACACACGCTTTACCGCAATGTGGACAAAGCCGCCACGGAAGCCATTCTGGGCAACGCGGGAAAAATAGTGTATAACTATGACTTAGGCACCAATACGCAGTATCCCGATTTCGGCACTACCGATCCGAGCGGCATCGACGCCGAGGCGTCCATCAAGAAAGGAGCGCGTATCATCTATAAGGATACCAACAACGCCACCAACGATTTCCATCAGCGGCAACATGCCTCTTTGAGGGACTGATCGCGGATAATTGAACAAGGACAATGAACAGGCGACGGCATACGGTGAAGCATTACGGCAAACAGCGGATACATCCGCTGTTCGCCGTGCGTTGCCGGCTGTTTGCCATTCACTGTTCCCTGTTTATGATACTTTACCTGCCGCTTTTCGCTCGAGACAGCGTCGTTTTCCGCCGGGATTTCGAATACGTCCGTCAATCGACGGCATGGTTGAACAGCGATAATGCATCGGGACTGCAATACCTTCCCGTGTCGGGAATTTCGAGGGCGGAAGTTTCCGTATCCAAGAGCAACGGAAGTTTTGTCAACTATCATCAATCGGATGACAGTTATGAATTTGGCGCGCTTGCCGAGTCGTTCTTCCGATTAACCCCCCGAACGGTTTTTTACGGGAAAATACATTACGGTAATTTTACGGGCAAACACATGGGCGGTTCCATGCTACTCGACCCTTACAGCAATGCCTTTAACCTCGTGGAGATGGCAGAAGATACGCAGGGGAGCAAAAACAGGGAAAGCTACGATCTCAGCGGCGCATTGGGCGTTCGCCTGTACAAAGGATGGTCTGTGGGCGGCGGGATTGATTACAGGGTCGCCCATTATGTCAAATACAAGGATGTACGCCATATCAACAAGTTTTTTGACCTTTCGGCAACGGCAGGCGTCAATTACCGCTGGGAGAGCATAGCGGACGTCGGCGTCAATTATTCCTACCGGCGCAGCATCGAAGGGCTTAACTTTAGAATGTACGGCACCACCGACCGGCAATACCTCTCGCTGATTGATTTCGGCTCCTTTTACGGACGTACCGAACTCTTCGGCGAAGACGGCTATGTGGATAAAAACACCGAAAACCCCATCGTAAACGAATGGAACGGGTTTGCCGTGCAGTTGAACCTGACGCCGTTTGAAAAATGGAGTTTCTTCAACGAGTTTTCCGGCAAACGTCTGGAGGGATATTACGGAAAGAAATCCGATTACACTCCCGTGTATGCGGAACACCGTGCGGCGATTGTCTCCTACGCCGGAACGCTCTCCTTCGACAGCCGGAACAGCCGACACAGCCTGAAAGCAAGCGTGGAAAGCGAGCATCTTGAAAATTTCGAGAACATCTATCGCGAGGAAAACCGGACGACGGGACGAACCGATATTGTCTATTACGGCAACAACAAGGTGCTGGATAAAAACGCTGTAAATGCCGGCATGGAATATACGGCAAATCTGGACGTCACGGATCATCAACCCGCGTGGACGCTGAAAGCCGGCGCGAATTTGTACCGCCGGCGGCAAACGACTTCCGTTTATCCGTATTTCCGGCGGCAAACCCTCCGCTACCGCAACGTTTACCTGAGCGCCGACAAAAAGACGGTACGGCGGGCAAACGAGTACGGCGTATCGCTGGGCTTGCTGTACGGCTGGGGCGGCGGGACGGCAAAAGACGACGGGACGTATGCACAGACGTCCGACAGCCAGCGTCCGCCGAAAAGCTCCGACGCCAACCTGTACCGCGAGTACGAATACCTGACGGCGGCGCGTGCAGGGGTAAGCGCCGGCGTCGGCTATGCCCGCATGTTCCGCGCGAACCTGAAAGGCTACGCCCGCCTTGCCGCCGAGTGGACGCATGCGCCGGATACCGAATACCTTGCGGACGGCAATTTTTGCACGGCAACCTTGGTCATCGGCTGTAACTTTTAATCTTTGTTCGTCATGAACCGTTTTAATATTATCTTTGACGTTTAAAATAAAATAAATGGATACCATCATCCAATGTGAAAACATCACCCATTATTATGGGCAAAAAATGATTTACGAGCACCTCAACTTCGAGGTAGCGCGCGGCAAGATACTCGGTTTGCTGGGTAAAAACGGCACCGGTAAAACCACTATCATCAACATCCTCACGGGATACCTGAAACCGCGCGCGGGCATTTGCCGCATTTTCGGCGAAGCGATGGAGCGGCTCAGCCCCGCTGCCAAAAGCCGCATCGGTCTGTTGCTTGAAGGGCATGTGCAGCACGCCTATTTCAACATCGAACAGATCGAAAAGTTTTACAGCCGTTTCTTCCCGCAGTGGAAACGCGAAGCGTATTACGAACTGCTGAAAAAGTTGCAGGTGACGCCTGTCCAGAAAATCAGCACCATGTCGTGCGGGCAGCGTTCGCAGGTGGCGCTCGGACTGCTCTTCGCCCAAGACCCCGACCTGCTGATCCTCGACGACTTCTCCATGGGGCTTGATCCAGGCTACCGCCGCCTCTTCGTGGAATACCTGAAAGAGTACATCACCGCCGAAAACAAAACGGTGTTCCTCACTTCGCACATCATACAGGACATGGAACTGTTGATAGACGACTGCATCATACTTGACTTCGGTCGCATCCTGCTGCACGAGCCGACGTCGTACATTCTGGAGCGGTTCAGGCGATTCCGTTTCGACTCCGACGCGCCCGCCTTTCCTGCGAACGATATACTTCGCAATACGGAAAGGATAGGAACGCACTGGGAAACCTATTCGTTTGCCTCCGCCGCCGAGGTGGAAAGGGAACTGGTAAAAAACGGGGCAACCGTCAGCCGCCTCTCCGAAGATAAATTGTCACTGGAAGACGCTTTCATCGGTCTTACCGGAAAATACTGATCAATCAATCATATTCAAAACCATATTCAAAACCATATTCAATCAAAAATGTACACATCGTTATTTTACAAGGAATGGATCAAGGCGCGCAAACTGCTGCTGTTGTTGCTGGTGGTATTCGCCGCCGCCGTTGCATATACCCTGCTGACGACCATCAAACAGTTTCATGCCAATCCGGTTGCTTTCTGGGAATTTATCGTGGAAAACAATTCCATACGGACAGGTTACATGAGATACCTGCCGCTCGGCGCGGGCATATTGCTGGCAATAGTTCAACTGACGCCAGAAATGCACAACAGGCGGCTGAAACTCACTCTGCACCTGCCGCTCGACGAATCGAAAATACTGTGCAGCATGTCGGGGTTCGGGCTGGCGCTTCTTTCCGGACTGTTCATCCTTTCAGGAACGGCGCTCCTGCTGGGATTGCGGATTTATTTCTGCCCGGAAATCGTCTATTCCGACTTCATCGCATCCCTGCCGTGGTGGATGGGCGGTTTTACCGCTTACCTGCTCACCGTGTGGATTTGCCTCGAACCGGTATGGAAACAGCGTATTTTTAACGCCATACCTGCCCTTTGCTGTATTTCGCTTTTTTATACCAAAGCGTTGCCGGGTGCATACGTTCCCCTGCTGCCCTGGCTGACGGTACTGATGACGGCAGGGTTCTTTTTCCCGTTCTATTCCGCAATACGGTTCAAACATGGAGTTCAATAATCCGAAAAATCAGTCATCATGAAACATCAACACATCATCAGGATCGCCATTGTGCTTGCAGGCACGCTGGTTTTCATGTGGGTAGTCCCCGCACTGGTCAAGCTCGGCGCATCGTCGCCGCAGAGATACCCGTTTGTCTATTACAGTTCCGTCATTGAGCAGTTCTGTTTCAGGGAAACTGCCGGCAAAACGACCGTCCGGCGCGACGCTTCGGGAAAGGAATATACCGAGGCGCAGTTCGATTCCATCATGCCGATGCTCTACTACCGGCAACTGTCGGTCAACGGCGCGATGCCCGACAGCATACAGGGACGGGCGGTTACCATGCCCGAAATACGGCAGCACAGTTTCACCTACCGTTACACCCCCGTCAAAACCGCTTCCCCGTCTCAGGGTCTGTACGTCATGTACGAGTCCATGCCCAGGCGCCTGACGATAGAATCGCCCGGAGATGTGTTCCGGATGAAAGACGGGATCGCCTTTGTCGATATCGCAACCAATACGGTGAATGAGGAAAAAAGCGCCCTGTTTGCCGCCGAACTGGAAAAACGCGGGTATCGTTTTCCGGCGCAATGGTCGCAAGGCGTCATCTCGACCAAAAAACCCTACGATGAAGGGTATTTTTCGCTGGACGCCGAAGGAAAACTGTTTCACATCAAGATGGTAAACGGGCGACCGTTTATTCGCGATACCCGCGCAAGCGATACCGTTGAAGTGGCTTACTTCGACATGTCGCTTGTCGCCGACAAGCGGTTTTACGGCTTTCTGTACGATACGTCAGGCGGCATGTATATGGTGGAGTCCCCCGGATACCGCCTGATCAAGGCGGAACTGCCTCCCATCGACCTGAAAAGGGACGAGGTAATGATCATGGCAAACATGTTTTTCTGGACGGTAAGCGTCACCACGCCCGAAGGACGGCATTATTACGCGCTGGAAAACCGGCGGCTGGGAAAGGTGGATGAAACATTCATCGCCGCAACGCCCGACGGCTGGAGCAAGTCTGCAAAATGGCTTTTCCCTGTGTATCTTACTTTTGAAAACCATAACAGCGAATACCTCAAACCCGCATTGACTTTTACCGCATGGACGGCATGGGCAGGTAACCTGGCGGCGGCTGTCCTGTTTGTTCTCTTTGCGCGCCGCAAACGGAAAAACCTGTTACGGCAGGGCGGTTATATTCTGATTGCCGGCATTGCCGGATTGATCGCCATACTGATCACCCCCGATGAAAATTAAATAAATAAAATTAAATAAAAACCAAAATTCTGACAGTAATGAAAAAGTTGATTATTTTTATTGTAGCAATGTCGTTTGCTGCCGCATCCTGCAAGCAAACGGGACAGACGTCCGGCGGCGCGTCGTCCGAAACCAAAGCAGCCGCCGTAGAGACCGGATATGATGTGGACAGTTTGCTGTCGGTAGCAGAATCGTATGTGAACAAGCCTGTTACCATTCACGGATTTGTCACCCATACGTGCAAACATGCCGGCAAACGCTGTTTCCTGACAGGCGAAAGCCAGCAGTACTCCATCCGTGTGGAAGCCAAGGGGGACATCGGAGGCTTCAACCGCGAACTGGTGGGATCGCAGCTGGTGGTCAACGGCACGCTGAAAGAACGCCGTTTGTCACAGGAGGAAATCAACCATCTGGAATCCGACGTGAACGAGCGCATGGGAAAGGAGAGCGACCCGGAAACCTGCGCTGCGGAACTGGCAAGTATCACCAAGATACAAAACTGGATGAAGGAACACGGAAAAGATTATTATTCCATTTATTATGTGGACGGAATAAACTATGAAGTGCTTGATTAGTCCGGGGTTCAGAAAATGGATGCGGATCATCCACCGCGACCTGGGCTATCTGATGGTGGGCGTTTGTCTGGTGTACGGCATATCGGGCGTCCTGATGAACCACCTGAACGGCAAGGATCCGGCTTACCGCATTGAGCAAAAAAACTTCCTGTTGTCCGGAAATCTTTCCAAAGACGAATTTGTTGCATTGTGGAAAGAACGGAAGGATGTACCGGAAATCAACAAAATATCGGATTCCGGGAACGGACAATACCGGTTGATGCTGCGCGGCGGAAGCGGCGTGTACGATCCGCAGACGGGCAGGGTGGATTATGAAATCGCCGAAAGGCGCCTGCTGGTATATTGGATCAACCGCCTGCACTACAACCATGTGAAAGGCTGGTCGGTCATGGGGGATATTTTTGCCGTTTCGCTGGTGTTCTTTGCCGTTTCCGGACTGATCATGGTTCCCGGAAAAAGAGGGATTGCCGGACGCGGAAAATGGTACCTGCTGGCAGGTTTGTTGATACCCGTTATCTACATTTGCTTGTCGCTGTAAGGATAAGGGCGCCGATCAATCACCGTTAAAGCCGGTTGAATACCGTTCCGTCAAAGTTTGCCTTGCGGGGGAAATGACGGTGCGGAAACAGATTGTACCCCTCCTTTTGTCTATTAAGGAATCGTCCGTAAATAAATGTATCATTTGTTTATTTCGTTTTTGGGTGAGCAGCAAGGGGTTTAAACCCCTTGTTACGGGAGCTGTTTTTTTTTCCTCACCCCCAGCCCCTCTCCAAAATGGAGAGGGGGGGGAGAGAACCTGCCATATAGCGACGGAATGGGAATAAATGTATCGTTTATTTTTGTACAATGCCGAAGGGATAAAAAAATAAATAACCTGTAATATTTTACGTGGCAAAGAAGTTCCTCAGGAACGGCGCTTTATTATACTTTACGCGGTATGATTTTATGCACGCAATTTCACGTCATCGGCAGTGACGCAAAGCGACGGAAAACAGCGCAAATGCGTTTAAAATTACACGCGCACCCGGATAAAATTACATACGTGTCCGGCAAAATCCGCACACGTATGAAAATAAATTTTCCCACAGTGTAATTTTATTTTATCACGTAAGAAAATTCGGAGCCGATTTTTTCCCTGTTTGCGGGCAGGTTGGGGAGAAGATTTTTATCCGACGCCTGCAAGGGAGTCATGCACAAAACCAAACCGTGCGAAGTATAACGGCAGTCGGAGCGAAGCCGTTTATATGATTGTCCTGCCCTGTAACCCTTCCAATGGCGCGCAGGCAATTTGAAAATTGTCCCCTTTATTTCCAAACAATGCCTGATTTGTTTGTTTTTAAATAAACCGTTCCTTACTTTTGCAGCTGATTATCCCATCAACAATTTGGAAAATATTTCAGTTCAGGATATATGTTCGTCTCTGGAGGATTTTGCGCCTCCGGCTTTGCAGGAGTCGTGGGACAACAGCGGGTTGATTGTCGGTTCGCCGTCGCAACCGGTAGGCAAAGTGCTGCTGACCATTGACGTTACCGAAGCGGTGGTAGCGGAAGCCGTTGAACAGCAGGCGCAGATGATTGTCAGTCATCATCCTCCGATCCTTTCAGGGATCAGGCAACTCACCGGCAAAACCGACGTACAGCGCGCCATCATCTCCGCCGTGCGCCACCGCATTGCCATCTATGCCGCTCATACCAGCATCGACGCGGCATGGGGCGGAGTGAGCCATCGTATGGCGCAAAAACTCGGTTTGGGCAACATACGGGTATTGTCGCCGCGCGAAGGCGGGTTGCGGAAATTAGTGGCTTACATCCCCGCGGGGCATTTTGAACAGGTGCGCGACGCCGTTTTTGAGGCGGGCGCCGGTTGCTCCGGCAACTATGATTGCTGCGGCTACAGCGCGGAAGGCAAAGGAACCTTCAGGGCGCTGGAAGGCGCGCATCCCTTTGTGGGACAACTCGGCAAACGGCATGCGGAACCGGAAATACGTTTTGAAACCGTGTTCCCTTCGCACCTTCAACGCCGTGTTGTGGAAGCGTTGCTACAGGCGCATCCGTATGAAGAAGCGGCATTCGACATCCTGACGCTGCAAAATCCCGACCGGCAGGCAGGACTGGGCGTTACCGGCGTTTTTGCTTCGCCGGTGAGCGAACATCGCTTTTTGCAGATGCTCAAGGAAACGTTTGCCGCAAAAATGATCCGCCATACCCGGCTTCGCGGCGGCGAAATACGGAAAGCGGCGTTGTGCGGAGGCAGCGGCAGTTCGCTGTTGGAACACGCCATTCGCAGCCATGCCGACGTACTGGTGACCGCCGACTGCAAATACCATCAGTTTGCCGAGGCTGAAGACAGCATATTGCTGGCTGACTTAGGGCATTTTGAAAGCGAACAATATACAAAAGAAATTTTTTATGACGTACTTATGAAAAAATTTCCTAATTTTGCAGTTCAATTTTCAAAAATAAATACCAATCCTATAAACTATTTGTAATAACATGGTTGCAGAAAAGAATAAATCCGTTGAAGTGCAGGAGATGCCTATCGAAGACAAGTTGAAAGCCCTGTACGAATTGCAACAGGTACATTCGGACATTGACAAGATCAATATCCTGCGCGGCGAATTGCCGCTGGAAGTTCAGGATCTGGAAGATGAGATAGCCGGGTTGAACACCCGCATCGGTCATCTCCAGAATGAAATGAAGCAGTTGGACATGGACATCACCAATAAAAAGAAAGAGATTGTCACCTCGCAGGATCTGATCGGGAAGTATCAGGAGCAGCAGAATAACGTGCGCAACAACCGGGAGTTTGAATCCCTGGCGAAGGAAATCGAATTTCAGACGCTGGAAATCGAATTGTGTGAAAAACGCATCCGCGAATTTACGGCTCAGAAGGCTGACAGGCAACGCATGATAGATACGGCAAACGAATCTTTGGCAGAGCGGGAACTCGAAGTAAAAAACAAAAAGACGGAACTGTCCGACATCACCGCCGATACCGAGAAGGAAGAAAAGTTGCTGTCGAAGAAAGCCGCAGAATTGGAATCAATGATCGAGCCGCGACTGATAGCCGCCTACAAGCGCATCCGCGGCAATGCGCGCAACGGGCTTGCAGTGGTCACCGTGCAGCGCGACGCTTGCGGAGGCTGTTACGCCAACATCCCCCCGCAGCGACAGCTGGACATCCGCTCGCGAAAAAAAGTAATCGTGTGCGAATATTGCGGACGCATCCTGATAGACAACTCCGATTTTGAACCGTTAAAATAATGGTCATGAAAAAATTATCCCGCAGAGCAGCCATCAAAACCGCTTCGGCAGGCGTCGCAGCCGCTGCAATGGGCATTTCCGCACAAGGTATTTTTGCCTGTCAGGAACAGGACGCCCCGCTAAAAGGCTATGTGAAACATTCCGTCAGTTACTGGTGCTACGGCAAATACCCTCTGGAGGAATTAGCCCGGATATGCAAACAGGCAGGCATCGCCTCCATTGAGTTGCTCGGTCCGAAAGACTGGCCGGTAGTGCAGCAGCACGGACTGACCTGCGCCTGCGCCAACGGCGCCGAATTGGGAATAGACAACGGCTGGAACAATCCCGAACTGCACGACAAATTAACGGCAAGCTACGAAGCTGCCATTCCCGCGGTAGCCAAAGCCGGACTGACCAATCTGATCTGCTTTTCCGGCAAACGCAACGGTCTTACCGACGAGCAGGGATGGGAAAATTGTGCGAAAGGATTAAAACGCATCATGAAAACAGCCGAAAAACATAAAGTGACACTGGTCATGGAACTGCTGAACAGCTACGGTCACAAGGATTATCAGTGCGATCACACGGCTTGGGGCGTGGAACTGTGCAAACGTGTGGGCAGCGAAAACTTCAAACTGCTGTACGACATCTATCACATGCAGATCATGGAAGGCAACATCATTGACACCCTCACCAAAAATATCGCCTGCATTGCACACGTCCACACGGGCGGTAATCCGGGACGCAACGAGATTGACGAAACGCAGGAACTGTATTACCCTGCCATCATCAAGGCGCTGATGGCTACAGGCTACAAGGGATTTGTGGGACAGGAATTTGTACCCAAAGCCGCCGACCCCATCGCATCGCTGAAAAAATGCGTCGGCATCTGCGACGTGGGACGTGAATGATCCCCACCTGTTATTTCAGGCAATAAACAAGAGGGAAAGGACGGAAGTGGAAACGGATTGCGCCCCCGCTCCCCTGACAGGCTTTAGCAGCATTCCCGGACGGCGATCGTAGAAACGCAATGCATCGCGTCTTTACCGGTTGTCTTTGGCAGAAGGCGCAGTACAAAGCAATGACGTGCCGTTGATTTGAAAATGGTAACCGTTATTGACAAACAGTTGCGCGGAAGGTTTTTTCCTTCCGCGCAATGTCCGTGTCCGACCGCATGAGGTTTTTATCTCACTACCACTCTTTGCTGTTTCCGGTATCCGTTTTTCATTTGCAGGATGTACAGATATACGCCTTGTACGCTGGGAGCTTGCAACAAGGTGCTGCGTTCCGTGATGGAATGTTGGCGTATCAGGGCGCCTGCCATATTGTAAACCTTCACGACAGCCTCGTCCGGTTGTCTGTCGATCGTCAGCCGGATAACGTCGTTGGCGCTCACCGGATTGGGATAGACGCCGAACGCTGCCTGTTCCGTTGCTTCCCCTGCGGATGTTGCCGGATAGACGGTAAATGTGCGGGTTACCGACGCTTCGTGAAAATAATCGTTGCCCGCCTGACGGACGGTAATGCTTGCTTCTCCCGCGTTCTTGACGCTTACCGTACCGTCGGACGTCACTTCGGCAATGTCGGGGCTGTTGCTGCTGTAAGTCAGCGGCAAACCGCTATTTGTCGAGGCGCTTAGCTTGAACGGCGCATCGCTGATCTGTTTATCCGGAATTTCAGGGAAAATAATTATCTGACCCTCCTTGTCGACAGTGACGGTTATTTTATACGTTTTGGAGGTTGTCCCGTCTTCCGCCTTGACGGTCACGTTGATGGTATTGTTTCCCAAACGAAGCGCATGGATTCCGTTTCCGGATACTACCTTCGCTTTGGCATGATTTGCGGTAGCCGTCACACGGATATTCTTGACTTTGTTATTCACATTTACCGCGTAATTTAATGTACCGAAGCTAAATGCGGGGGTCAGCGTTCCCTTGTCGACGATGATATCTTTCAGGGTAGCGTCTGTGGATACTGCCGGATTTGTCTTGTCGACGGTGACGGTGATCGTATAAACTTTGGTCGTTGTTCCGTCTTCCGCCTTGACGGTAACGGCGATCGTGTTGTTCCCCGTCTGAAGCGCGTGGGTTCCGTTTCCGGATACTACCGTCGCTTTGGCGTGATTTGGGGTAGCCGTCACAAGGATATTTTTGGTTTTGTCGTCCGTGTTGACCGTATAATCGAACGTGCCGGCGCTGAATGCGGGGGTCAGCGTTCCCTTGTCGATGACCAGACTTTGCAGGGCAGCGTCCGTGGATGTTACTTTGACGGTGATCGTATAAACTTTGGTCGTCGTTCCGTCTTCCGCCTTGACGGTGACGGCGATCGTGTTGTTCCCCGCCTGAAGCGCATGGGTTCCGTTTCCGGATACTACCGTCGCTTTGGCGTGATTTGGGGTAGCCGTCACAAGGATATTTTTGGTTTTGTCGTCCGTGTTGACCGTATAATCGAA
>JAISRX010000218.1 GCA_031273395.1 Bacteroidales bacterium | reverse complement strand
GACGTCTATATTGTGCGCACAGACGTCTATGCTTCGCGTATAGACGTCTATATTGTGCGCACAGACGTCTATGCCTCACGTATAGACGTCTGTATTGTGCGCAGAGACGTCTGTATTGTGCGTCGGGACGTCCGGATGGACCGTATTTCTTCCTCTTTCGGGCAGTGATTTGAGTCTGCGACAGATCTGTAACAGGGTCACTTTGATGACCGGCGTCTGCTGTTGTGTTTATTTTTTCGGCGCGGGGAGTTCGGTTTTTCCGGCCACATACGCCGATGCAAGTTTATGGAGTTCGGCTACCGCATCCCTGTATTTCGGGTCGTAAACCAGATTTTTCAACTCATCCGGATCATTGACGGGGTCGGTGAGGAAAGCGCCTGCTCCCATGCCGAAAAATTCGGCATAACGCCACTTTTCCGTGCGTACCGCTACGCCGGTAATGCCCCTGTCGTGTTCGTTCCAGACGGTGTATGCGGGGCGGTTCCATTCCCTGTACGGGTCGTTCAGCAGCGGTTTCAGGCTGACGCCTTCAAGTTCCCTGTACGCCGGCAAACCGCACAGGTCCACCAGAGTGGGATAAAGGTCGAGCAGTTCCACGATGCGCGGCGAGGCGTTTCCGTTGCCTTTCGCTCTCGGATCGAGGATGATGAGCGGCACGCGGGCGCCCTGTTCCCACAGTGAACCGGCTTTCGACCATTTGCCTTTTTCACCGAGCTGGTATCCGTGGTCTGCCCAAAACACGATGATGGTATTCTCGCGCAACCCCTGACGTTCCAGTTCGGCAATCACCCGTCCCACGTTCCAGTCCACATAGCTGACGCATGCCAGATAGGCGCGTTTCATTGCGCGGGCTTCTTCGGGCGAGGCGGAACGGTTGATGAACAGGTCGGCATTGTTCATGCGGATGGAGCCGGCGGGAAATCCGACGGGAACGGACGGCAGGGATGCAAAGTCGGGTGGGAGAGGGATCGTCTCTACCGGATAAAGGTCGAAAAATTCCCTGGGTGCAATCAGCGGAGAATGAGGTTTTGAAAATCCGCAGGCGATGAAGAACGGTTCGCCCGATTCCCTGCTGCGGCGGATGTATTCGATGGCTCTGTCGGCAACTCTCGTGTCGCCGAGTCCTTTCACGGCGTCGCCCTCTACGGCTTCCCATCTGTCGGAGTGGTGATTGGGGTCCACAGACCCGGCGCCTGTCGTTTTCGGCAATGTTCGCGAATAGCGTGCAAGAATTTCTTCTTCGGACACGTACGAAGGCGCTCCCGTGCTGACGGGCGTACTCCAGCGGCGCTGTTCGCCGCCTTCCGTCCATGCTTCGGTATCGTCAATGCCGCCGTGAAATACTTTTCCGCTGCGCAGGGAAGCGTAGCCGTGCTGTTTGAAATATTTGGGCAGGCTGACCCAGTCGGGATAGGTAGCGCCGAAAAATTCACGGTTGCCGTTGCCGTAAACGCCGCTGGTGGTGGGACGGCGACCGGTCAGCAGCGATGTGCGGGCAGGTCCGCTGAGCGGATATTGACAGTAGGCATGTTCGAAACGGACTCCCTGCTGCGCCAGGCGGTCGAGGTTGGGTGTTCGCGCGACCACGCTGCCGTAAACATTCAGTTCGGCACGCATATCGTCGGATATCAGGAACAGGACATTCATGCGTTGCTGTTCCGGTTTTGCCGTACGCGCGGCATCAGGTTGTGCAAGCGCCGACGCTATGGAAAAAGAGCCGAGCACGCTTGCGGTAATTTTCAGATTGGGTGTCATGATTTTGTAATTTTTTATGAGGTGAATACTATTTTTTCTTTAACGGTTCGGACAGTTCAGCCTCTCCCGCCACATAATTTGTCGCCAGTTTGTGGAGTTCGGCCACCACATCCCTGTATTTCGGGTCGTGAACAAGATTGCGCAGTTCGTTGGGGTCATTGACGGGGTCTGTTAGAAAAGCGCCGGCTCCTGTGCCGAAAAATTCGGCATACCGCCATCGTTCCGTACGCACCGCCACGCCGGTGATACCTTTTCCGTGTTCATTCCAAACGGTATAAGCCGGACGGTTCCATTCGGCGTAGGGATTGTTCAACAAAGGCGACAGACTGACCCCTTCAATCTCTTTGGGCTTCGGCAATCCGCACAAATCCGTCAGGGTCGGGTAAATATCCAGCAGTTCCACGATGCGCGGCGAGGTACGCCCGTTGCCTTTCGCTCTCGGATCAAGGATGATGAGCGGTACGCGGGCGCCCTGTTCCCACAGCGAGCCGGCTTTCGACCATTTGCCTTTTTCGCCGAGCTGGTATCCATGGTCAGCCCAAAACACGATGATGGTATTCTCGCGCAACCCCTGACGTTCCAGTTCGGCAATCACCCGTCCCACGTTCCAGTCCACATAGCTGACGCACGCCAGATAGGCGCGTTTCATTGCGCGGGCTTCTTCGGGAGAGGCGCTGCGGCTGATAAACAAATCGGCCGTATTGGTGCGAATGGCGCCTGCCGGAAATCCGACGGGAACGGACGGCAGGGAGGCGAAGTCGGGTGGGAGAGGGATCGTTTCTACCGGATAAAGGTCGAAAAATTCTTTGGGCGCAACCAGCGGCGAATGAGGTTTTGAAAATCCGCAGGCGAGGAAGAACGGTTCACCCGATTCCCTGCTGCGGCGGATATATTCGATGGCTCTGTCGGCAACTTTCGTGTCGCCAAGTTCCTTCACGGCGTCGCCTTCCACGGCTTCCCACCGGTCGGAATGGGGCGCCTGTCCCAGGTCGAGCCTTGTCATTCTCTCAATATGAGCGCGATGCTCTTCTTCGGATACGTATGAAGGCGGATCGGTATTGACGGGACGTTCGCGCAGCCGCTTATCGCCGCCTTCCGTCCAGGCTTCGAAATCGTCCACTCCGCCGTGAAATACTTTTCCGGTACGCAAGGTCGCATAGCCGTTCTGTTTGAAATATTTGGGCAGACTCACCCAGTCGGGGTAAGTAGCGCCGAACCATTCACCGTTGCCGTAACTGTGGCTGGTTGTCGGACGTCGTCCCGTGAGCAGCGACGTGCGGGTAGGTCCGCTGAGCGGATATTGGCAGTAGGCATGTTCGAAACGGACTCCCTGCCGTGCCAGTCGATCAAGGTTGGGCGTCCGTGCGATCACGCTGCCGTAAGCATTTAATTCTGTACGCATATCGTCGGATATCAAAAACAGGACGTTCATGCGTTGCTGTTCCGGCTTTACCGTAGCCGGTTGTGCAAGCGTCGGGACAATCGAAAGGGAACCGAGCACGGCGCTTGCCGTAATTTTCAAATTGGATTTCATGTTTAATTTATTTTTAAAAGTGCAAAAATAATCAATTTTTTTTAATAATCAATAAATTATTTCATCATCTACGGGCCACCATTCGGATGCGACATGCGCTTCCTTTAAATGTTGGGACAGTGATGATACAATATCCGGATATTGTTCGGCAAGATTATTTTTCTCCGAAATGTCACTTTCCAAGTCATACAACTCATATTCGGCTCTCGCATTGCGTTTGATTAATTTCCAGTTTCCCCGTCTTACTGCCTGGGAAATACCCCTGCCGGAGTATTGTTCCCAATAAAGGAAACGCAGGGCGGGATCAAGACTGTTTGGGGATGTTATTTCCGGAAGCAAACTGATACCGTCTGTTTGCAATGCAGTATGAGAGGATGTAAAATCGACCAGCGTTGAAAATAAATCGGGAAAATAGCAGGGAAAATGTGACTGTTGCCCCGCGTTTCGTTTGTTTCCCGTTTTTATGATGAGCGGAACCCTAAGCCCTCCTTCGTATAATTGTCCTTTCCAGCCTCTTAAAATGCCGTTTTGCGACAGTTTCTCCACCCTCGCTTCGGTCGATCCACCATTATCGGAAGCAAAAATGATGATGGTGTTTTTTTCAATACCTGCGTTCGCGATTGCGGCAAGCACTTGTCCTACCGCTTCATCCAGATGCGTTACCAGCGAAGCGTAGGCTTTGTCATTGTCCGGAAGATCGGCGTCCCGATAGAGCGAATCTTTGAAATGGAGCGGAGAATGTGGCGCATTGTACGATAAAAATAAAAAGAAGGGTTTATCTTTTTCACGTTTGATAAAATCTATTGCTTCCTCAGTGGCTATATCCGTACTGTGCCTCTTTCGCCGGTCGTTCAGATTCTCCTCTATGGTATATTCTTCCCTGTTGCGATAACGTATCGCAGGGTAATAATTGTGGCTGCGGGGTTCGGGTACCAGCCATCCGTAAAATTCCTGAAATCCTCTGGCAAGCGGATGAGCGGTGGTATCAAACCCGTCCACATGCCATTTGTTTACCAAACAGGTGAGATATCCGTTGTTACTCAATACGTTCGCAATGGTGGAATCCTGCGGCAACAGGTTGGGTCTGCGGATAACATTGCTTCCTTTGTGCCCTTCGATACCGCCGGCTTTGGCAAAGTTGGAGCGGATGCGCGTATGCCCTGCATGTAATCCGGTCAGGAAACATGACCGCGACGGTGACGATACACTGGCGCCGGCATACGCCTGAACAAAAGAAACGCCTTCCGATGCCAGCCGGTCTATATTCGGCGTTTTGATGACACTGCTGCCGTAACATCCCAAATCGCCGTATCCCAGATCATCGGCAAGGATGAAAACAATATTCGGTTTTTCACTATACTCTTTTCCGCCCGTACAGCCGGAAAACAAAACGCTTGCGCCTGCTACAAATGCAGACAGTTGAAATTTACTGTTCATGATTGTTGGATATAATTAATTGATTAATAACTTTGCCATGCTAATTAATTTTTTTTAGTTTTTTAGTTTGGCGCCTCCCGAACCAATTTGCCGTCGGAGAAGAAGGCGCTTTTATTTGACGCTGCAAAGATACGGCGGGCAATATCTGCACGCAATACTATTTTTGTGGTATTTTGAGCAACCGGTCTCTGCAAATATACCGGGAAGCCGCCGACAGCGCGGAACTCATATTCCATAAAAACCCCGTTAAAGCCCTCTGAATCCCAATCGCAGGGTTTTACACATTTTTAACAAAAAAACCGCAAAAATATTTGCAGATTAAAAAATAATGCGTATCTTTGCGGTGTAATAAGGCAGTGCTACGGCTCGGCCACCGGTGTAGGGAGTTTTCGGACTCCCTGCTGCTTTTTATAAAGAAGCCTTACCTTTCCCTTCTCATACAGCCATACCTCGTCAATATCCTGTTTATTGTTTTATTACCCTGTTATTGATATTCTTTTTGATTCGTCTGTCGCTTCCACCCCTGTTGTTATTGATAACAATTCTTGACGATTGTTTTATCCCCTTTGAAATCATATTTGAAATCTTCTCCTTCTTAAATGGCGACTCAAAACTCTCATACTCGTAAAACACCCCGTCAATTATCAAATCAGGGCATTTCCGCTCATATACCGTACCTTTCAACCCACCGAATACCCTTTCGTATGCCGCATCTTTAAAATGAGGATTAGTCGTTATTTGCACGATTTTTCCCTGTCGGGCCAAATCCCCTGCTACCGTTATCAAATCCCTGTGGTCTGATTTCCTGACATACCCGTCCATAATTTCTATACGCCCGCCCGTACTGTATTCCTTGTAGAATGAACGGCGGATTTATTCGACCCCCTGTCGGGGTTGTCATTAGAGAAGACATGAAAGAAGAAATCAAGAAAGCAGAAAAAAGCTTCGACACGGTAGCATTTTTCCGTACCGTAAAGGAAAAAATCGCAAAGGCTACGGAAGGTATGACTTTGCAGGAGCGTTGCGAATTGTTTCAAAAAATCCGCGAAGGAAAGGTAACGTTAGCATAAAGGAAAGCGGCTATCTTTCCCTATTTTTGAAAAGCGTGTAAACCAATCTTTTTGGGTCTGATTATTCGTTTTTCAAAAAAAAAACCTAACTTTGCAGAAACATTTAACACATTGAGATATGAAAAAGTTGCCGATAGGAACACAATCATTTGAAGTATTGCGGACGGAAGACCTTCTGTATGTAGATAAAACAGAGGATATTCACCGATTGATTACCAATAACAGAATCATTTTTCTTTCTCGCCCGCGACGTTTTGGCAAATCATTGCTTGTAAGTACATTAGATGCTGTTTTTAGCGGACGTAAAGAATTGTTTGAAGGTCTTTGGATTTACGATAAATGGGACTGGACACGGCAGTTCCCTGTGATACGGATAGACTGGACACGAATCAGCCATTCCGATCCGGAAGAAATGAAAGGCAGTCTGGCATCTTATGTGAGAAGGATTGCGGATAATTATCAGATTCAACTGGTATCGGCATCTGCTTCCGATTGTTTTTCCGAACTGATTGAAAAACTGCACCGGAAAACCGGCGAAAAAGTCGTCATCCTCATAGATGAATACGACAAGCCGGTAACATCGCATTTGTTAGACGAGCATCTGGAACCTGTCAGAATGTTGGTTCACGATTTCTATCAGGTGATGAAGGGCGCCGATGAACATATCCGCTTTATTTTCCTGACAGGCGTATCAAAATTTGCGGGATTGTCCGTCTTTTCGGCGCTGAACAATCCGAATGATATTACACTGACTGAAAAATATGCGACTATTTGTGGCTATACCCAGCCGGAATTGGAAAATTACTTTACGGAATATATTGATGATACCGCTCAACATCTGGAAATGACAAGAGACGAATTGCTGTCGCTGATTCGTACATGGTACAACGGTTATTCGTGGGATGGGAAAACAGCGGTATATAATCCTTTTTCTACACTGTTGTTTTTTGATAATCAAGAATTTGCCAACTACTGGTTCCGTACCGGCACACCCACATTCCTGATCCGATTGATTCGGAAAGGGCATGAAACCGGTCGAATCCTGACGCCTGTAACGATTTCGGCAAATGCCTTTGACAGTTACGATCCGAAAAATATCAGGGTAATTCCCCTTATGTTCCAAACCGGCTACCTGACCATCAAGAAAAAAATACTGGAAAAGGGTCGTCCGCTATATACGCTGGAGTTTCCCAATGCCGAAGTAGGAGAGGCTTTGATGGAACAGTTATTCTATGCCTACACCTCCTATCCTGTGGAAGAGACGGAAGATTTGCGTCAAAGGATGTGGCGGCAACTGCGCGATCATAACACGGAGGGTCTGGAACAGTGCCTCCGCGAGATGATTGCCGCTATTCCCTATTTGGAGGTAGTCAAGACGGAAGCATGGTATCATTCCGTCATGCTGTTGTGGCTTCGATTGTTGGGATTTGAACTGACAGGCGAACTTCCTACAAACTTCGGTCGGATTGACGCCGTATGGTTTTTCCCCGGTCATGCCATTATCGTGGAAGTCAAAAGTCAGCCGAAACAGGGTGATATTTCCAAATTATTGGACGCCGCACTGAAGCAAATCCATGAAAAACGGTATTATGAACGGTTTATGGGTGAACGGCAGGTGTCGTTGTTGGGCGTTGCTTTTGCCGGAAATGAAATCGGTTGCCGGATAGAATCCCTTTTATTAAATACATCTTTCCCGTGAAATTTTTGCAAAGAATTGCAATTAATTGTGTACTTTTGCACTCTGTTATCAATATTGCAGATATTACAATTTAAATATATCCATCATGAAAAGAAATTTCAAATTAATTACAGCGCTGTCGGTCGTTTGTCTGACAACCGCGTTTTATGTAGCAGCCCGAAAACGAAAAATAAATAATCTGTAACAGTTATTATGAAACTAAAATTAAGTATTTTATTCATGCTTGCCTGTCTGTTGGGCGGCTGTACGCAACGGGTAGCGGTTGAAGCGCTGCGTTGCGAATACCTGACCTGTCCGGTCGGGATA
>JAISRX010000210.1 GCA_031273395.1 Bacteroidales bacterium | reverse complement strand
CAGACACAATGCCCTATTTTCAATTAGAGGACGTCTTAAAAGTCTGTTTAAACGCAAAGAACACAACGCAACCGCAAAGGTCGCAAAGTTTATATCGCTGACGCTATTCCCTTTGCGAACTTTGCGAAAGTTCATTGCGCACCCTGCGGTTGAAAAATATCTCTTTTGGAACAGCCTTCATTTTTCACTGTCCGCTGTCCGGTCGCGGATGCAAAACCTGTCCTTACCCTGCGGCTTCCGTCCATTTCGCGATCACGGCATTTCCCAGCCGGATAAAATCCTGCCGGTTTTCCACCTGCGCCTTTCCCGACGCCGGATCCACATAGCCCTGTCCGTTCCGGCTTCGCAGGTACTGATGTGCGGCAATCACACAGGCGCCTTCGTAATTCACCTTTTTCAGATAGTCGGTAAGCGGCGCCTTTCCGCGGCAGGTCACCGTCAGCGGAATTAACCCCGGCGCGTTGTGTTCCGTGCCGAAGGTGATCACAAATCCCTGTTCGTCGAAATAGCGCACAAACGGCTCCAGTATTTCCAGCCGGTTGCGTCCGGGTATCAACTCGATGCTGTAAATGTTCCGTGCAAGCAGGCTGCGGCACATCGCTTCCCTGTCGGCTTCAAATTCGGTAAAATTGCCTTTTGCGTCGTCCAGCAGCACCGGATAGCAGGGGATCCCGCCGGCATTCAGGTAGATCTGCTGCATTTCTTCCACTGAAAGGAAAGCCCGGTCGTCTTCTTCCACAAACGCTTTTCCTCCGGCTTTCAGCAGGTGGTTGCGCAGTTCGTTTTCCAGGGCGGCGGCGTCGGAGACGTCCACGCCCGTTTCTTTGCCCGAATAGATTTTCTGCAACAGGGCTTTGCGTTCGGCTTCGGTGTCGGCAATTTCCTGTATCCCCATGCGCAATGCCTGCGCGATATGACGTTCGCGTACCAATTGCCGCGCATATTTTCTGCGGATTTCATCGCAGGTGAACGACAGGGCGACGCCGGTTTCCTGCAGCCACCGGTTCAGTTTGGCGATCATATCGACCACCTGCCGCTGGCTTTCGGATTTCACCCGTTCCAGCAGGTCTCGGTACTTGCCGGAGAGCGTCGCCGGATAGTCCAGTCCTTTGCCGCTGAAATACGTGCGTCCGGGATTATTGGGATCGTTTACCCTGACGCCTTGGGACTGCTGTTCTTTCGACAGGGCGATCGCCTCGATATTGAACAGGGGGAAGATATGATTCCGGACAGCCATTTCGTTAAATTCGTCATAACCGTCGGTGACATAAAAATCGTTAATCCCCAGCGCTTTTATGTTTTCCCGAACCGCCATTTCGGCAATCTGCTCCATGCCGGTAAATGCGCTGAACGAATACGGCGTATGCACATGCCCGTTGAGGTTCCGTATTTCAAACGGAACGGTTCCGGCTTGCCGCATCATCTCGTCGGGGGATGGAAAATCTTTTAACTGCATATTGAATATTGAATAAATATTTACCTTTCAGTTTCTGTTGCGTATGGCGTCGAAATTATAGCCGATCATCAGTTCTATGGTGCCGGTGGTGTACTGGTTTATTTGAGAGGTGGTATAGTCGTAGGCAATGCCTATGTTTATCCGCCCGTTATGAATGTATCCCAGCATCACGGAGGCGTCTTGAAAGGACTGGAAGGTATTTCTCACATTCACTCCTCCCCAGAACTGTTCGCGGAAGATGATTCTTGCCGTTATGTCGAGTTGCAGCGGCGTTGCTTCCAGTATCCTTGCCATTGCTGCGGGTTCCGCCGTCCATTGTTCCCCAAGCGGCAGGCGCGCTCCGGCAATGCCGTAGAAATGGGTTTTCAGCTTGTTGCGACCGCTGTTCATACCGTTGAATTTAATGTTGTTGTTGAACAGCTGGAGCGCCGAAACGCCCGCATACCATTTGGGATGATACAGATATGCCCCTGCCGCCGCATCGGGGAGGAAAGCGGACATGAGGGTAGCCGGCGCATAATCATCCTCCATTTTGTTCGGATCGTCGGGCGAGTCCAGTTCCAACTGGCTGCCGTCCACGCGGTATTGCAGGAAACCGAAATTGACGCCTGTGGAAAGGCGAACGCTGCCGCCCAGGGCAAAGTTGACGGCAAAAGCGCCGTTCATGGTGAATTTCCCCGACGGACCGAAGGAATCGTAGCCGATAGTGCCTCCGTAGCCGATGTTGCTGTTTTTGTGAGGACCGTAAGCGCTCAGCAGGTTGGTGATGGGCGCATCGATGAATCCCTGCCACTGAAAGCGGTTGTCCATGCGCACCTTAAATGCCTCGTCCGTCCCTGCTACCGACGGATTGAACAAAAACCGATTTTCCACAAACAGCGACGATACGGGAACCTGCTGCGCCCGGACGTTCCAGCCAAACCAGAGGCTTCCGCACATCCACAAGAAAATATATTTCATTCTACCGTGTTTCATCATACTCTGTTTTCAATCGTTACCTGATGACAGTGACCGAACCGGTAAAAACTTGATCAGGTTCCCTGTGGCTCCTGTCGATTAATTTGACCACATAATAATAAACGCCTATGGGCAAATCGGTATTCCCGCGCCGTCCGTCGAACGCCACCGACGGGTCGTTGCTGTAGTCCCGGCATTCGTACACCAGCATCCCCGACCGGTTGAACACCGCCACGCTGACGGTATAAAAAAGGCGGTACTGCTCCAGAGGATAGAATGTCCACCGGTCGTGCACGCCGTCGCCGTTGGGGGTAAAGGCGTTCGGGATAAAGAAATCGGAGGAGGAACCCACATACACGGAATCGCTCGCCTTGCAGCCATTGGCGCCTTCAAGGGTCAGCCTCAGCAGATAGAGCCTGTCCGGAGGCGTAGGAGGCGTTAACAGCGCCTCGTCGGCGGGAAGCGCAGGCAATGACAGAACTGCCGTTGCATAATGTTCGGGAATACTGCTCCATTCATACTTTTCAAAATCATATTCTATTTTCATTCCCATCGTATATGTCTCGTCTTTCGGAATGTAAATGACGGAATCTTCCAGCAGGAAATCCAGTACCGGCGCTTCCCTCACCGTTATCGCAAACGTATCGGCGGAGGTGCATACGGTATCGGGATGAAATTGATAGGACGCCCGCAACGTCACGTAACCCGAATCGGCTTTGAGCGACAAGGTTTCGTGGAGCGGGAAGAAATCAACCGAATCGCTTTCTCCGGCAAATACCCAGCGCCATTTCGCAGTAAGCAAATTCGGATCGCCGGAAAGAACAGGAACGGTATCACGGGGGGGCGGGGGATCCGCAAGCGCCACCGTTCCCGTCAGATCAACCGGTTCGTTCGGACAAAATTCATGTTCGCCGGGTCCGTCTATCTTCGCTACAAGGTAGTGCCGGGCTGTTATTTCAAAGGTGGAATCCCAGATACAAATGCCCAAAGACTCGGTAACAAGCGCCCTGTATTCCCCTGCCATTACCTTTTCCAGCAGGCTGTCCTGCGAGAGTGTGCGGTTGTCCTCAACCGAAGTCCACAGATAACTGTAATCGTCCTTCGCGCCGCTTAGCCTGATGTGTCCCGTATCCTGATTACATGCCAAAACGGAGATGTCGTAAGCGTCTATTTTAACTTTTTCAGGTATTTTTGCCTGATAAGCGGTATCGATGCTGCACCCGTCGGCGTCGATGACCCTGAATGTATGACGTTGATCATCTATAGTGAATATGGAATCGGCGCTTCCCGTTAAATCAGCGTCCATATAATAGGTATAGGCTCTTGTTCCGTCGCTGACGATGAGTTTTACATCCATGCCTTCAAACACGCAAAGCGTGCTGTCGCTATTCTCCAGTCTGATGGAATCTTCTATTGTCAGCGTCATTTTTTGATCGACGTTTAAATCAATATAAGCGCCTTCATAACGGCAATTGGTGATTTTGTCGCGTACCCACAAGGTATAATTGCCGCTTGCCAGTCCGGTGAACTGCACCGTATCCAGATTAACCGCGGTTTTCGCCCATACATAAGAAACAGTTACCGTATCTATCTTGAATTTATTGGGACTTGCTTCTATCTTGATCCAGTTTCCCGGAACAGTATCAACCCCTTCCATGGCTAATTGATATTGATACTCGCCTCCGGAACTTTCCCAAAATGAATACTTCCCGTTATTGCTGCCCACGCAGGAAGGGGGGACTTTCTCACTGTCCCATATTTCAGCCCGTGTAATATCTTCGATAACGACCAGAGCAGTATCCAGACAGCCGTCTTCATCGTCCGGTGCGGCAACTATCCGTGCAGCCATTTCGTACTCGCCGGGCGCAAGGTTTTGGATTTTTTTAGTGGTGGAAGCCTGCTTGCCGGAATCGTTTTGATTTACATAGTATTTGAATTGCCACAATGCATCCGGTGATGCCGGCTGAGTTATTTCAATCATTGCCGATCCGAGCGGCGTTAATCCATCCGAGCAAGCGGTGGGATCGGCAGGTTCTGCGTCGATCTCAATGACGTCTTCATTTTTCACTTCTATTTTCAACACCGTATCCAGTTCACAGGAAAAATTGTTGGTGATTTTCAGTTCATATTCTCCGCCGGTCACTTTTTCAATTGTAAAATTCCGGTCATCATCCTTTGTTATTTCGGGGTTTTCCGCATACCACGGTTTTGTGACCAAATCAACGTTGAATGGGGCGGTTCCGTCGGTGATGGTTATCGTTCCTTTTCCATCGGATTTTCCGATACAGAACGGATCATCAACAGTCTTGTACTCAATTTTTATCGAAATCGAGTCCACTTTCACCTTGGCGGTATCCGATATACATGCGCCTGTAGCCGCTTTCACGGTTACCTTATATTCGCCTGCCGTCAGGTCTTCAATTTTGATGGTCTTCGCGTCCGGGTTGAGCGGATCGAAAGGTTGATAGTCGTCGTTGGGCAATCCGCTGTACCAGTAGGTGTACGTGCCGGTGGCAGGTTCGGTCACCGTAATGGTAATAGCGCCGTTGTCTTTCGTATCGCACTTGGTTACCGGATCGGCGACAACCTTAATCTTCGGCGGATCTGCTTTCGGTATTTCCACTTCAACGGTATCCGACACGCATCCGCCTTGTATTTCTTTCAAAACTACCTTGTATTTCTCCGCCTCCAAATCTCTGATAGTTGTTTCCTGCGCATCTGCCGGATCGAAAGGCTCGAAAATATCTGCCGCCAACTTGCTGTACCAGTAGGAGTATCTACCCGCAGGATTAGTTGCCTTAATGATCAGCGAGCCGTCATTTCCGGGACTGCAATTGGAGGGCGGAACGGAGTCTATATCCGGCTTGTCCAGTTTGGCAAGCGTATCGGCAATAGTTACCATGCTATCCACATAACATGACGCCGACGCGGGATGATCTTCTTTTATCCTCACTGTGAAATCACCTTCCGGAAGACCGGTAATAGGGCTGGTATTGCTGGTTTGAACAATATTTCCACCGCTGTTTCTTACTTCGTATATGTAAGGATATAGATGTGAACCGCTCACTATAGACCCTCCCTGTGGGTTTTCAATGGTGATGATCCCTGTATTTTCTACGCCGCATAGTACATCGGTATGGCTTATTGTGGCGCTGAAAGGCTGTAATTGATACAGTTCCGTTTCAACAAAAACTTCGCATCCGGCGCCGTCCGTCAGCACAATTTTATATTGTCCCGCATCCAAATTTTTAGTATTCGCAGGATGTATTTCCTGATAACTTGAAGTATATGAGGGATCCCAATACCATGTTTGGCTTTCCGGTTTCTGGTCGGTTGATGTAGAGACGGTAATCGCTCCGGTTTTGGTGGTATGCGGACAAAGGTTTTTTTGGTTGGTAATACTGATTTCCAGAGTAGGTTCTTCTATGATGACAGGCTCGGAAACCCGGCAGGAAAAATTTTCATGCGTTACCGTTACCTCATACGTTCCTGAAGAAAGGTTGTCTATTATTAAACTGTCGGATGTATTGTCGTACCATGTGGGCGAATAATATCCGCTGATGTTAACCTCAAACAGGTCGTAAGGCGCATTAACACCTGATACTTTAATCCTGATTTTCCCATTGTTCTCACCCGGACATTTTACAGGATCGGATGAGATATTTACCGTCCACCCGCAAGTAGTGGTGGTAATGGATTTTCTCACCCTTTTTGGGGGATCTGTCCGTTCGGCGTCAGACACGCCTTCTCCGGACGAGCCGTACAAACTTCCCGCCACGGTAAAAAAAACGACCAAAAAAGAAATAAATTTCTTCATATCTCAAAAATAAAGCCCTCCAAATCCATTGCACATGCGGGGTATTTCTTGCGCTTTTCGCGGCTACACGCCTTTTCCGAAGATTTATGTCCCCGTTTATGTTGACACTATTTTTTGCAAACATACATAAAAAACTTGGAATTGTTATCATTATGCGCATAAAAAGAAAAATTATTATTTTAATATGTGCCGGCAAACATGTCCCCACCGTCGCCAACGAGAACTCCCGCAAGGATGGCAGCGGACGGATTTTATTTTCCGGCGGATTTCCGGCAACGGTAAAAGTAAAGGGTTATTTTTGTTTCCGCATACAAAAACCGTTTCATTGCAGCATTATTTGCCCGTTAACCGGAAGACCGCCCGCAATGATCTATTCCAGAAAAACTTTCAGGTTCTGCGCCCGCTGTGTGGATCTCAGGTGCGACAGCGCTTTGTCTTTGAGCCGTCTCACCAGTGTGGTGCTGATGTCCATGCTGTGGGCAATATCTTCTACTCCCTGCTGCCGGCATCCGTTCAAACCGAAAAACAGTCGAATGACCATTGCTTCCCTGCGCGGAAGCGTGTCCACTACTCTTTTGACTTCATCGCAAAGAGCTTCCTGCTCCAACTCTCTGTCGGGACTTATGCTGTCGGCGTCGGTAATCAGTTCTCCGATACTGACGGTATCATCCTCCCTCACAGGCGCATCAAGCGACAGCGCGTGTCCGGACAGCGATATCAAGGCTTTGATTTCTTCGGGATGCTGTTCAATTGCCGAAGCAAGCTCCGCAATGGTGGGTTCTCTCTCGTATTGCTGTTCCAGCAGGGCAGTGATTTTGTTCAGGCGTTTCAGGATATTGATCTGGTGCGTCGGCAGCCGGACGGTACGCGCCTGCTCCGCCAGTGCCTGCAAAATAGCCTGCCTGATCCACCATACCGCATACGAGATGAACCGGAACCCCCGTGTTTCATCAAAACGGTAGGCTGCTTTTATCAGTCCCACATTGCCTTCATTGATCAGGTCGGACAAACTGAGTCCGAGGTTCTGATATTGCTTGGACACCGACACGACAAAACGCAAATTCGCCTGTACGATTTTCTTCAACGCCTCTATATCCCCGTTTTTTATCCGGCGGGATAAAATAACCTCTTCTTCCACGGAAATCAATTGAATTTTTGCAATGTCCGACAAATACTTATCCAATGACAAATCCGAACGCGAGGTAATCTGTTGGGAAATTTTTAACTGCCTCATACAACTTCCATTACATGTTCCCTCGTCTTCCGAAAAGAAAAAGGAAACCATACCCTATACTAAATATACGTATAATAAGGGAAAAAGTTTTTTTTAACGGGAAATAACGCGCAAATATTACTTTGTACTGCTCCTTATCACATACTGCACTCGGTTATAGTCTTGTATTTTTTAGCCTGTCGTACCCCGCATTTCATACGGGGTTATCAAAGGGTAACGCCTGCGGCGTTTTACGTCCAT
>JAISRX010000174.1 GCA_031273395.1 Bacteroidales bacterium | reverse complement strand
CTAAAATTTGTACTTTTGCCCATGGTTGTTCTCTGTTTTGTTGAGATTACAAAGATAACCATAGGGTGGGTATTTTATACCTACCCTTTCTTTTGGAGGTTTACCGGACAGTAGTGATTTTATATACAAAATGTTTGGGTGCATTTACCTTCGGTGAGGACTTCGCCGTTCAAACTGTCGCAGGCGTAAAAGTCCCGCAGGGTGGGGCGTCAAAAAGATGCTGTTTCGATAAAAACAGTTGCGTTCCAAAATTTCCCGGAGGGAATAAATATCAATAGAAACACCCATGACAAAAAGACAAATTTAGACGCACAAGGGGATGATTATATCGCGTTTTCCTCACCCCCTCTCCATGCCGTAGCCAGTATCCCCATCCATGTAAAGTTTATTTTTCGTTATCGCCGTCGGGAAAAATTTGCTGCCGGCACGATGATAAGTTATTCGGTTCATGTCACTTATCGGATGATAACGATAAATTTTACCGTGACGAATAATATTCCGAGTGTTACATCTAAAAAATGTACTATTTTTGTAGGGTGATTTATAAATATAAAAAATGTGTGACAAAGGGAAGCGAATGAAACCGAAAAAGATATGCATGTACCTGCTCGTTCCGTTGATGACGGCTTTTTCCCTGCGGGACGTCTCTTATTTGGAAGAACGCACGTTTCAGCACGGCGAACTGCTGACGTTCAGGGTGCATTATGGCATCATCACCGGAGGAGAAGCAAAAATATCGGCAAACGAAACCATCCTGAACAACAAGACGGTATATCATGCCGTAATAGAAGGAAAAACCACCGGGCTGATCGACAAAATATACCGGGTGAACGATATTTACGAAAGTTTTTTCGATCCGGAAAGCAATCTTCCCGATAAAGCCGTCAGGAACATCAGCGAGGGCAGTTACCGCTATTACGATGAAGTCCGCTACAATCATGAGGAACTGTATGTGGAAAGCCGGCGCAACGGCAGGGTATCCGTTCCGAAAAACACGCTGGATATGGCTTCTGTGGTATATTATGTGCGGCGGCTCAATCTTAACGCATTGAATTATAATGATATTATACATTTCGATACCTATTTCGGCGACGAACTGTTTCCTTTTTACATTATATACAAAGGCAGGGAAACCATTTCCATCGGATCGGGAAAATACAAATGCTTCAAATTTGTCCCCATTGTCGAGCCGGGACGTGTCTTTGAGAACAATGACGACATGACCATCTGGTTTTCAGACGATTTGAATAAAATACCGGTCAGCATCAAGTTCGATATTTGGGCAGGTTCTTTCAGGTGCGATCTGATTAAATTCGAAAATCTCAAATATCCGCTGACTTCCAAAATAAAATAGTCAAAAAAGGCATGAATTTTGCAGTTAGAAATAAAATCAAATAAACATAACACAAAAAGTCTAAATAAAATAACAATGAAAACAGTAGTCTTAGCAATAGTTGTCTGGTGTATGCCGGCAGTATGGGTATTTGCCCAGGAAACGGTCAAAACGGAAAATCCGAATGCGCCGGAAATAACCTTTGAAAAAGGGCTGATACATGATTTCGGCACTATCGAATACAAAGGAAAAGCAGAGTACGACTTTGTGTTCACCAACACGGGCAAAGAGCCGCTGATCATCACCTCATGCAGTGCCAGTTGCGGTTGTACCACGCCCACCTGCCCGAAAGACCAGCAGATCAAACCGGGGGAGAAGGGGACAGTTAAAGTCAGGTACAATAATACCCACATTTCAGGCAGTTTTACCAAAACGGTGACCATTATTTCCAATGCCAAACCGTCTTCCGTCACGATCACCATCAAAGGTGTTGTCGCTCAGAAACCGGAAGCGGCAGTAAACTAATTCCCACCGGCAATAGCCGGAACATGTGGCTCAGCGGAAGATCACCGATTGGTTGCCCACCTCTAAAAAAGAAACGGAGGCAAGAGGATGGAAAGAATTGGATGTAATTCTCTTTTCGGGAGATGCTTACGTGGATCATCCGTCGTTTGGCGCTGCCGTGATCGGACGGATACTGGAAGCAGAGGGGTTGCGGATGGCAATTGTGCCGCAACCGAACTGGCGTGATGATCTTCGCGATTTCAGGAAATTAGGCGTTCCCCGTCTGTTTTTTGCCGTATCGGCAGGCAGCATGGACAGCATGGTGAACCACTATACCGCCCACAAACGCCTGCGCAGCAACGACGCTTACACGGCAGGAAACGTTGCAGGCTTCCGTCCGGATTATGCCGTAACGGTCTATACGCAAATACTGAAAAAATTGTTTCCCGACGTGCCGGTAGTGATCGGGGGCATTGAAGCCTCCCTCCGCCGGCTCACCCATTACGACTATTGGCAGGACAGGCTACAGCCCAGCATTCTTGTCGACAGCCGTGCCGACCTGCTGGTGTACGGCATGGGAGAACACGCCATTCGCTCTGTGGCGCATCATCTGCAAACGGGAAAAAGAATGGAGGAATTGACGGAACTCCCTCAAACCGCCTACCTCTCGAAAAATCTTCCCGCCACAAATCATCATGATATACTGCTGCATCCGTTTGAAGATTGCGTGGCGAACAAAAGGAAGTTTGCCGAAAATTTCCGCAAAACGGAAACGGAGTCCAATAAACGGTGCGCTGCACGGTTGATAGAACCTGTTGCGGGTAAATATGTGGTGGTGAACCCGCCCGAATATCCGCAGGACGAAAAACAGGTGGACGCAGCCTTTGATTTGCCGTACACCCGCCTGCCGCACCCGCGCTATCAGGACAAACATATTGTCGCGTTCGAAATGATCAAGTATTCGGTAAACATTCACCGGGGATGTTTCGGCGGATGCAGTTTCTGTACCATTTCGGCGCATCAGGGCAAGTTTATTGCCTGCCGTTCCGAAAAATCCATCATTCGCGAGGTAGAACAGGTGATCAGGATGCCCGGCTTCAAGGGGTATTTATCCGATTTGGGCGGTCCTTCGGCTAATATGTTCGGAATGAAAGGCAAAGACCCGGCGCTGTGTGAACGGTGCAGCCGTTATTCCTGCATCTATCCGCGCATTTGCCGCCAACTCGACGCCGGACACGGTCGGCTGCTGTCGCTCTACCGGAAAATACGAAATATGGACGGCATCAGGAAAGTGTTTATCGGTAGCGGAATACGGTACGATCTGCTGCTGGACGCCAACGGTTTTATCTCGAAAGAACATGCGGAGTATTTCAGGGAATTATTGCAGCATCATGTATCGGGGCGTTTGAAGGTAGCCCCCGAACATACTTCGCCGAAAGTGTTGAAAGCCATGCGTAAACCCTCCTTCGATCTGTTCATGAAACTGAACGATGAATTTCATAAAATAGATCGTGCCGGAAACCTTCGCCAACAGTTAATCCCATATTTTATATCAAGTCATCCTGCTTGCGAAGAAGCGGATATGAAAGAGTTGTCCGTCACTATTCGCAATATGCGGATGCACTGTCCGGAGCAGGTTCAGGATTTCACTCCCACTCCCATGACCCTCTCGTCGGTAATGTTCTATTGCGGGTTTGACCCCTACAGCGGTGAAAAAATTCATGTGACGCGAAAAAAAGAAGACAAACAAAAACAAAAACAATATTTTTTTCGGGGGAAACCGGAAGGAACCGCCAAGAAATAACGATTGCGTTATCGCGTTATTGCTTCATGCTTCGCAGTTCACAATGACGAAATCCATCGGCAAACCTGTGTGTTCGCCCTGTACTGAAAAGCCAGAGCCGGATAATCCGGAACCAAAGAGAGGTGTATTTACCTTCGGCGAGGGCTTCGCCGTTCAAATTGTCGCATGTATGGAGGATGTGTAAAAACTCACAACAGAACATGAAACAATATTTGATGAAGTCAATAGCCCCCCAAAATAAAGAATTATCCGCTTTCCGGCAGGTATCATCCGGCAATAAACGTCCCCATCATCAGTGTAAAATCGAACATTCGGATTACCGAATCTTTTATGGAATTTTTTGAATGTCCGAGTCAAATAATTGCCGACGCACCATCCGCCGGTTTTATTTCCACTACAGCGCACCATACCCGTAACTTCTTTTTTTCCATTCGCAAAATGCCTCATTTCGTCAAATTCTATTTCCGTCTCTTAAAAATTGTATCCGATACGGATCACCGGTCCATTGCCGTAAATATCGTACAAACTGGAGTTCAAATTCCACAGCAGCGTCAAATTCATGCTCGAACGGCGTCCTGTGGGGAAACGCAATCCGCCACCCACCAGAAAACTGTTCAGCATCTGTCTTCCTCCGCTGTAATCGCCGAAAAAACTTTTTTCGTAACTCAGCGCCTCGTATTCCACATGGGCGAAAATCCGGAAATTCAGCCCCAGCGGTATCCAGTCGTTTACATTATTCACAATCACGTAATTGGTAAACAGTCTTCCGCCGTATATGTGGGTTTCATACCGGCTGTACTCGCCCGTGGTGCGATCAAAATAAAAATACCGGTTGTTGTAGTATTCATAGGTTACTCCTGCGCCGGCTGCCCAGCGACCGGTGATGTAGTATCCCGCGTGCGGAGCGATTTCGATGTCGGTATAATCGCCCACCATCAGCCCGAAACTTCCTCCGAAAAACAAACGGTCGCGAAATGTCCGCTCTTCGGCAACTGCCGTCGCGCTTAGCATTACGGCGATGAACAAAAATTTGATTTTCATTGTTATGTGATTTGCATATTGATGATTACCGTTTTTTATCAAAAAAAGACAACATGCAAGCTACAACAAAAATTATTCCGAAGTATGTACTTTTCCTTGCCTGCGGTGAGGAAAATATCACAAAAAGCGACATTTTGACCGTATTCGATACGCCCATATTTTTTTGGTATCATTTTTGACGATTTGCAAAAATTATTGACGGATGGATATGGAATAGAAAATATTTTTTTACCTTTGTAAAAATATTCCGCCATCATAGCAAGAAGACAATATGGACTCAAAATTTTCTCAACACATCAAGGGAGTGCTGGGCTACAGCAAGGAAGAAGCCATGCGGCTGGGGACTCCCTACATCGGACCGGAGCATTTGTTTCTGGGGATACTGCGCGACGGAGAAAGCGAAGCGCTTGAAATTCTCCAGTCGCTGGGGCTCGACCTGTATCATATCCGGAAACAAATTGAAGACAAGATAAAACCCGACGTCTATCAAACCATTCCCGAAAGCGATGATATTCCTCTGCTCAAATCGGCGGAGCGTGCCTTGAAACTCGTTTACCTCGAAGCAAAATCGTTCAAGTGCGCCGAAATAAAGACGGAGCATTTACTGCTGGCGCTTCTCAAGGACGAAACGGCATACGTTACGCAGTTGCTGTACGAATCGGGCATCGATTATCATTCGGTGCGCTCCTGCATGGAAAACGTATCGGAGTACGAAGACACGAAAGCCGATTTCACTTCCAACGCGGACGATGACGACGACGCGCACTTCCCCTTCGGAGGGGGAGGAGCGGCAGGCAGCCGGCAACAATCCGTCAAGCAGTCATCCGACACGCCGGTGCTGGACAATTTCGGCGTCGATCTCACCAAAGCCGCCGAAGAAGGGCGTTTAGACCCTATTGTAGGGCGCGAAAAGGAAATTGAACGTCTGGTGCAAATTCTCAGCCGCCGGAAAAAAAACAACCCGATACTCATCGGCGAGCCGGGCGTAGGCAAGTCGGCAATAGTGGAAGGGCTGGCTTTGCGCATCATCCAGCGGAAAGTGTCGCGGGTGCTGTTCGGCAGACGGGTATTGACGCTCGATCTGGCTGCCATCGTTGCCGGAACAAAATATCGCGGTCAGTTTGAAGAACGGATGAAGGCGATCCTCGTCGAAATGTCGCACTCCACCAACATCATCCTGTTCATCGACGAAATACACACCATTATCGGGGCAGGCGGCGCCAGCGGTTCACTGGATGCCGCCAACATGCTCAAGCCCGCTCTGGCGCGCGGAGAAATACAGTGCATCGGCGCTACCACCCTGGATGAATACCGCCAGTACATTGAAAAAGACGGAGCTTTGGAACGCCGTTTCCAGAAAGTGATGGTAGAACCTGCTTCGGAAGAGGAAACGGTGGAAATACTCAACAACATCAAAGACCGTTATGAAGACCATCATAACGTGATTTACACCAAGGACGCCATTGAAGGGTGCGTGCACCTGACCAACCGCTACATCAGCGACCGCCGTCTTCCCGACAAGGCGATAGACGCGCTGGACGAAGCCGGTTCGCGGGCGCATATTTCCAACATCATGGTGCCCGACAGGATTGTCAAGCTGGAGACAGCCATCGAGGACGCCAAACAGCAAAAGGTTGCCGCCGTGAAAAACCAGAATTTTGAACGGGCTGCCGGATTTCGCGACACGGAAAAAATGCTGCTCGAAAAGCTGGAAAACGAAAAAATGCGGTGGGAACGGGAATTGTCGAAAAACCGGGTGGTGGTGGACGCCGACAAGGTAGCCGAGGTGGTCGCCATGATGACCGGCGTTCCCGTGCAGCGCATCGCGCAGGCGGAAGGCGCACGATTGCTGCACATGAGCAAGGAACTGAGCGGATGCGTCATCGGGCAGGACGAGGCTATCGACAAGGTGGTTAAATCCATACAGCGCAACCGCGCCGGTTTGAAAGACCCCAACAAGCCGATAGGCAGTTTTATTTTCCTTGGTCCGACGGGCGTAGGCAAGACGCAAATGGCAAAAGTGCTGGCAAAATATCTGTTCGACAGCTACGACAACCTTATCCGTATCGACATGAGCGAATATATGGAGAAATTCACCGTTTCGCGCTTGGTGGGCGCGCCTCCGGGGTATGTGGGCTATGAGGAAGGCGGGCAGTTGACCGAAAAGGTGCGCCGCAAACCTTATTCCGTTGTGTTGCTGGACGAAATAGAAAAAGCGCATCCCGACGTGTTTCATCTCCTGCTCCAGTTGCTGGACGAGGGACAGTTGACCGACAGTTTGGGGCGCAAGATAGATTTCCGCAATACCATTGTCATCATGACCTCCAACATAGGAACGCGCCAATTGAAGGATTTCGGGCAAGGCATCGGTTTCCAGACGGAAGCGAGGGCGGCGCAAAGCAACGAATATGCGAAAGGCGTCCTGCAAAACGCCCTCAAAAAGGCATTTGCACCGGAATTTCTGAACCGCATAGATGATGTTGTTTTCTTCAACACGCTGAGCAAGGAGCATCTCAGTAAAATTATCGACATTGAACTGAAGTATCTGTTCGACAGGGTGCAGGCAATGGGGTATGTCATCAAGATTGCCGCCGCTGCAAAAGATTTCCTGTGTGAAAAGGGATTTGACATGAATTTCGGCGCGCGTCCGTTGAAACGCGCCATTCAGAAATATCTGGAAAATCCCATGGCAGAGGTGCTTATCAGGCAAAACATGGAAAGCGGCGGCGTTATCCACATCGGGTGCAACAAGACAAAAGACGAACTTACCTTTAAAATGACCGGCGCAAAAGTAAGGGAAAAGTCACTGGTAAGGGAATGAAGAAAATATCTGCATTTTTCCGGCGGTTTATTTGGTAATTCAAAAAATGTCCGTACATTTGCAGCGCAAAAACGGTTTCTTGGCCGAGTGGCTAGGCAGAGGTCTGCAAAACCTTTTACGGCGGTTCGAATCCGCCAGAAACCTCTTGCTCATTGAGCAGGTCGACGCTTAAAACCCTGCAAGATATCCTGTTGCGCCGACAAGCAGTCCGACAAGCACGGAAATGGCTTTCATCCACAGGAAGCCTTTTTTTGATTCGGCGAACAGCGGCAAACCCGCGTGTCCTTCCTGTACAATGGAGTTCGTCAGCAGCACGCTGAAGGGAATCAGCCCGTCGGCAAAAAGCGAGATGAACACAATGTGCGGACCCGACTCCGGAATCAGTCCGATAAGAACAGCCAGCGCCAGCACGGACATCCTGTTTTGGCGAACCCATCCGTCAATATCCGCAAACTGTTGCCCTATCTGTAAAATCGTAATCACGCCCAGCGTCCACAGAAATATTCTGGGCAAATGTTTTTTGACGATGTGCGCCCAGAGGTGTTCCTTCAGGAAATGATCCCGCACGGTGCCGATGATGAACAGAGCAACCAGACAAACGGCAACGAAAAGAATGTTGAGCCACCGTTCCTTGAGCAGCGATTCCGGAAAAACGCCATGACGGCAGTCGGGGTGAGCAGCGTCGTGCGCGTCATGCAGGGAGGGCGCCTCGTGTGCATGTTCGAACCAGCCCGTCAGGATAGCAACGATCAGCGCTGCAATTCCGGCAATCAGCAATGCCCGCTCAAATGAAACATGTTTCAGGTTTTCGCGCCAGTTGCCACGTATATTGGCGTGACCGTGCCGGTCGGAAGCATGGAGGGCAAAATGTCCCCGGTCAAACGGCGCGGGAAATTTCCCGATCAACAGGTTGGTCAGCAGTCCCGTAACAACGGCAATGACAAGGATCACCGCCGACAGGAGAAACGCCGTTTCCGGTATAATGGCAAGCATTACAAACGCTTCGTCGCCGAAAGTGGCAATCATGCAGGCGATTAATGCCCCGAAATTGAAAATGTTGTGCGTAAAGAGCGACACTACCGCAAAGCCGCCCAGACATCCCGGAGTTACCCCCAGCAAAGCCGCCAGCAGCACCTGTTTGTATTTCGATCCCTGAAAGGAGTGTATCCATTTGCCTTTGGAGCCGACGTTGATGTATTCGATCAGCAACATCATCACCAGCACAAAGGAGGTGATCATGACCGTATTTTGCAGAATGGCGGCAATGAGGTGGTGCATGTGGCTATGATGTTGGTTCCGGTATGAACGGCAATGTAAAATAGAATACGGAACCGGCGTTTGCTTCCGAGCTGACCCAGATTTTTCCGTGCAGCATTTCTACCAGATTTCTTGATATTGCCAGTCCCAAACCCGTTCCACTGTAATTCTCCTTCGAGGACATGTCGTGCACCTGTTGAAACCGTTCAAAAATAATCTCCTGTTTGTCCGGATGGATGCCGATGCCGGTATCCTCAACAAAGAAAAGCAGTTTTTCCCTGTTGTCCTGCAAGGTATAACCGAAGCGTATGTAGCCCTTGTGGGTGAACTTGATGGCGTTACCGATCAGGTTCGAGAGTATTTGCCGCACCCGTACCGGATCGGACAGGATAATTCCCGGATATGCGAACGAACTGTTGTCCAGCACCACTTCCAGCTTTTTATCGTTCCGCAGGGCAATATCCTGAAAAAGCGTTTCCAGTTCTTCCATCAGGGCGTTCAGGTTGAAGAAGAACGGATGCAGCGACAGTTGCTGGGTGTCTATTTTGGAAATGTCAATAATGTCGCCTATCAGTTGCAGCAGCTGTTGTACGTTTCCGCGTATGATCCTGATGTATGCATGGCGTTTCGCCGCGGGGAGGTCGTCCTGTTCCAGAAAGCTGAGGAAGCCTACAATCCCGTTCATCGGCGTGCGTATTTCGTGGGACATGTTCGCCAGAAAGGACGATTTGAGCATGTCCGACTTTTCAGCCTGTTGCCTTGCCCTGATCAGTTCCGCTTCAATGGCTTTCCGTTCGGTGATGTCCACTGCTATGCCGTCCCATACCACGTTTTTGTTTTCATCCATGCAGGGTCTGCCGTTCTCCAGCAGCCATGCTTCCTGTCCTCCCCTGTTGATGCGAAATTCACAGGTGTAGGGCGACAATGTCCGCGCGCTTTCTTCTTCCATGCGTTTCTTTTCTTCAAAATCATCCGCGTTGATGAGGCGGAAAAAGTTTCGGATGTCCTCCTTTATTTCATCGGGACTTACTCCCATCCATTGCCGGGATGTACTGCCGATATAAACGATCTGCGCGCGTCCGTCCGGGTACACGATTTTCCGGTAGATACATCCTCCCGGCAGGTGATCGCTAAGTGTACGCAGCTGTATTTCGCTTTGCTGCAACTTGACGGTCTGTTCCTTTACCCGTTCTTCCAAACGGTCGCGATAGACGGAAAGTTCGGTATTCAGGGTCTGCAATTCTCTGTTGTTCAAAGCAATTTCTTCTTCCTGTTTCTTTAACTGAATGTTCACCCTGGTATTCAGACGGCTTCCGCGCAGGACAAACAGCAACAGTACCGCCATCACCGCCAGCGCCGCAGTGATGGCGATCACCGCATAACTTTGCTGCCTGATGGACTGTTCCTGCCGCGCCAGTTGCAAACGTACCTCTTTTTGTTCGCGTTCGGCTTTTTCAAATTCGTATTGCAGATTTAACTGCAACGTGTTTTGTTCATTGTCAATCCTGGAGAGGGAATCGCGGATGGTACGGTATCTTTGCAACTCAACCATTGCCCCCTCATAGTCGCCCATTCTGTATTTTACCGTGCTTAATCCGGACAGGGCGGTCGATTGCATGCGTCTTGACCCGGCAGTCAGCGCCAGCGTATATGCCTTCTCAAAAAAATGTCCCGCCTCGTTCAGGTTGCGCCTGTCCAGATAAAACCTGCCGATGGAGAGGTTTGCCGCCGCCATGGTGGACGGATTTTTCGACAGGATGGCTTTTTCCATTGCCTTCTCTTTGAAATATCCGGCGCTGTCCGCCATTTTCCGGTCGTCCGACGCCATGCAGATATTGCTGATGTTGTTGTAGATGGTGAACAGGCTGTTGTTTACCGGATCGAGTTCTTCGTAGATAGCCGCCGATTTTTTCAGTAATTCCAGCGCTTTTTCCGCATCGTTCATGTACAGGTTCGCCGCCATATTCTGCGTGATCCTTGCAATTTGCAGCTGATCGTCCAGTTCTTCATACAGTTTGAGCGACTGATCGTAATATTCGGCAACCTCCCAGACATCGCCGACCGCAACGTTGATTCTGGCAAGTATGTCATACAGGGAAGCCTCTTCCTGTTTGTTGCCGGTGTCGTGAGCCACTTTCAACGCCTCCTGCACGTACTCCGTTGCTTCCGCATAATTTTCAATGCCCTGATACAGAAAAATAATCTCCTTGTAGGCGCGAAGCATTCCTTCGCTGTTGCCCGACTGTTTCCACCGTGACAGCGCGTTCAGCAGATAATTGAGCGAATTGAACAGCTTCGACTGCTCATGATAAATGATCGCCATGTTGCTGTAATTTTCCGCCATCCCGTTGTTGTCCTCCACCCGTCCGCATATCTCCAGCGCCTGTTGAAAATACAGGATTGCCTGATCATATTCCTTTCGATAGTAATGGATGATCCCTATGGAACGCACCAGTTCGGCTTCTCCCCTGGGATATTGTATCTCTTTTGCCAGTGCGATGCCCCGGTTCAGGTAGCTCAGCGCTTCGTTGTAATTGTCATTCGTTTTAAGCATCAGATCCCTTGCCATGTTGTTGTATTCCATCACCATGACGGTATCGGGAACAACAATACTAAACCCTCCCCGAATACTGTCGGACGAAAGAACTTCCACGCCGTGCAACAGGCTGACGCCTGCAAAAAGTACAAAAAGATATTCTCTTAAAAACATTTTGCAAAACTACTTATTATTTTGAAAATAAACAGAGCAGGCGCAGTAAAATTTGAAATACCGCCCGAAACACAGCCGTCAGGTGACGGATAATGCCGTCCTGCAACTCATCCCGAAGTCCCTGCGGGCAGGGGAGGTATCGCAGTTCCGCAGGTTGCGTTCGCCCGACTGCGGTGAATGAAGCGCCGTCCCGTGCGGGACTTTTCCATACAGGGACTATTCGGAATTTCCTCTCCTGCAACCCAAAGAATTTTTTCTGATTTTTTTTGTTTCATGAGAACAATTTTAAAAATTAATTGCTATCTTCGCCGCGTTTTTGAAATCTTTGCCTTGAGAGACGAAGCAAAAAAACAGGACATTTTAAAAAACAGAAAATGATTTTTTTATCGCACATATTATCCGCTGAAACGCTGCCGAAAGATGCAAAAAATCTTTCGACAAATACGGTCGTGACGCCCGCTGACAGGGTGATCACGCCATTCGTCGTGTTCAGAGAGAGAGAGAGAGAGAGAGAGAGAGAGAGAGAGAGAGAGAGAGAGAGTAAATCAGGCAGTTACGTATGTATTATATACGCGCGCGTATAACAAAATATTTCAATATTTATGTCAAGTCGCAACATATTTTTCAATATGCGCGGCTTTTTTATTGCACTCACGCTTGTGGAAGCGGTGGTACGGAGGCGGCAGGGAACCCGTCCGGTACGAAGATCAGCCCCAACACTCCGGACAGATTTTTGTTAAGCGCGAAGATCAGCCCCGACACTCCGGACAGCCTTTCGCTGCAAGCGAAGGTTTGCCCCGACACTCCGAACAGACTTTCGCTGCAAGCGAAGGTTTGCCCCGACACTCCGGACAGACTTTCGCTGCAAGCGAAGATCAGCCGCTGCACGGCGGCAGGCTTTTGCAGCGAGCGAAGATCAGCCG
>JAISRX010000162.1 GCA_031273395.1 Bacteroidales bacterium | reverse complement strand
AATGTCGTCCTCATAAATAATTATGCAATAATACATTAACCTGCCTGAGCAGTTACCAGATCGTTAAGTTTTTTGTTAATATTGAACTGATATGCCTGTCCCGAAGAGGAAACAACGGTAGTATTGTTGGTGGCAAGTTCGTCGAGCATGCGCAAAAGTGTGTCGGGACTTGGGACTTTGTTTTCAGGGATATTTTCGAGTGTCGGGCGCAAATGCCGTGCAATATCCTCCGCACAATCGCCTCCACAAAAGAAGATATTAAACCACGCGCGAAAAATATCGCTGTACTGATAACCGCATCTCGAAACTCTCTTACCCGGTTTACTGTCAATGAGTTTGCCAAGTCCACTGCGGATAAATTCATTGTCAATAAAAGAAATTCCTGCAAAAGGAGTGATCCTGTTTGAAATTTTTTGTATCTTTCCCGTTTGAAAAATCAATTTTTACTGTTGGTTGTCTTGTAGCGCCAAAATCAGTGAAAATTTTTCAAACGGCAAAGCGTTGCAAATATTTATTTGATAAAGCTTTGCTTATTTTCAGGAAAATTATTTGCGGATTTAAGGAAAATCAATTTGTATACATTCGTCGGACAATTTCCAAAGAAAAGAACAAATTTGTTTGCAAGTATGATAAAAATCATATTGCACGATAAAAAAGATGAATACATTTGACGTATTATTTTTTATCAAACAAATCATGAACAAATTAATAAAGAATGAATTAGCAAAGTACATGTTTATCATGTTTCTTGTTGCCGGATGTGTGAATAACCAACAAAATACTCGGATTGCCATGGAAACAAACACAATTAATCTCGATTCCGTCGATTTATTTATGGAATATGACAAAACGGAATCCATTCGGGTAAACGATAACGTCACCCGTAAATTCAAGTACTTGAACAACGTCATGACGGTGATTGTGGATTTTGACAACGGTCCCATGCCGGAACCCGACCCGCCGCACTCTCATCTTGCAGAACAGATCACCTACGTAGCCGAAGGTGAAGTGCTGGTAATTATCGGCGACAAAAAGCAACAGCTGAAAGCAGGCGATATATTCATTGTTCCGAGCAATGTCCCCCATACCGTACAGTCATTGACGCGGAAGTTGCGGCTGATAGACAGTTTCAACCCCATACGCGAAGAATTTATCCAAAAATAAACCGGACAATCATTCCATACAATGGCAAGGAGCAGCATTTATCTGTTAACATTCATCTTATTGATTTCAACGCCATTTCTGTTTGCACAGAAAAAGGCGCTGGATCATTCGGTGTACGATTCATGGAAGAGTTTGGAGTACCTTCAGTTGACTCATGACGGGAAATATGCGATCAGCGTCATTAAGGAACAGGAGGGCGACGACCGGCTGCTTGTCAGGGAAACCGTATCCGGCAGGGAGTTGATATTGCCGCGCGGATATGCCTGTTCCGTCACTCCCGATCAGAAGCGGGCAGTAGCGTTGATTAAACCTCCTTTTGAGGTGATACGGCAGGCAAAAATCAAAAAAACGGCTGCGGAAAAAATGCCGAAAGATTCGCTCGCCATTATCCGGTTGGACAATTTCTCCGTAACGAAAATAGCCAATGTGTCCGGTTTCAAGATCGGGAAGGATTTTTCGGAATACATTGCCTGCACGCTTAGCGATACGGTAAAAACCGACGCCGACGCCGGCAAAACCTTATTGATACGGCATTTGCACACCGGACAGACAGACACGGTGAAATTCGTGACGGAATATCTGTTCAGTCGCAACGGGAAAGCAATGATTATTGCCATCCATCCCAAACAGCAGGATTCTGCCGCACACACGCAGATAATGCGTGTAAATCTTGACAAATACGGCAAACAGATCATTTCGCGGAGAAAAGAACGGTATAAACAGCTGGCTATCTCTGAATCGGGCAATAAAGCGGCTTTTCTGGCTACATCCGATCCGAAAAAGCAGGAAATAAAGGAATATCAACTGTATTATTTCCGTGCCGGCGCTGATTCGGCAAGCGTCATCGCCGACAAAACAACACAGGACATGCCGTTGGGATGGCTGGTCAGCGAGCATCACCCGCCCGGATTCAGCAGGGACGAAACACGTTTGTTTTTCGGAATTGCTCCTGCCCAAACGCCCAAGGACACCATTATTCCCGATTTCGAAAAAGCCTCGCTGGACGTCTGGCACTGGAAAGAGCCTTTGATACAGCCTCAGCAGCTGGTCGAACTGAAAAGGGAGACGGAAAGGTCATACCTGTCCTTTATTGATTTGAAACAGCCCCCCGGCAAAATTTACCAATTGGCGACGCAGGAGATTCCCCATGTAACGGTATCCGATGAAAACAACGGACGGTATGCCCTGGGCGTTTCCAACCTCAAATATATTTACGAAACGACATGGAATTCCCGCGCCGAATCGACGTATGATATATGGGTGTTCGATCTTGCGGCACATACGCGGGAGCAGATAAAAACAGGCTTAACCGCCGAATATCATTTTTCGCCGAAAGGAAATTATCTGGCATGGTACAATATGAAAGACAGTGCATACCATGCTTATGCGTTAAAATCGGGCAAGGAAGTCAACTTGACGGGAAAGCTGAACGTTAATTTCTGGAATGAGAAAAACGACCGTCCGATGTTGCCCGGTTCCTATGGCACCGCAGTGTGGACTGAGGATGAAAAACTGATGGTATATGATGCTTTTGACTTGTGGAAACTGGATACCTCAGGGGACAAGCCACCGGAAAATGTAACCGGAGGTACGGGCAGAAAACTCAAGACCCGTTTGCGATATTTTCGTACCGATCCGGAAAGCCGTTTTGTCACTGCAAAGGAAAAAATGATGTTCACGGCTTTTGATGAAACAAGCAAAGAAAAAGGATTTTACGAATGGAACAAATCAAACTTGAAATTGCTTGTGATGGATAAATTTACTTACTCCATACCCGTAAAGGCAAAAAACAAAGAAGTTTACCTGTACGTCAAAAGCAATTTCAACACCTCTCCCGACCTTTATGTCACCTCCGACGGCTGGAAATCGGAACGCCGCCTGTCCGACATTAACCCGCAGATGAAGGATTACAACTGGGGAACGGCGGAATTGGTCTCGTGGGTCGCTTTCGACGGCAAACCGACGGAAGGTATTGTGTATAAACCGGAAGATTTTGATCCCGGTAAAAAATATCCCATGATCGTATATTTTTACGAAAAACTGTCCGACAATCTTTATACTTATATCCCTCCCGTACCAAGCCGTTCCATCGTCAATATACCTTTTTTCTGTAGCCGCGGTTACGTTGTCTTTACGCCCGACATATATTATATAACAGGTCATCCCGGAGAGAGCGCCTATAATTCCATTGTCTCCGGCGTGGAAAAATTGTGTGAAAACGAGTGGATTGACAGGGATCGCATGGCGCTTCAGGGACAGAGTTGGGGCGGTTACCAGACAGCATACCTTATCACCCGCACCGATATGTTCAGGGCGGCAAGTGCAGGCGCGCTCGTGTCAAACATGTTCAGCGCCTACGGAGGAATACGCTGGAGTACAGGCGTCAGCAGACAATTCCAGTACGAGCAGACGCAATCAAGAATAGGAAAGACCGTGTGGGAAGCTCCGGAACTTTATTACGAAAACTCTCCCCTATTCTTTGCCGACAAGGTGAAAACGCCACTGCTCATCATGCACAATGATAAAGACGGAGCCGTACCCTGGTATCAGGGAATAGAATATTTCATGGCATTGCGCAGGCTGGAAAAGCCCGTGTGGATGTTGCAGTACAACGGCGAAGAACATAACCTCACGGAACGAAGAAACAGCAAAGACTTGAGTATCCGTTTGCAACAGTTTCTCGACCATTATCTAAAGGACGCCCCCATGCCCGTATGGATGAAGGAAGGAGTTCCCGCACTTAAAAAAGGGCGGACTTACGGACTGGAATATGAATAATTTATAAATAAAATATAAAATGTTAAAACGTCTCATTTTGTTGTGTATTTGGACGCCGTCTATTGTTTCGGGTCAGAAAACGGTGATTGATTATGTCAATCCCATGGTAGGAACAAAAAGCATGGGGCACACCTTTCCCGGCGCATGCGCTCCGTTCGGCGCGGTGCAGTTAAGCCCCGATACGGAGATGAAACCGCACAATATCGACGGGGTTTACCAACCCGACGCCTACAGGTACTGCGCCGGATACCAGTATGACGACAAAACCATTATAGGATTCAGTCATACCCACTTTAACGGAACCGGACATTCCGATCTGGGTGATATACTTGTGATGCCTGCCACCGGTGAACTGCATCTCGACATGGGTGAAGCCGAACATCCCGAAACGGGATACCGCTCGCGTTTCAGCCATGAAACCGAATCGGCAAAGCCGGGATACTATTCGGTGATGCTCGACGATTACAAAATCAAAGCCGAACTGACTGCCACGGAACGCACCGGCATACACCGGTACACCTTTCCGGAAGGCAAAGGGCATATTATCTTCGATTTAGCCTACGGAATTTACAATTATGACGGCAAAACGCTGATGGCAAACCTTCGGGTGGAAGACCCTTATACCCTCACGGGATACCGTATTACGCGAGGATGGTCGCGGATGAATTATACCTATTTTGCCGTCAAATTCTCCAAGCCGATGAAAAACTACGGTTGCAGGAATGACGAAAAAGTGAATTACAAAGGCTTCTGGAGAAAATTCAATATGGAAGACAATTTCCCCGAAATGTTCGGCAAAAAGCTCACCGCATTTTTCGATTTCGATTTTGCAGAAGGCGAAACCATCGAAATAAAGGTAGCTCTTTCTGCTGTCGACGCCCTGGGCGCCCTGAACAATCTGGAAGTGGAAGCAGGCAACAAAAACTTTGATTCCATCCTGAAAGAAACACAGGAGAAATGGGAAAAAGAATTGAACGTGATACATATAGATGCCGATGAAAACAAAAAAGCCGTCTTTTACACCGCGTTGTTCCGCACAATGATCAACCCGTCCGTATATCAGGATGTGGATGGGCGATACAGGGGCATTGACCACAACGTGCATCATGCGCAAAACGGCAACACAAATTATACGGTATTTTCTCTGTGGGATACTTTCCGTGCGGAACATCCCTTGATGAATCTGATCAAACGCAGCAGGAGCAAGCAGTTGGTGGAGTCCATGCTGTCGCATTACCGTCAAAGCGTGCATCATTCCATGCCCGTATGGTCGCACATGGGCAACGAAAACTGGTGTATGATCGGCTATCATTCCGTATCGGTGGTCAGCGACGCCATAGCCAAAGGTATTGATATTGACAGGGAACAGGCATTGAAGGCATGTATCGGCAGCGCCAACCTGTCCTATTTCGAAGGGAATGCCGATTATCGCAAATATGGTTTTGTGCCGATGGAAAGCAGCAGCAGTTCCGCCTCCGTTACACTCGAATATGCGTATGATGACTGGGCAATTTACCGGTTAGCCCTGACAATGGGACAAAATGACATAGCGGAGAAATACAGGAACTACGCCTTAAATTACCGGAATGTTTTTGATCCGCAATTAGGATTTACCCGTCCCAAAGATAAGAACGGCGTGTTCAGAAAGGATTTCGATCTGCTGGACACGCATGACCAGGGATTTATAGAAGGCAATTCATGGAATTATTCGTTTTTTGTGCCGCATGACGTAAATGGTCTGATCGCTCAAATGGGAGGAGACAAACGTTTTGTGGAAAGGCTTGATTCTCTTTTTACTATGGAACTTCCCTCCAAATATTTTGAAAACACCGAAGACATCAATGAAGAGGGAATCATGGGAAATTATGTACACGGGAATGAACCGAGCCACCATGTGCCTTATCTGTATCAATGGACGTCCGCACCATGGAAAACGGAACTGAGAACGCACCTGATCATGGACAGAATGTATAAAAACAAACCCGACGGGCTTTGCGGAAATGATGATTGCGGACAGATGTCCGCCTGGTATGTCTTTTCCTCGCTGGGTTTCTATCCCGTATGTCCCGGAAGCGATCAATATGTGCTGGGATCGCCGGATGCCACCGCAATGACCGTAAATCTGGACAACGGCAAAACATTCCGTATATCGGCGCCCGGATTCAGCAAGAAAAATATCTATGTTAAAGCGGTGAAACTGAACGGGAAACCGTACACGAAAGCCTACATTACACATCAGGATATCATGAATGGCGGCGAACTGACGTTTGAAATGTCCGCTTCGCCGAACAGGAAAAAGACATACTCCGAAAAACCGTACTCACTGACAACCAGATAAAACATGACTAAAAAATATCTTCCCGTATTTTTATGGGCAGCGCTTGCAGCGTCGGCGTCCGGACAAATTCCGGAATGTGGGGACGAGGCGGCGCTCATGGAATGTACCTCTGTCACCGTCGGGAAAAAAGCCTCATACGACGGAGCGGTGATGACCTCCCATTCCGACGACAGTCATCGCACCCGAACCAACATCACGGTGACGCCGGCTCGGGATCATCCCAAAGGAACCGTGAAAACCCTTTATCGGCGCAGCGCTGTAGCCGCTGCAAATGGAAAAATGGCGCATAACGAATTTGTGAAAACAGGAGAAATCCCCGAAGTTACCCATACCTATCAGTATTTTAACTCTGCCTATCCATGTCTGAATGAGAAACAGCTGGCAATAGGCGAATCCACCTTCGGGGGAAGAAGCGAATTGCGGTCGGACAACGGACTGATTGATTGTACCTGCCTGTGTATGTTGATACTGGAGCGTTGCAGCACCGCCCGTCAGGCAATCAAAACAGCAGGCGAACTTTTGGAAAAATACGGGTGGATTGACGGCGGAGAATGTCTGACCATTGCCGATAAGCAGGAAGTATGGCATTTGGAAATTGTGGGTCCGGGCAAAGGGAAAACAGGAGCCGTATGGGCTGCCCGGCGTGTTCCCGACGAGCATGTCGCCGTAAATGCCAATGCCTCCACGATCAGGGAAATAGACCTGAAAAACAAAAATGATTTCATGGCGTCGGATAACATCTTTTCCGTAGCGGAAACCAACGGATGGTACGACAGCAAGAAAGAAACGTTCCGTTTTGCATACGCCTATGCACCGGCTACACGCACCAGCATAGCCTGCCGGCGGAGGGAATGGCGGGTGTTCCATCTGCTGGCGCCTTCCCTGCAACTGGATCCGAACAGCGAGAACCTCCCCTTTTCGGTGAAACCCGATGCGCCGGTGAAGAAAGAAGATATGGTGCGCGTGTTCAAAGATTATTACGAAGGCTCCGATTTCGACCTGAGAAAAACATTAACCGTGACCAATGACAGCGGTAAAACGGTCATCTCTCCTTTAGCCAACCCGTTTATGAAACCGGACGAACTGAAACTTTTCAAAATCAACGGCGGTTGGGGTTGGAGGGGAGAACGCACCATCGCCGTACATTACACCGTATATGCCACCATTTTGCAATGCCGTCACTGGCTGCCCGATGAAGTGGGCGGGTTATGCTGGTTCGCGCTCGACAATGTAGCTTCGTCCGTTTATGTCCCTTTCTACGGATGTGTAAAAGACCTGCCGCAAACATACAAGACCTGCGGACGTGAAACGGGCTTTAGCAGAGATGCGGCATGGTGGGCTTTCAACCGCTTGGGAACCATTGCCGCCAAACGGTGGGGAGACATGCACGTCGTGGTGGATGACGTGTGGAACCCCATGCAGGCAAAATTATTTGAAAATCAGGAAAAAATAGAAGCGGAAGCTCTGAGGCTGATCAAAGAAAACAAAAAAGACGAGGCTATTGATTTCCTGACCGGATACAGCAACGATTGCGGAAACAGCGCCGTGGACGCTGCATGGAAAACAGGAGACCTGCTGTGGACTACGTTTGACGGAATGTGGTAAATTTACGAAACAACCAATTAAATCAACCATAAATAAAAACATATATGAATATTTTTTTTAATTTTTGTACCCCGAAAATACTTTACGTATTACTTTGTTTGAGTTTACCGTGTACGCTTTCGGCTCAACGGGACAAGACCGCCGCGCAGCAACGGGATGAATCGTCTATCGGCAAAAATATCCTGAACCGGAAACCCGAACACCCTTACCTGCTGTTTGACCGGCAAAGCAAACAGGCGATACTGGACAGAGTCAGGAACGAGCCTGAATACGTGCAGATCATGGATTTGCTGCTTCAGGAAGGACGACGTGTCATGCTCAACACCACGGAACCGCAAAAAGTATTCAACGATCCCGCGTCGCGATATTACCAGCTGCCTTCATGGGAAGCCTATGTCGGTTTTTATCTCAGTGGATCACAGCTGCTTGCCTTCCTTTATCAGATGACGGGAGATGAGGATTATGCAAAAAAAGCGTTTCATTATGCCGATAAACTTTGCGAACTGGAAGGATGGGCTGCCGGCGCTCACCGGTTCGATATTATCTACCCGCGCGTATGGCCTTACGGCGCCAAAGACGATCAGGTGGTATTTTCTTTCGACATATCCACGGGTGATTGCGCTTTGGGCATGGCTTTGGTGTACGACTGGATTTATCCGGTGATGAACAAGGCGCAACGCGACCGCATACGGAACGGTTTACTGGAAAATGCCATATTGCCCGTGCGCGGAAATTACGAATATTACTGGTGGGCGGAGGCATATAAATGCAACTGGGCGGCTATTTGTCACGGAGGGCTTGGATTGGCGGCGCTGGCGCTGCTCACGGAAGACCCGAACCTGACCGACGTTGTCGACCGCAGTTGCGAAGGGTTTCAAAAAATGCTCGCCAACTACGGCGACGACAACGGATGGGCGGAAGGACGCTCCTACTCTTTCTACGGTATCCGTGACGCCATTGCTTTCCCCGCAGCCATCAAAAGACTGACGGGAAACAAAGTAAATATCTTTGATACGCCGGGATGGAAACACCCCGCCGACTTCGCCCTCTTCGGACTGACGGGCGCCTTTAACGACGGAGCAGCCGCAGGACCTGTCGGCTTTTCCTACACCTACAACAAGCTGATCGAAGAATCGCGGGACGAAACAGCCATGTATTACCTGCAAACATACCTCAGCGGCGAAAATCGCAGCCGGAGCATGTGGGAACTGATATGGCCACGGCCAACGAACGTCAAAGCGGTGAAACCCGCCGTCGCTTCCAAATATTTCCCAAGCATCGACTGGGCTTTCATGCGCAAGGATTTCGGAAAAGAATACATGCAGGTAGCCGTAAAGTGCGCTCCGGCAAACGACCCTCACCACGGACATCTGGACGCCGGGTCGTTAATTCTTACATGGAACGACGACGTCATAGTCGGGGAAGTGGAACAGCGTTTCTACGACCAGTTTTTCTTCAACGACGTCCGTTTCGACTATCTGTATGTGCGAAGTATCGGACATAACGTAGTGCAGGTGAACGATGAGGAACAGTTCATAGCCAAACGCAAAGATCAGCCGTGGTTGGAAGGAGTCGGCGGAAAAATAGACAAATTTGTTGCCACGCCGGAATATGACTACACCATCATGGATCCCACCAATGCCTATCCCGGGAAAAATCTCAAAAAATGGAAACGGTCGGTGGTACTGGATAAGGAAAACAATATTGTATTGATCCTCGACCGTGTAGAATGTACAAAAGGAGATAAGATAGACTTGCTGTTTCATCCTGCGGCAACCGCTACGATAAATGAAAACCGGACGGCAAGCCTCATCGGTAAAGTCAACCGGACCCGGATGGAAATGCAGCCTTTGGTAAACGCTCCGTATGAACTGACCTTACAGACACAATATACGGTGAGGGTGGTGAAGGACAGTCCCGTGCAGGCAATACCCTGTCTTTTCACCACACTGAAAGCGCCGGACGCCGCCACGGTGATCGGAACGGTATTTTATCCCGACAAACTGAAAGCCAACGACAGCTTTGTCCTGGACGAAAAAGGGAAAAAACCCGTCATCCGCTATACGGTGGACGGAAAGACATACGCTTATGAATTTGACGAAAATCAAGTGAAGCGACTCTGACGGCAGACAACAGCAGTGCGGAAACGGATGACGCCCGCCGCAATTATATAGATACGGCATGCCGTGTCTATACGGCGAAGGCGTTTGTGTGACTGGTTTGGAACCCTGTTAAGGTGGGCTTGCACGTCGAAGCAGAGAAAAACCTTCAATCTTTCTCAACTTTCTACCCAATCGGAATTGCGTGGCTTTCAGGCGGCTAAGGTTGAACGCCGGCAAATATTTTTTGGTTCTATCGTTATTTGTGTGGAAAAGAAAAAAGGTGCATCTGTGCATCATGGAAAAATGTACGGAAAAACAGATATTGGAGAAGATACTTTTGCCGCTGAATGTAGATTGGGAAGTATCGGAAGTTACAACAGAGGAGATCAGAGAGGAGATATTCGTAAAGTAGCATTACAGGTTAGATCATGCAAAAGAAAACGGGATTCGTTATCCGATATATGACCGGAGAAAAGAAGCGATGATGCGGTAGAAGAACTCTGCCTGACGGCGCTTGCGGAAGAACAGAGAAAGGCAGTAAAAACAGTTTGCAGTGACATGCGGCAGCCATATATAAAAGGGATAAAAGCGTGGTTTACCAATGCTCTTCACTGTCATGACCCGTTTCATTGCGCGGGATATTTGGATAAGGCAGCGGATAAATGTCGCAAAAGAGAAATCAAACAGCACGAGGACTAAATGGATGTTTCTCAAAGATAAAGCGGATTTTACGGTCTAATGGACAAAATTACGCCTGAAATCGTTATAGCGGAGAATGGAGAGTTGAGAGCGAAAAAACCGTCGTCCGGCGCGGCAGGACGCTGTGCCGGACGACGGAGCATCATTCCGGGCGATACATTCCCTGCGGAATTTTGTTATTCATAGGATCGCTGTTTCCCGTTTCCCATCACCACTTTCGCATCCCGTAAACTGAATATCTCCTGATTGTCGACCGTGACGGCGGCTTTTATCAGGTAATCTCCGGGGGCGGCGGGCAGGGTGACGTCAAAAGTCAGTATCTCCGTTTCCAGGGCTTTTACATGCACCGGCTGCCTGTAGGTGGATACTGTTTGCTCATCTTTCAGCACCGTCACTGTCACTTCCCGTTCAAACGGCGTCGGCAGGTCATTGACCACATGCACCGGCACGGTAAGCGGTGCGGCGGCGGCGTATTCCTTTTCCCAGATATCCACCATCAAACTCACCGGAGAGAAGGAGGGTTTCACGTAGCGGTAAAATTCCTGCTCGCAGGTCAGGTTGCGGATGTCCGTCCAGTGGTCGGAAGTTTGTCCGCGGGGATTCAGCGGGCGGGAATAGCCAAGTCCGCAGAAATGCAGGACGCCTGCCGCCTTCCGGTGTGCGCGCCAGTATTCCGTCAGCATGGCAAGATGGCGGGCGTAGATATGCCGGCGTTCCTGCGTCGTCAGCCGGCTGCCGTTCCACAGTACTTCGTAAATCCGGTCGGTGAGCGTGGTGGAGGTGCCGTCCCGGTTCAGCCATATCCACCCGTATTCGTCAATCACGGAAGGATTGGGGAACACGACGCCGGTTCCTTTGGTGGTTTCCGAACGGTCGCTGGCGTCGTTGTCCGCACGGCGCGCCTGTCCGAACAGTTCCTTCCGGTATCCTTCTTCCGGTTCGGGATCGCTTCTGTATCGGATAAAAAGGTAGGGATGCGATTCCACGGGGTCTGTTTCCGCCACCGGTTCCGACCAGCCGTTTTCCCAGGGACGGTGCGAAAGATCCAGTTCGCGAACCTCCCGGATCGCCAGTCCTGTTTCCGGGGTTACGGTTTCATTCTGTGCGTCCCAGATGACCACCGACGGGTGATTCCATCGTTCACGCATCCACCGCCGGTATTCTTCGGCAATCTGTGGCGCTTTATAATTGTAAATTCCCCAGATCGGATACTCGTCCTGTATCATAAATCCGAGGCTGTCGCAGACGTCGTACCACCGTTCGGGCGGGAAACCGATGCAATAACGCGCGATATGCCAGTGCATGTCCTTAAAGCGTTCGTGCAGCGTGACGGGCCACTGCCGCTCCCACGGCAGCGTTCCGCGGTCGGGGTCTTCAAAGAAACGGAAGATGCAGACATTCGTTCCCCGCAGATAATACGGTTCTTCGTTCAGCAGGGCGATTTTTCGTTCCGTATCGAAGCGGAACGACCGCATCCCGAAACGTACCTGCTTTTCGTCGGCGCCGGTGTTGACGGTCAGTTCGTACAGGAACGGCGTTTCGGGCGTCCACAGGGTAGCGCCTTTCATGTCCATTTCAAAATCGACCGTGGCGTACCCGTTTTCGATCTTTGCCGCGGGTGAAAAGGATTGTGCGGACACTTTCCGTTTGGAAGCGCTTTCGGACACCGTACAGGTCAATTGCAGGTTTTCCGGCGTGTCGGTCTCTATTTCGGCTACCACGCGCAGTTTCTCATTCTTAATATCCGGCACACACTGCACAAGGTGGATATACGGCTTGCGGGAGAGGGTGATTTCCACATTGTCGTAAATGCCCGGCAGGTACTTTATCTTTTCATAATCGCCTCCGGTGGGAATACTGTCCGGCACCTGCGCCTTGCTGCCCACGCCGATCAGTATTTCGTTCGGCTGCCCGGCGGGCGCGAGGAAGGGCTTGAGGTCATAGTACGAAGGCGTGAAACAGTAGTAATTTTCACCGGCAAACTGCCCGTTGACATATACCCTCGTATGGTATTTGGCTTTGTAAATTTTGAGGCGGATGACGTCGAAATCCGTACCGGACACATCAAACGTGCGCCTGTGCCAGTACCAGCTGCTGTCCCGATACACTGTGCCGACCGAATCGAGCGCCGGCGTCGCCAGGTCAACAACGCCCGGCACCGGAACGGTGGCGGGAAACACATCCGGCAGCGCGCCGCCGGTTTTTGCAATTTGCCACTCTCCGTTCAGGCTGACGACCTGCCGCGGAGACACATGCCGGCATGCGCCGAAAAAGACGACGATGCCTGTGATCCATAAAAAACTGTACTTCATATTCATTGATTTTTTGTTCATGTCATTTTATTAGAATGTCGGCACAAAGATATTTTTTTTTACATACAATACAAATAAAAATTTATGGGCTAATTCTTTTTGAGTGCGTTTACCTTCGGCGAAGCCATCGCCGACGGTAAAGGCGCCCTTTCCGGTTCCGGATAGGGAATGGCAGCCCGGTAGAAAACGCAATTATCCGCACACTTCAATCATTTGCCGTTCCGTTCTTTCATACGCATCAATAAACGAACCTTCGGTGCGGTTAATGATCTTTACGTGCAGCCGGTCAGCCATTTTTCTCAACTCCCCGTGCGCTTCAAATATGCAGGTAAAGTATTTCAGGATGCTGCTCATGCTCTGATCCGAGTGATGGGCTTCCTTCCATGTCCGCACGCTTTCCTTTTCGTAGAAATGGGACGTTGTCAGGCACAGTTCGTTGCGTTCGTTTACGAACAGGCTTCGGGTGTAGGTGTGATCGGCGCCGTAGAGCAGTATTTTCGAGTATCCGGCAAGGATAGCCGCATAGAGGGCAAGAATTGCCACCGTTTTCGGTTCGGGCATCGACAGTCCTTTATGGTAAAAGAACCGGCGGAACGGTTCATACCCGGCGTAGGCGATGCAGTTCATGCAGACCACGGAAATATTTTCGCTGACGCCGCCCCCGAACCCGATGAACTGCCGGTACTTGCTGCGCGGTATGTACAGGTGCATCTTCCAGTCCACGCGGTTACGGAAAATGTCGTACAGCGCCTTCGCCCGTTCCCGCTCGTAACTGTCTGCAAAGAAGATCGGGTCGGCAAGGCAGTAGTGTTTCGGTTTTATTTTGAAAAACATGTCGTCGAGGGCGAAAAAGTTCATCACCATGAAGTCCGCATCTTTAAATTCACCGTCAGTAAGGCGCGGCAGTACCTCCCTGAGCGAAGGTCCGTTTGCCAGCACTGCCAGCGTGCCGGAAAACTTTTCCCTCACGGGGTTGGAAAAACTGTGCTTGACGAGAAGTTCCAGCAAAAAAACCGTAAAGTCAATGCCGTCTCTGCAAAATTTAAAAATCCACAGTATGATGCGTTTCATGCCTGTATCGGAATTACTTGACGGCATGGACTACCAGATAATCGCCGTATCCGGTTTCCGCCAGGTTTGCCTTCCATGCTTCATTGACGGTTTGCGAAATACAGGGAAAGTCAACATCTCCATTTGGCGTTCTTTCCTTCAGCCATGCGAAAACGTTTCCAAGCCCGTAACGCATGTACTGTTTTACCGTTACATCCTTAAACCCCGCTTTTTCAAACAGGAGGCGCAGTCCCTTTTCGGCAAACACCCACGGATGCTGTACGCTGAAGACGAAGGAATCAAATTCCGCGCCGAGGAGTTCCCGCAGGTGTCTCAAGTCGGTAGGCGTTCCCACGATCAGCCTGCCGCCTTCCTTCAGGAGCCTGAACGCATCGTCGGCAAAGAGCTGGGGATCGTCCACATGTTCAATCTCGTCGAAGGAAGCCAGCACATCCGTCATGCACGGGAAATCCCTTGCCGCATCGTTCATGTAGGGATACGCGCGGTGTCCCTTTTCCTTCAGGTGTTTCCGGTAGGTTTCCGAGGGTTCGACGGCAACAGTGGTTCGGGCTACGCCTTTCAGGAAATCCAGCCAGCCGCCTCCGCCGCAGCCTATGTCGGCAACAATTTTGTTTCTAAAAATATCGGTTCCCGTGTAACGGAACTTGTCCAGACATTCCCTGTCATGTCTGGCGTAAAAATCCTCTATGGATGAGGAACCTTCCAGTTCCATCCGGTATTGCGCCGTTTCATAATATTCCCTTGAACTGTATGCGTCATTTTCATGCCAGATGGTGTCGCAGGCTGCGCACCGGTATATGTCGTACGGTTTTTGCGTACGCTTCATTCCCGTGCCTGTCCGGAGAGGCACACGACAGATGACGGCTGTGTCGCTGCTGCCGCAGATGCTGCACTGCTTCATCGGGTCAGGGGATGATGGCGCTCTGGATGTCGCTCCATTGACCTTTTACGCCCCGCGTGTTTTCCCAGCGGATGGCAAAATAGAAACGTTTGCCGCGTTCTTCGCCCTTGAAGGACAGTTTGAAGGGCGAGCGGGTATCGAAGGAGCTGTGTATCAGTTCATCCCAGTTAATAGGCGCCTTATCCAGCACTGCCCACGCTATTTCGGCTCCGTGTACGCCGTCCGGTTTGGCTCTGCCGGCTTCGCCCGCATCGCGGAAACGGATCATCAGCGTTGCCGGTCCCGATGCTTCTACCGTTGCTTCCGGAATGGTATCCGGCTCGGGCGCGGGAGTGCGTCCGCTGCTGCGCTTGGGCAGCCCCATCGCTATCAGGTCGGCGTCGGTCACGTTGGGGCTGTTTTTCAGGAAGCCCGTGTACAACTGACGGTAGGTGGGACGAAAGTCCTTCTCCGCTGTTGTCAGCGCGCCCGTTTTGGTGGGGGTGCGTTCGGCGGGATCCTTCCAGTCCAGAAACGCCGTGTTAAAAACCATGTGTTTCGGCACAAACACGGTGTCGAGCCATACGGCGTTTGTACCCGAAAATCCAAGGCGGTCGCGATTGGGATTTAAATAGTTCCACGTTTGTGCCGCCTTATCGTAAAGTCCTTCATGATTTGAAGGCAACCAGTCTCTATTTGCCATACTGTTTTCTTTTTATGTTTACAACATGTCTTTTAAACGCTGCCGGTTATTTTTTATTGTGTCGTTATGATTGTTTTGTGGAAAAAAAAATTGACCGGGAGGGTAAAATATTTTTTTGTACTGTAAAACAAACATTTAGGGAGATAATTTTTTTTGCAAAAAGCGTAAAAAAAAATTTTTGGACACTAAAAAACCAAATTTTGGTACTAAAAAAATGAATTTGGGTGCTAAATAATTCAGTTTTGGTACTAAAAAAATGAATTTGGGTGCTAAATAATTCGGTTTTGGTACTAAAAAAATGAGTTTGGGTACTAAATAATTCAGTTTTGGTACTAAAAAAATGAGTTTTGGTGCTAAATAATTCGGTTTTGGTACTAAAAAAATGAGTTTTGGTACTAAATAATTCGGTTTGGGCGCTAAAAAAATGAGTTTTGGTACTAAATAATTCGGTTTGGGCGCTAAGTGATGAAAAATAAATGACCTGTAACAGTTTGAATTTTCAAACAACATTCCGGCAGGAATGTATCGCTCGGCAGAAAAAAAACAGAACAACCTTCGCCTGCATCCCGTTAAGGATGCATCCCTGCAGGATGCGGCAAAGACGCGCCATTGTGCGTCTCTGCCAAGCGACACATCCCATACGGGATGCGGGTACTGCAAAATTCAATCATCTCGCATATCCTGTGTCAGGGGAATGAAAATTTGCATTATCTTTGCGGCAAGCAAATTCATCAACAAAATGTCCCGACCGACCTGTTTTAATCATATATTTAAATAATGACGCCATGATGAAGAAAAATATCCGTCAATGCCTGTTTTTGATAGCCGGAATAGCGCTGCTGGCGCTTTTTTCGCACAAATATTCCTTTCGGATAGACCTTACCGCGGAGAAACGCTATACCCTGTCGCCCGAAACGAGGCAGATACTGCGGCAACTGGACGCCCCGCTGCACCTGAACGTGTATCTGGAAGGCGACATGCCGGCAGGTTTTCGCAAACTGCGCAACGGCATACGCGAAATACTTGATGATTTCAAGCGTTATGCGGGAAGCCGCCTGTCCTGCGATTTTATTGACCCCTCCGAAGCCGTCGAAATGAAAGAACGCGAACAGTTCTACGCCGAACTTGAAGAAACGGGCGTCCGCAAAATCACCGTCAGCGAGACGAACAGGGACGGCAGCCTGTCGCAGCAGACGCTTTTTCCGGGCGCTGTGGCTTCCTGCGGGAACAGAATGTCGGCAATCAATTTTCTGAACAATAACGGGACGCTGTCGCCCGACAGGGCGTTGAACGCCTCTTTGGAAGGGATAGAATACGAACTGATCAAAACCATCCGCACGCTGAGCGCCGACAGCATCGAAAAAATTGCGTTCATCACCGGACACGGCGAACTCGGCAGGGCGGAAACCTATGACCTCGGTCTCGAATACGCCAACTATTACGACGTGGACAGGAAAACCATCAACGGCAAGCCGGATGCACTGGATCACTACAAAGCCGTGATTGTAGCCAAGCCGAAAGAGGCGTTTGACGAAAGGGACAAATTTGTCATTGACCGCTACATCATGCGCGGCGGCAAGGTGATATGGCTCATCGACGCGGTGGAAGTGAATACCGACAGTCTGTTTTCCTCCGGGCTGACTTTTGCGCTGGCGTCCTCCCTTAACCTCGAAGACCAGCTGTTTACTTACGGCGTCCGCATCAATCCCCATCTGGTGCAGGACATGGCAAACCATCCCATTGTGGTGACCCTCGCGGACGGCTCGTCGAATCCCGTGCCTGTCCCGTGGCTTTATCATCCGCTGGTCAATGCATCGCCCGCTCATGTGGTTACCCGCTATCTAAACCCTGTGTGGCTGCGGTATGCCGGCGATATTGATACGGTGGGAACGGATTCCGGCATCCGGAAAACCGTGTTGCTGCGCACTTCCCAACATTCGCGAACCAAAGCCGCCCCCTTCATGATTTATTTGAACGAACGCATCCCCGAACAGGAACAGTTCAACCGTCCCCACCGTATTACCGCCGTTTTGCTGGAAGGAAAATTCCCGTCGGTGTTTCGCAGCCGGAGCGTGAAAAACATGTTTCCGGATCTCAACGAACCGCAGGCTACAGTGAGCGTGGATACCAAAATGGCGGTGGTTTCGGACGGGGACATTGCCCGCAACGACGTCCGCAATACCTTGCAGGGAGCCGTCCCGGCACAGCCGCTCGGCTACGACCGTTACTCCCGCCGGACGTTCGCCAACAAGGATTTTCTTGTGAATGTGCTGAATTACCTGACCGACGACGCCGGAGTGATGAAACTGCGCAACCGTGAATTTCAACTGCGTTTGCTCGACAGGCAAAAAGTGAACAGGGAATTGCTGAAATGGCAGATAATTAACGTACTGTTGCCCGTCCTGATATGGATATGCGGCGGGATAGCCTGCGGTATATGGCGGCGGCGCAAGTACGGACGCCCCGCAACGCCAATTCCTTAAAACTTCAACCGGATGGAGATTTACAAGGCTCCATTTTCAATTCTCAATAAAAAAATATACTTTTGCGGTGTTTTAAATTCCCTTTCGGAACATTTTTATCATATTTTTATGGAGTTATTATCAAAAAGACTGGCTTGCCTCTCGGAGTCGCAAACCATGGCAATGAACCAAAAGACGCAGGATTTGCAGGCGGCAGGCGTAGATGTGGTGAACCTGAGCGTGGGCGAACCCGATTTTTTTACGCCCGATCATGTAAAAGCGGCTGCCAGGGAGGCGGTGGACAACAATTTTTCGTTCTATTCGCCGGGGGACGGCTACATGGATCTCCGCAAGGCGGTGGCGGCAAAATTCAAAAACGAAAACCGGCTCGACTACACTCCCCAGCAGGTGATTGTGTCCAACGGCGCCAAACATTCGCTTGCCAATGCGGTCATGTCCGTTGTGGACGACGGCGACGAGGTGATTGTTCCCGCGCCGTACTGGGTTACCTACGTGGAGCTGGTGAAGCTGGCGGGCGGCATCAACGTGGTGATCCCCACCACGCTGGAAAACGATTACAAGGTGACGCCCGCTCAGCTGGAAGCCGCCATTACGCCCAAAACCAAAGCGTTTTTGCTCTGTTCGCCTTCCAACCCCACAGGCAGCGTTTATTCCAAAGCCGAGTTGGAAGCCATTGCGGGCGTCATTGCACGTCATCCGCGCATCATCATCATTGCCGACGAGATATACGAGCACATCAATTTCACGGGCAGTCATGAAAGCATCGCGCAGTTCGACAGCGTGAAAGACCGCACGGTGATCATCAACGGCGTATCCAAATGCTATGCCATGACCGGCTACCGCATCGGCTACATGGCTGCCCCCCTGTGGATCGCCAAAGCCTGCTCGAAGTTGCAGAGCCAGTTCACTTCCGGTCCGTCGTCCATTGCGCAGCGCGCCGCCCTGAAAGCGCTGACCACCGACAGCTCCTTCACCGAAGACATGAAAAAGGTGTTCAGGCGTCGCCGCGACCTCGTGCTGCAGGGACTTTCCGAAATACCCGGACTGAAGTACAACGTTCCGCAAGGCGCCTTTTACGTGTTCCCCGACGTGAGCGCCTGTTTCGGCAAAAGCGACGGCAAGACCGTCATCCGCAATTCGTCCGACGCAAGCCTGTACCTGCTTGACAGCGGCTATGTGGCTACCGTTCCGGGCGACGGGTTCGGCGAACCGAAATGTATCCGCCTGTCGTATGCCACTTCCGAAGAAAAATTGTCGAAAGCAATGGCTTCCATGAAAGCGGCTTTCGCCCGCCTGAAATAACCGGAGATGAGCAAAAGACTGTTGTTGGGCGACGAGGTGATAGCACAGGCGGCTATTGACGCCGGGCTGTCGGGAATATACGCTTACCCCGGCACTCCGTCCACCGAAATCATGGAGTACGTCCAGACCTCGGCAGAGGCGAAGGAGAAGGGGATACGCTGCCGGTGGTCTGCCAATGAAAAAACGGCGATGGAGGCGGCTTTGGGCATGTCCTACTGCGGCAAGCGCGCGATGGTGTGCATGAAGCATGTGGGCTTGAACGTGGCAGCCGATGCGTTCATCAACGCTGCCGTTACGGGGGTGAACGGGGGCTTGGTGGTAGTGGCTGCCGACGATCCGTCGATGCACTCCTCGCAAAACGAACAGGATTCGCGCTTTTACGGACATTTTGCCATGATCCCCACCCTCGAACCTTCCAGCCAGCAGGAAGCATACGACATGATGTTTTATGCCTTCGACCTGTCCGAAAAGACGGGCATACCGGCGCTCGTGCGCATCACTACCCGCATGGCGCACTCGCGCACGGACGTTGCGCTGCGGGAAAAAAAGGCGCAAAAAGCGTTGAAACTGCCGGATGACCCGCATCAGTTCGTTCTCTTGCCCGCCTTTGCGCGCCGGCGCTACAAACACCTGCTCGAACAGCAGCGCACCTTGGCGCAGGAAGCAGTCACTTCGGGCTACAACACTTTCACCGACGGCGACGACCATTCGCTGGGCATTGTCGCCTGCGGCATTGCCTGCAATTACCTGACGGAACATTTCGCGGGGACGGCATGTCCGTATCCGGTGGTGAAGCTCTCGCAGTATCCCGTTCCGCAGTCGCTCATCGGCGAGCTTGCAGGCAGGTGCAACAGGATATTAGTGCTGGAAGACGGCTACCCGTTAGTGGAAGAACGGCTCAAGGGGCTGACGGCGCATCCCTGCCTTACGGTTTGCGGACGTCTGGACGGCGCCCTCCCCCGCGACGGCGAGTTGACGCCCGACATTGTGGCGCGCGCGCTGGGACTGCCGCCGGCAAATATCCGCCCCGTTCCGGAGGTGGTGGCAAACCGTCCGCCAACCTTCTGCAAAGGGTGCGGACATACCGACATGTTTTACGCCCTGAGCGACGCCTTGCAGGGACATACGCCCGGGCGCGTGTTTTCCGACATCGGGTGCTACACGCTGGGAGCATTGCCGCCGCACCTGTCCATCAACTCCTGCGTGGACATGGGCGCCTCCATCACTATGGCAAAAGGCGCTGCCGACGCGGGACTGTCGCCGGTGGTCGCCGTCATCGGAGACTCTACCTTCGCCCATTCGGGAATGACCGGACTGCTCGACGTGATACTCGAAAACGCTCCGGTGCTGATCATCATCTCAGATAACCTGACAACGGGCATGACCGGCGGACAGCCATCCTCCGCCTGCGGCGTTATCGAAAACATCTGTCTGGGACTTGGTTTGCCCCGCGAACGTCTCAAAACGCTGACGCCACTGAAAAAATACCACGCCGAAAATGTACAGGCGCTCAAGGAAGCCATGCAGTACAAGGGAACATCGGTGGCGGTTTTTCGTCGGGAATGTGTCCGGACTGCCGCTCGACGCGCAAAAAAATAACCCCACCACCGCCACAATATGAAAATTCTCCACCGCTTCATGCTCAAACAGTTCATAGGTCCATTCGTGCTGATCTTCTTCATCGTGGTTTTCATCCTGCTCATGCAGTTTCTCTGGAAATACATCGACGAACTGGTAGGCAAGGGGCTTAATTTGTTCATCATCGGGGAATTTCTGCTGTATGCCTCCGCCGGACTGGCTTCCATGGCTTTTCCGCTGGCGGTGTTGATGGCGTCGATTTTCACCCTGAGCAGCCTTGGCGAGAACTACGAACTGATTGCCATGAAAGCCGCCGGCATATCCTTGCAGCGGGTATTCCTTCCGTTGATTGTCATGGCATGTTTGATTTCCGCAGGCGCATTTCTGTTTGTCAATAATGTGACGCCCGTTACCAATCTCAAAATGCGGGCATTGCTTGAGGGAATACGGCATCAGCGACCCGAACTGCAAATTCGCGAAGGCGTATTTTCAAACATGATAGACGGCTACAGCATCCGCATAGGGCGCAAGGATTACGAGACCAACCGGCTGTATGACGTCAGGATATACGATCACACGGAAAATATCGGCAACGTATCCGTCATACTTGCCGATTCGGGCAACATGATGGTCACCGCCGACAAGCGGTTTCTCGAAATTACGCTGTACAACGGACATCGCTACCGGGAGATGGTGGATCGTCAGACAATCAACAAGAAAAACAAGACCTATCCGTTCAGTCATCAATTGTTTGAGAGACAGATTTTCCGGATGGCTTTACCGGATTTTAACTTTGAGCGGTCGGACGAACAGATTTTTAAAAAAGGCTACCAGATGATGAATCTGGATCAACTGACCTACGTCATTGACTCGCTCTCGACGGTAAGCCGGAATCAGGAATCCATGCTGCGCACCATGATCAAACCGGCTTACCAAAGCCCTCACGGGGACAGCCGCCGAATAGACACTACCCTGCGCACCCGAATACCGGAAGTGTTCATGCCCGTGTTCCGCCAACAATCGAAAGCAAAACGGCAAGCGTCCATCCAAAACGCCATTACCGACACGCGAAGCCAGAAAGACCGGTTCTCCGGCGTCATTTACGAGCGTGAGATCCTCAACAGGCAAGCGTGGCGCTACGACATAGAATGGTACCGGAAATTTTCCCTTTCTCTTGCCTGCATCATTCTGTTTTTCATCGGCGCTCCCCTGGGAGCCATCATCCGCAAAAGCGGTCTGGGGACGTCCATCATCATTGCCGTACTCTTTTTCGTGGTGTATTACGTGATCTCCATGATCGGCGAAAAAGCCGCAAAAAGCGGTTCCATGACGCCGCTGTGGGGCATGTGGCTCTCGGCGATCATTGTGTTGCCCGTCAGCATTTTTCTTACTTACAAAGCCACCCGCGACTCTACCATCTTCAATCAGGAATGGTATTTGAACCTTATCCGGAAAGGACTGAACGTGATTTTTGCCACTCTACACACCCCCCGTCCCGCCGTAGATATGGATACCACACCCGACGAACTGCGGACGGAAACCCTCATTGCCCGTCTCGACGAACTCTCACAGCAGTGCGAAATATATTCGAAAAGCGGCATGACACGAATGTTGCGGTTAGGCGGAATATGGTACGATCGCGAAGATACGGCGCTGACGGAGATCGGCAGAACTTACGACCACGTGAGGGCATTACTCCGGCAAACGCCTGTTGAGGCTATCGAAGAAACCGTGGCAGAGTACCCTCATGCCATCCTGCGCGATTGCAGGATACAAGTCAAACACCAATGGCAACGCGTCGCGGCAAAAATACTGTTTCCCGTGCTGTGGTACCTGTACGTCAAAGTCATGATGCAGAGAATGACCCTGCGAAATGAACTGGACGGTATTATGGGCGCCAACCGAAACCTCATCAATGAATTGACGGTGGACAACTGAGAATGGACAACGCCGGATGGAAACGCGGAACCGGTTAATTCTTTTTTTGAGGCGCTATTGACTTCATCAAATGTTGTTTCATGTCCTGTTAGGGACGGCGCTTGGGGATATGCCGCAACAGAAAGTGTCGTCCCGTGCGGGACTTGGGAAAGTATGGATACTGTCCTGTCCGTAAGCTGAAGCTTACGGTTAATAAAGTGTCGTCCCGTGCGGGACTTTGCCGTATGGGAGGAGCTTGTGCTGTCCGCAGGTGGAGCGTAGCGTAACCTATGGTGATGCATGACGTCGTCTCTGCGGGACATCAATATGATGCAACCATTCATTATATGTTATTTATTTCGCATCATTTGGGATTGTCAGGGTTGGAAATAAATATTGGGTTCCTTGAATAAAGGAAACGCGAATGGAAATAAATATTGGGTTTCTCAAACAGAGAAAACGCCAATTATACTGCACTCGGTTATAGTCTTGTGTTTTTTCGCCTGTCGTACCCCGCATTTCATACGGGGTTATCAAAGGGTAACGCCTGCGGCGTTTTACGTCCATGCAGGGCTGTGCGCAACCCCGACAGGGGTTGCCTTTTGATAACCCCGTACAAGCGAAG
>JAISRX010000122.1 GCA_031273395.1 Bacteroidales bacterium | reverse complement strand
CCACCCACCCCCCCCAAGCCCGCCCCCCCCGGCCCGCGCCCGGGGGGGGGGGGGGCGCGGCCCCCCCCCAAAAACCGGCCTTCTTCCCGGAGAAACTGCCGGAATCAAAAGAAAGCTATCGGGACGACTGTACTTGTTCATGAATTGTATGTATTTATATGCGTCAAAAAACGGGACAAATATACAATTTGTTTTTCATATCCCTTAAATCCTCAAATAATTTTCCAGGGTCAACGCATTAAAATCATTATATGGCTGCAGAATGTAAATGGCGATTGTGCGAATGTAAATGGCGATTGCGCGAATGTAAATGGCGATTGCGCGAGTGTAAATGGCGATTGCGCGAATGTAAATGGCGATTGCGCGAATGTAAATGGCGATTGCGCGAATGTAAATGGCGATTGCGCGAGTGTAAATGGTGATTGCGCGAGTGTAAATGGTGATTGCGCGAATGTAAATGGCGATTGCGCGAATGTAAATGGCGATTGCGCGAGTGTAAATGGCGATTGCGCGAGTGTAAACTGCTATTGTGTCGGATGAAATAAGGTCTTCCATGTCAAACGAGTTAGAGACGCGCCACGTTCCTGCGAGATACGTTGGGTTATTGATGTTTTTAATGCGTTGACCCTGAATAATTTTCCTGAAAAATAAGCAAAGCGTTATCAAATAAATATTTGCAACGCTTTGCCGTTTGAAAAATTTTCACTGATTTTGGCGCTACTACACAAGCAAAGTAACAATTGATTTTTCAAATGGTAAAAGTACAAAAAAATTGAACAGGATCACTCCTTTTGCAGGAATTTCTTTTATTGACATCGAAAATCAAGTCCGCCTTTCGCAAAATTTGAGACCAAAACCTGTCTCAAAATATTTCTCTATTCTCAAAATAATTGGCTTGCGGATTTAAGGAGTAATCCGTAAATGGAAAACGAACGGCGATAGCTGCCGATGGCGAATAATGCGGTTTACCGTGCGGATTCCAACAGAACTTGCAGGATCGGAAGGATAGCTCTTTCGGAGGGGGTATGACGAATTTCAGTGCGGTGGCGCTGATTTTTTCTTTCCCGATGATCGAAAATCAGGCAAAACCACTATCTTTGTCCGCAATTTAAAATTAAAAACAGCAAGTAATGACATCTGAAGATCTTTTCAAGAAAATAACGGCACACTGCAAGGAATATGGATTTATCTTTCCTTCGAGTGAAATATACGACGGACTGGGAGCCGTGTACGATTACGGACAAACCGGCGTAGAACTGAAAAACAATATCAAAAAGTACTGGTGGGACGCAATGGTGCTGCTCAACGACAACGTAACGGGCATCGATTCCGCCATCTTCATGCACCCTTCCGTATGGAAAGCGTCCGGTCACGTGGACGCCTTCAACGATCCGCTGATTGACAACAGGGATTCAAAAAAACGTTACCGCGCCGACGTACTGATCGAAGAACACATTCGGAAAACGGAAGACAGGATCGACAGGGAAGTGGAAAAGGCAGCCAAACGTTTCGGCGACAGCTTTGACGAAGCGCTGTTCCGCGCCACCAACGGGCGTGTTGTTGAATATCAGCGCGCGGCGGAGACGGTACGCAACAGGATGAATGACGCCCTGAAAAGCGAAAATCTGGAAGAATTGCGGCAAATCATCATTGACTGCGAAATAGCATGTCCCGTTTCCGGATCGCGCAACTGGACGGAAGTGCGCCGGTTCAACCTCATGTTCGCCACCGAAATGGGTTCTGCCGCCGACAGCACATTACGGGTGTACCTGCGTCCCGAAACGGCGCAGGGCATCTTTGTCAACTACCTGAACGTGCAAAAAACCGGACGCATGAAAATACCGTTCGGCATTGCACAGATCGGCAAGGCGTTCCGCAATGAGATTGTCGCGCGGCAGTTCATCTTCCGCATGCGCGAGTTTGAACAGATGGAGATGCAGTTCTTCGTACCGCCCGGAACGGAACTCGAATGGTACGAAAAATGGAAGGACATCCGCATCAAATGGCACAAGGCGCTGGGCTTGGGCGACCGCAAGTACCGCTTTCACCGGCACGAAAAGCTGGCGCATTACGCCAACGCCGCGTCCGACATCGAATTTGAATTTCCGTTCGGGTTCAAGGAACTGGAAGGTATCCATTCGCGCACTGACTTTGACCTGAGCCAGCACCAGAAGTATTCGGGCAAGAAAATACAGTATTTCGACCCGGAACGCAATGAAAGTTATACGCCGTTTGTGATTGAAACATCCATCGGTCTCGACCGCATGTTCCTGAGCATCGTTTCCGCCGCCTACGCCGAGGAAAAAATCGACAGGGAAGACGGCGCTGCCGACGAACGCGTGGTGATGCGCATCCCGCCCGCGCTGGCTCCGGTAAAACTTGCCGTGCTTCCGCTGGTGAAAAAGGACGGACTGCCCGAAAAGGCAACCGCCATCAAAAACAGGCTCAAATTCGAGTTCAACTGTCAGTACGACGAAAAAGATTCCATCGGCAAGCGTTACCGCCGTCAGGACGCAATAGGCACGCCCTACTGCGTCACCGTTGACCACCAAACGCTGGAAGACGACACGGTGACCATCCGCCACCGCGACACAATGGAACAGGAACGGGCGCCGATAAGCCGTCTGTCCGAAATTGTTTCGGAAAAGACAAGCATGAAATCGCTGCTGGAAAAGAACGGTTAACACCTCTCCCACCCTCTTCGATACGATGATCCGGTCAGACACAATATGCGCCATATCCACGCCCGCAGGACAGGGTGGCATTGCCGTCATACGGGTGTCGGGCAAGGACGCCGTCGCCATCTGTAACAGGATATGCCGCCCCGCACGGAAAAGCGGCACTTTGAGCGAACAGCCGGCAAACACGGTCGTCTTCGGAAGCATCCTCCGCGAAGGTCGTCTTCTGGACGAGGCGCTGGCAACGGTTTTCCGCGCTCCCCGCTCCTACACCGGCGAGGATACGGTGGAAATATCCTGCCACGGTTCCGTATTCATACAGCAGGAACTGCTCAAACTGCTGATGGCAAACGGTTGCCGGATGGCTGCCGCAGGGGAATTTACGCAACGGGCATTTCTCAACGGAAAGCTCGACCTGTCGCAGGCTGAAGCCGTCGGCGACCTCATCGCTTCCTCGTCCGCCGCCGCCCACCGGATGGCAATGCGGCAGATGCGCGGCGAATTTAGCCGGCAACTGTCCGAACTGCGACGGCAACTGCTGAAATTTACTTCACTCATTGAACTGGAACTGGATTTCAGCGAAGAAGACGTTGAATTTGCCGACCGTAACGAACTGAAACAGCTGGCAGGTGGGATAGAAGCGGCGATCCGGCGGCTGGTGACGTCCTTCGATACGGGAAACGCCATCAAAAACGGTATTCCCGTAGCCATTGCTGGAGCGACCAATGCGGGAAAATCCACGCTGCTCAACCGCCTGCTGAAGGACGAACGCGCCATTGTGTCGGACGTGCACGGCACCACGCGCGACAGCATCGAAGATACCGTAACATTGGAAGGCTTGCTGTTCCGCTTCATCGACACGGCAGGCATCCGCCGGACGGACGACGCCGTAGAACGGCTGGGCGTAGAACGCACCTTCCGGAAAATAGAACAGGCAAGCATTGTCCTGTGGGTCATCGACCTTACCGCCGACGCCGTCCCACTGTCCGAAGAAATAGCGGAACGCTGCCGCAACAAGCGCCTGATGCTTGTCCTGAACAAATCCGACCGGCTGACGGAGGATGCGCTGGCGGAAAAAACGGCATATTACCGGCGCACCGGCAGGGAATATACGGTGATCTCCGCCAAATCGGACGCGGATGTTTCCGCGCTGGAACGCCGGCTGACGGACATTGCCCGCTTCCTGCACACGGAAGGGGACGACGTCGTGGTGAGCAACCTGCGTCACCGCGAAGCGCTGCAAAAAACGGCGGAAGCCCTCCGCCGCGTCATCGACGGACTGAACGCCGGCGTCTCCGGGGAGTTCCTCGCACAGGACATCCGCGAATGTATGCACTTCCTCGGCGAAATAACCGGCGAAATAACCACCGATGAAGTGCTGGGAAACATATTCGGGAATTTCTGCATCGGCAAATAGAAACGGGTGCACTGTCCCGGAAAGTATGATGGCAAATGGGATCAAAAAACAGGAATAACCGGCTCGTGATGAAAACGGAAAAAGTGTATTGTAGCGGGTTGCATGTCAAAAGGATGCGCCGTAAAAACAACGTCGGTCATGGGAAATGATTTTTTCCGGTTCAAGCGTTTCACTGTGCGTCAATCGCTGGCAGCGATGAAGGTGGGCGTGGACAGCGTGTTGCTGGGTGCATGGGCGGATGTGTCGCAGGCGTCCCGCATACTGGACGTCGGCACGGGAACGGGGCTGCTGGCGCTGATGCTGGCGCAACGCAACCCTGCTGCCATGATTGATGCGGTGGAAATCGACCCTGCCGCCTGTCTGCAAGCGTTGCAAAATGTTTCGGACTGTCCGTGGGCAAATCGTATCCGCGTTATTTGTGATGATTTTCGGCATTTTGCCTGCCGCGATGTGGTTGCCCGTTACGACATGCTGATCAGCAATCCGCCTTATTTTACCAACTCACTGAAATCCGCCGGCGAACAGCGACGTTTGGCGCGTCACAACGACAGTCTTCCGTTTTCCGCGTTGATCGACGGTCAAAAGCGACTGCTTTCCCCGGAGGGCGTTATGGCGGTGATACTTCCGCCGGCAGAAGCGCAGTTATTTATCCGTCACGCCGTTTCGGAAGGATTATTCGTGAAACGGCTGTTGCATGTGCGGACTGTTTCTTCCGCGCCGCCTCGCCGCGTCCTCATGGAGTTGTCGAGGACGGCAACAAACGTTGATGAGCGCATGTTGTGCATGGAAAACATTGCACGGGATGATTTTACCTGCGAATACAGGGAACTGACAGGGGATTTTTATCTGAAATTTGATGAAGGGATAAAAAAATAGGTTCTACCGTTATTTGTGTGGAAACAGGTCTAAGTCTCCGTGAAAAAACAGGATCGCGATGCTGAAATTAGCCGTGTTTCCGTACCCTCTTCCAAATGTAAATTTGACGTTTCGCCGATACATCCTGACTGTCCCTGACGCCTTTTGCCGGTACTGCGGCGTCGCTGATTGTTCCGGCATACGCTTTTGCTGTCATATTTCATCAGATTTTGAAATTTAACATTCACCGGCAAAGGGGGTGAGGAAAACGCGATATACTGCACTCGGTTATAGTCTTGTATTTTTTAGCCTGTCGTACCCCGCATTTCATACGGGGTTATCAAAGGGTAACGCCTGCGGCGTTTTACGTCTATGCAGGGCTGTGCACAACCCCGACAGGGGTTGCCTTTTGATAACCCC
>JAISRX010000266.1 GCA_031273395.1 Bacteroidales bacterium | reverse complement strand
CGTGATGGAATAGATGCTATAGTGGCAAAGTCCCTGCTCCACGCCGTAGTGACGGAACCTGTAAGTTTGGGCGCCGGCGGTTGACGACAACAGCAAAAGCGTCGCTGCCGCGAACGCTCTCCATGCATTTCTTCTCCTGATGATCATCTCTTTCTTTCTTTAATTGTTCTGGGGCTTCTTTCTTACCCCGATGTTATACTTGTATTTGGGAACTCCTCCGATAGGGCTGGTGAAGAACGGCATCATCTCCCCAAACTGGTTGCTCACGTTGATCACTACGTTGTTGTTGGGGACGGAAGGTTTTTTCTTGATGAACTGAAAATCCAGCGATTTGCCCTTTTCGCCCTGCAGGATGGCAAATTCGCTTTCCGCCCACACGCCGTCTCCCGAAACCAGACAAAACTGTTCGCGCCGCACTTCGGAAGAAACACGTATTTTCCCGTCGTCGTCCCAGTCGAAATTGCGCTGCTGTATCTTGATGCACTTCTCGTCAACGAAGGGATAGATGTGCGAAATCTCATCGGGATTGTCGTGCATGCGAAACGAATATTCGTAGGCAAAGGCGTTGCCCCCTTCCACGGGGATGTTCTCACCGGCGGAGGTACTCATGAAATAGCGGTAAAGATTGCCGTCGTCGCCCGATGTGCCTTCGCAAATCAGCTTGAAGACGTATCCCTTGAAATCCTTTACATATTCCCCTTCGGTAGGGGTGAACGGTCCGAAGGTGAACCACTTGTTGTCGTATTTTGGATCAGCGCCGAATATCCTGCTCGACAGCAGATTGCCGCTCTTGTAGTTTCCAACGGGATCGATGCTGTTTTTGGAATCGGGATGACTGTATGCTTCCTTGCCGCCAAAGACGGAATACTGCACTTTCGTGTCGAACACCCCGTTCAATTCGTCGTGCATCCCTCCAACGTCGGGATCGAATACGCGGATGAAAACCATGCCCTTGTAGGTTTCGGGTACCATGAAAAAGAAGGTTTGTGAAAAATCATCGTCGCCCCAGGTAATGAGGGATTTGTTCCCAAAAGTGACCAGGAACGGGATATTTTCTTCTTCCGACGGGACGGCTTGCGCCCGTAAACCCGTTCCGGACAGTAAAAAGATAAAAAAAACGATAAGGCTCTTCACATTCGGCTTGCTAAATTTCAAAGCACAAATATAGTAATCTTTTTTGAAGCGGACATGTTTTTATATCAAATCTTTTTGGAAAACCGGCAGAAAAGAAATCGCGAACGGGCAGTTTTCCATTTTCCATTTTCCGTTTTCAACTTTCAATTCACCGTTCCTTTCCCGCAATCACGATCACTATTTCCCCCTTCACGGCGGTGCGACCGCTCCACGTCTCCAACTGTTCGGAGGCGCTTCCGCGCACCGTTTCCCCGTACAGTTTGGTCAGTTCGCGCGATACGGATACTGCGCGGTCTGCCCCCAGATGCATTTTTATTTCGCCGAGCGTTTTTAAAAGTTTGTGCGGCGACTCGTACAGTACCATCGTCCGTGTTTCCTCCGCCAGTTCCCGCCAGCGTTTCTGCCGTCCCTTTTTCGCCGGGAGGAACCCCTCAAAGCAGAAGCGGTCGCAGGGAAGTCCCGAATTGACCAGGGCGGGAATAAGCGCGGTGGCTCCGGGCAAACATTCCGTCTCTATACCGCGGGCAACACATTCCCTCACTATCAGGAAGCCCGGATCGGAAATGGCGGGCGTCCCCGCATCCGTCACCAGCGCCAGCGTCTGTCCTGCCAGCAGCCTTTCCACCAGCGAAGGAAGCGCCTGATGTTCGTTGAATTTATGGTGGGAAGTCAGCGGTTTGTTCACCCCCAGGTGGCGCAGCAAATGTCCGCTGGTGCGCGTGTCTTCTGCCAGGATGGCGTCCGCCTGCCTGAGAATTTCCACGGCGCGGAAAGTAATGTCGCCCATGTTGCCGATGGGCGTAGGCACAAGATACAGTTTTCCGCTCATCGCGAATACATTAGGGGTTGCCGCTGTGCCTGCGGCGGATCAGGTGAAGGAATTTCTGGGCAGACTCCGTCTCGCCGTCCCACCGGAAACGCTCATTGACGAAATTCATCGCTTCGGCAAGCGATGAAGCGCCGTCCAGCTTTTGAACGGTATCCGCGTAAAGCTCTCCGTTGCCGCCAAAGAGTTCCCGAATGTACAGGAAGCGGTCGTTCAAGCCGATACCCGCCGTAATGCTCTCCAGAGGCGTGGTCTGCAAGCGGCTGGAAAGATCGTTCACCGGATTTTTTTGCGCCAGCGTTTCGTTGATCGGGTTGTATCCCGCCGGCTTGATCCTGTCCGCCAGCGTAATGTTCCCCCTGCTTCCCCGCGGAAGGACGGCTGCCGGCGTCTCTTCTCTTTCCTCCGCAACGGCTTCTTTCGCCTCCGTTTCCGGCGCCTCGGCGCGGAAACTCTCCACTGCGCGCTCCTCCGCCGCTTCCGCGACGGGCGCTGCTTCCCTGAGGACGGGCGCATCTTCGCCGGCTTCGCTTTGCACGGGCGGAGCGGCGTTCTCGGCAGGTCGGGCTTTCGCGCTTTCCGCCCCGGAGAGTTGCCGGTGTATCAGTTTTAACTTTAAAAGCTGTTCATAAATCCCCTGAACCTTCAGCAGCGTCAGGTCGAGTTCCACATCCGCTATCTGTTCCTGTTCGTGGAAACGGGAAACGAGTATTTTAAGGAAATCGAGTTCCCTTTTCAGGAACTCCGTATAATGTTGATGCAACATAATTTATCTGAATAAATGCACAAAACCGCTTTTGGTGATTTTCGGCGACGAACCGGATATTTCAGCCGTGTAGAAGTAAACCCCGCTTGCCATTTTTTCCCCGCTCAGCGAGCAGCCGTCCCACAGGCAACGTTTGGCGGTGATGCTGAAAACCGTCACGCCCGCGCGGGTATAGACCCTGAGCGTCACCGGCTGATCCTTCACCGAATATACAACGAAAAGATCGTTTTTCTGATCGCCGTTGGGCGTGAAAACATTGGGAGCCATGATGGAATCGGCGGGTGCGGACTGCCCTGCACAAGCTGCGCTCCGCAGTGAAAGTGCAAAACTCGCCGCTGCAAACAAAATGACCGTTAATCTACTGATTTTCATCTTCCTCAAATTTACCTTATTCTAAAAATCCTGATACGCGCATATCCTCAAACGGATACCTGACCGCCGGCAAAAGTAAGGGATATTTTTTTGAAAACAAATTATTTTGCGTGATTTATTTTCCCGACGGAAACCGGAACGCCTGTTGTACGTCTTTCCGGCGAATGACCGGCAGTCGCGGGTGGGTGGAAAACAGCGCGCCTCCCCGTGACGCCGCCCTGTTGCCAAAGCCGTTTTGCAACCACCTTTTCCGCATCCCGATTTTTTTATCCCCCCCCTGTCCGTATTTTTCCCGAAAAAATATTTTCCTCTGCATCCCGTACATTACGGGAACGGTTCCACGGACAGTATGCGTCATGTCGGCGACAACGCAAGCCACGTCAAGGATAGCACCATCCGCGTCAAGCCTTCCGTGAATTGCACTAAGGATAATATGAGCCATATCAATGATAATATTGGGAATATTATACTGCATTCGGTTGAGTTTTGAGTTTTCGTACCCCGCACTGCGCTTCGCTTCCTGACTTCGACAATGCGTCACCCTAATCGATTTTCCAAAAATCAGGGTCGAACAGGCGGGCGATGGACTTGTGCCGAGCCGTCAGAAGCATGGTTTTGGTTAGCGTTTCACCGCTT
>JAISRX010000252.1 GCA_031273395.1 Bacteroidales bacterium | reverse complement strand
TAACGCCTGCGGCGTTTTACGTCTATGCAGGGCTGTGCGCAACCCCGACAGGGGTTGCCTTTTGATAACCCCGTACAAGCGAAGCGCAGTGCGGGGTACGAAAACTCAAAACTCAACCGGATGCAGTATAGCTCCCCATTGCAAAAATATTGTGCCGGTATTGTTTTGTGATACAATTTTCATACCTTTGCTGCCTGGTTAATACACTTTGAGTATCATGTTTTATTTGATTGTTGCTGTTTTTGTAGCAGGCTATGCCGCCATTGCCCTTGAACATTCGTTAAAAATAGACAAGTCCGCACCGGCGCTGGTGACTGCCGCTTTGGTGTGGGTGTGTATTGCCTTCGGCGGGGAAAACATTTATCCCGGAATGGAAAGTTTTCAGGAGTACCTGAAATTGCATCCGGGCGCATCCGCCATTGAGTTTGTTACACATCACGAACTGATCGAACATCTCGGAGCAATCAGCGAAATATTATTTTTCCTGTTGGGTGCGATGACGATCGTGGAAATTATTGACAGCCACGGCGGGTTCAATATTTTGTCCAAAATCATCCGGACGACAGGTAAGGTAAGATTGCTGTGGATTTTCTCTTTTCTCACGTTTTTCATGTCGGCGGTGCTGGATAACCTGACCACTACCATCGTGATGATTGCGCTCATGCGGAAGATCATCGGCGGAAGACATACCCGCTGGTTCTTTGCCAGCATGATAGTGATTGCCGCTAACGCCGGAGGTGCGTGGTCTCCTATCGGCGACGTCACCACTATCATGTTGTGGATCGGCGGACAGGTGACGGCGCTGAGTATTATCGTCAAAGTACTGCTTCCGAGCGTGGTGTGCATGGTGGTTCCATTGACCATCGTGTCGTTCACCATGAAGGGCAATGCCGTACAACCCTCCCGCACCGACCGCGCCAGATCGGTGGTGCCTACCACCGACCGCGAACGCTGGACGATACTGGTTGCCGGCGTGATGGGGTTACTTTTTGTGCCTGTTTTCAAGTCCGTTACACATCTTCCTCCCTACATCGGGATGCTGTTTGTGCTGGGTATCATGTGGATCATGACGGAAATTCTGCACCGCAGGAAACAAAGTGAACTGAAACTGAAATTGACGCTCACGGGCATCCTGAAAAAAGTCGACACGCCCACCATTTTCTTTTTTCTGGGTATCCTGCTTGCCGTGGCGGGACTGGAATCTGCCGGGCATTTGAACATCCTCAGCGTTTTTCTGGACGAAAAGATACATAATATATATGCAATAAATCTGGCTATCGGCACGTTATCATCCATAGTGGACAATGTCCCCCTGGTGGCGGGTACGATGGGAATGTATGAGGTGACAACGCCGGAAATCCTGTCGACCATCGTCGATCCGGAAAAGGCGGCCTATCTGAATTATTTTACGGCTGACGGCACCTTCTGGAATTTGTTGGCTTACTGCGCCGGAACAGGCGGGAGCATGCTCATCATCGGATCGGCGGCAGGCGTCGCTGCCATGGGGATCATGAAGATAGATTTCCTCTGGTACGTGAAAAAAGTTACCTTGCTGGCTGCGGCGGGCTATTTTGCCGGAGTTGTGGTATATTATTTGCTGTAAACGAAATGAACAATTAAATCTTAAAAATAAATCCAATGTTATATCATTTATTATTGCAGGTCAATGTTACGGACGCACTTGCGGAAGTGCCGGAAGAAGTCAGTTTGCCGTTATGGGATCTTACCCTCAAGGGAGGATGGCTCATGATACCCATTGCCATCCTGTCCATCCTGGCAGTGTATATTTTTGTCGAGCGCTATTTTGCCATCCGCAAGGCAGCGCAGACGGACGAGAATTTTATGAACCGCATCAAGGATTATATCCACGACGGCAAGATCGACTCCGCGCTTGCCCTGTGCCAGTCCACCGACAGCCCCATTGCCCGGATGATCGAAAAAGGCGTTGAGCGCATCGGGCGCCCGTTGAACGACATCAATACCGCCATAGAGAATGTGGGACGGCTGGAAGTGTCCAAACTTGAAAAAGGATTGCCTACCCTGGCTACCGCCTCCGGAGGAGCGCCCATGCTCGGATTTCTCGGAACGGTCACCGGTATGGTAAAGGCATTTTACGACATGTCGATGGCAGGAAACAATATCGATATCCAAATTCTCTCGTCGGGGATTTATGAAGCCATGATCACCACGGTTGCCGGTCTGCTGGTGGGCATTATCGCGTATTTTGCCTACAATATTTTAGTGGCGAGCGTCGAAAAGGTGGTCAACGGTTTGGAAGCCAATACTACCGAGTTCATGGATCTGCTCAACGAACCTGCGAAATAGTTGATAACGGACAAATTCATCGAAAATCAAAAAACAGAATGAATCATGGCAATCCGCTCATCCAATAAAATCAGCCCGTCGTTCAGCATGTCGTCCATGACCGACCTGGTGTTCCTGCTGCTCATCTTTTTCATGATCACTTCCACGCTGGTCAGTCCGAACGCGCTGAAACTGCTGTTGCCGCAAAGCAACAACCAAACGTCGGCAAAGGCGATCACCAGCGTATCCATCACCAGAGATTTCCGGTATTTTGTCGAAACTGCGCCGGTGTCGTTTAGCGATTTGGAACGGCAGTTGCAGCTGAAACTGAGAGAAGCCGCCGATCCTACCATTTCCCTGCATGTGGACAAAAGCGTCCCGATGGAAGAAGTGGTCAAAGTGATGAATATTGCCGTGCGCAATAAATATAAATTAATTCTGGCAACCGCGCCGGAAAGAAAGTAAACCTTAACAAGGATGGCAACACCGGTTAAATATCGCAACGGACTGATCGGCACCATTGTTTTTCATGGAGGTCTGCTGTTCCTTTTGTTGTACATGGCGTTCCGCACACCGCTTCCATTGCCCGAAGAACAGGGGATTCTGGTGGACTTCGGCAATACGAAAACAGGCATGGGCAACAGAGAGCCGCGTCCGAGCGAACCGGTTCAGGCGCAGCCGCAACAGGTACCTGTCCGGCAACAGCAGCAGCAGGAAACCGTTTTGACGCAGGACACGGAAGAAAGTGTTGCCATACCGTCAAAACCGGAGGTCAAGCCCAAAGAAAAAGAAAAACCGGAGGAAAAGCCGAAAGAAACACCCAAAGAAACGCCTCAACCGGCAGTGGTGGAACCGCCCAAGCCGGAACGGAAACCCGATCAGCGGGCAATGTTTCCGGGACGCGGAGACAACGCAAGCACGGCAAGCAGCCAGGGAGAAGCGGGCGGACAGGGCAATCAGGGCGTAACCACCGGTGCGCCCAATGTCCACGTATATGGAGAAGGCGGCGATGGAGACGGCAAATGGGCGTTAAGCGGAAGAGGCTTGCAGGGACGGCTGCCCAAGCCCGCATATAATTCGCAGGAACAGGGAACAGTAGTGGTGGAAATTACGGTGGACAAAGACGGGAATGTCATCGAAGCCATTTCCGGCAGGAAAGGATCTACCACGCTGGACAAAACACTGCTGGACGCTGCACTGACAGCGGCGAAGCAAGCCAAATTCACCCGTAAACCCGACGCGCCCGTGCAGAAAGGAACCATTACCTATATCTTCAAACTGCAAGGAGAATAGTCGCTCGCATAGTGACCTTACCGACGGCATTTTCACACATCATTACCGGTTCGATATCGGTAATCGGACGGGTTTCGGGCGAAACTGCGCCTATCCTGTTCACCGTAGCTGCTTATTTCTACCTAAACTGCCTCAAAGTATTTTTGACCGGGTCATGCCTTCGCCATATCATTGATGTGTGATGGCAACCGGCGGTACGGATATTGAAGCCTCTCGCCCAATTGCTTACAGCGCCGTCTTGCTACTCGCCTTCCTTGTTCTTTTTGCCAATCTGCCGATAACAATTCTTTGAAGATATTCCCAAAAAACGAACTTCATTTTTTATCTTTCTCATTACGCTTGGTTGTCGCGTATATGGTTCCGGTAAGCCGACGGGGACATTTTCATCACTTTGGAGAATATGCGGCTGAAATAGGATAAGTCTTCAAAACCGAGCAATAAAGCGATTTCCGACACTTTCAGCCGGGTCAGGTCCATATATTGGCAAGCTCTTTGAATTTTCAGGCGGATAAAATAATCGATGGGAGAATGAGAGGTATATTGCTTGAACAGGAAAGAAAACTGGGAAACCGAAAGATGAAATTGGACGGCAATTCGTTCCAATCTTAGCTTTTCATGGATATGTTCCTTCATATAATGGATGACCTGTTCCATCGTTCCCTGCTTATGGCTATGTATTTGCCTGATTTTGCGAAATGCCTGTAAATAAAGGAAAGAAGCCAATAAATGGTGCAAACAGGAGCAGGCATATACATAATATTCTTTGATAAAACCCGATTCCAAACAGCTGTAAATCTCTTCAATCATATCCCTGCGCTCCTGAATACGGGAATATTTGTCGGGATCAATCGAGTAGGGGTGAATGAGAGAAGGAACAAAAGAAAGTGCAACATTTCCTTTGAAATGTATCCAGTAAATACTCCAGGGGTCTTCATTATTCGCTCCAAAACTGTAAGAAACCTGCGACGGAAGAATAAAAAACTGGTCATGTTTGACCTCGTATTTTTTTTGTCCTGTCTCAAACCAGCCTTTCCCTTGAATACAATAAATAAGAATGCAGTAATCAACTCCTTCCAATTTATTGTTATAATGGTACTTTACTTCCGGAAAAAAACCGATACGGGTGATGTAAAGATTTTTTATCCGGACGTCTTTCAAAAAAGAGCGAATACTTTCCTCGGGGAAAGAAAGGATGCGCTGACCCTTAAATCCTTCTTTTACTGCAAAAATTGGCATAACCGTAAGATAGTACAAATATTTAGGAACAAAGGTAAATAAAATATTGTAAAATAAGTCGGTTCTTTGCAGCGAAATTTGAACCGAAACAGTATATCATGAAATCCAATTACGACAAATCACCTTTTATTGAAATAACGGGGGATTGTTACGAGGGATGGGACGTCATCTCATCCCTCATTAAGAACTCCTTTAAAAATGCGTCAAAAAGCCGTTTCGTTGTGGCGGTTGAGAGCTATCAGGGGGTGTATCACGAAGAGTTGATACAGGGCTTCAAGCAGGCGGAACCGGATTTCTTTGTGCATACGGACGAGCTGTTGCTTGCCGAAGACCGGATTCGCGGAATCACCTTTCCCGATGTGACGGACGACCGCCTTTTCGGTTACATGACCCGCTTGCAGTTAAGCGATTTGATAGATGGGAGAAAAGTGGAAAATATCCGGCGGCAAATCCGTGAAACGTCCGGCATGACGGTGGTTTACGGATACGGCGCTTCGCTGGTCGCAGAACAGCCGGACGTGCTGGTGTATGCCGATATGGCTCGCTGGGAAATTCAACGCAGACAACGCTTGCATGAAGTCAACAATATCGGTATCAGGAATAAAGCAGAAGACGCGGCAACACAATACAAAAGAGGGTTCTTTGTAGATTGGCGGATGTGCGACCGGCAAAAGAAAAAGCTGTTTGAAAAAGCGGACTACTGGTTGGATAGCCAT
>JAISRX010000239.1 GCA_031273395.1 Bacteroidales bacterium | reverse complement strand
TGGTCGCCGTAACCCATTTTCCGCATGTATTCCTGCGCAATATCCGACAGTTGTTCACTGGTCAAAACGTCTTTCGGATCGGGATTGATGGACACATGCAATACCGGTTTTTCGGTTTTATTGTTTGCTAAAAGATACGGTTCAAACGAGCGCAGACAGGTATTCATATCGCAACTTCCATCCGCATATTCTATCATGCGGCTGGTGAAAATGACCTTTGCGAGGTTGTCGTCCACCTTGTTTTGATTGTACGAAAGCGCACCGTAAAGGGTATTGCCGGCACTCATTTTTGCAATCATCTGTTCCGGTTTTTGATGTTCATTTTCCTGAAATTTTCTTTTCAAATTCTGCGGTTAGCGCCACAATTTTTTGATTTATTTCAACCAGTTCCCGCGTGGCTTTTTCTAATTTGTAGAGAAATGCAAGGGCTTTTTTCTCGGTAAAAGTCCCTTTAATTGCCTTTGTAATTTGATTGTAATTCACTCCTATTGCACGAAACTGTGAATGAAAAGTGGTCAGGCGCATGTAATAATCCATCGCCGCCTTATCGACTTTCACCACTTTCAACTCCCTGTTGAATATGCAGGAAGTAATAAAATGCGCCCTGTCTTTTAATCCCGAAGCATCGAAAAGGGACAGGAACTGCACGTTGTCCGCATCGTTCAGGTTGAATGAATAACGATGGCTGCACGGGTCGGCTTTCGGCTTGCGTCCGCCTGTTCCCGGATGTTTACTGTCTGCTGTCATTGCTGCAAGCCTGTAAATTCATATTTTACAGAAATGCCGACTTCGGAGGCATTTCCCCCCGTTGCATCAGGCAATGGGGCAAGTTGATTTTCAGGTACTGAAAATGTTTTGAGGTACTCAAAACACAACTTGCCATTTGCCTGCGCAAATAAATTCGCCTCCGGCGAATTGGAGGTTAGCCCGATTGACTTTTGAGTTACCCGATTGACTTTCGGGATAGCCCGATCGACTGTTGAAATGACCATATCGACTGTTTTTTGAATTGTTTTTGCATCTCCTGCCCGGATGTTTTAAAATGACGCTGCAAAGTTACGTAGTGTTTTTTGCATATCATCTGTCCTGCCGAACGCCAAGCGATGCCAGGCAGACGCAAACCGGCGCCATTTGTCGGTAAGGTGAATCATTCCCCGTTTTTGTATATTCCTTTGCACCGGATTGTCGGTAAGCCGGTAAAAAGATACCGCGAGTGGCAAAGACAACTGTAAATAAAAACAGATATAAAAATGAATGTAAGAATGAAAAGTAAAATGAATGTAAAGATGGGTGACTGTTTGAAAAAACGGATGATTGACTGTAAAATCAAACAAACGCCGGTGAAATGGTATCGGCATATACATTTACCGTCCGATATTTTCCGGAATATCGGTATATTCCGATATTGGAATATTGGAATGTTGGAATGTTGGAATATTGGCAGGAACATCCGGTCTTCCCGGTGTATTTCAAAAGAGATATACGGTCAGACAAACAAATAACGGCATAAACAGACAAATAAAATAATTCTAAAATAATTCATCGGATGAACAGAGAAACATTATTTATCGCCTTCTCCACGCAAAAGGGCGGGATGGGCAAAACAGCGCTGACTGTATTGACGGCAAGTTATTTACATTATGTAAAGGGCTACAGGGTAGCCGTAGTGGATGGTGATTACCCGCAACACTCTGTTGTGGAGATGCGCAGGCGGGATGTGGAACAGGTGATGAATGACAGCCACTATAAACGGATGGCGCATATTCAGTTTACCGCCCTGAAGCGGAAAGCCTACACAGTGGAAGAATGTACGGCAGGCGATGCCGTCAAAACTGCGGAAGAATTGCAGAAGACGGAAGATTTGGATTTTATCTTTTTCGACCTGCCCGGGACGCTTAACAGCGAAGGGGTATTGAAGACGCTCGCCTCAATGGATTATGTTTTCACACCCATAAGCGCCGACAGGGTTGTTCTCGAAAGCACGCTGCAATTTGCTTCCCTTCTGAACGACCGGCTGATCACCACCGGAAAGAGCAGCATAAAAGCGTTGCGTCTCATTTGGAACATGGTGGACGGTCGCGAACGGACGCCTCTGTATGCGGCTTACGAAAGCGCCATCGGCGAACTGGGGCTGTCGGTAATGAAAACAGTCATTCCCGACAGCAAGCGTTTTCGCCACGAACTGACCGAAACGCACAGACCCGTGTTCCGTTCCACGCTTTTTCCCGTGGATAAAAGCATGATGAAAGGCAGTAACATAGAGGAGCTGGTAAAAGAAATATGTGAAACGGTAAAACGATAAAAAATGACAAAAAGAATCAATCCCGATGAGATAGACGAAAGTTTTCTTATCGCCTCCGTCAAGAAAGACCGGAGGGCTGTTCCGGAAAGTGTTCAGACGGCACAGGCGGAAATAAAAGAACCGGCGCCCGAACCCGCAGCGGCAAAAGAAGCGCCGGCAGCGGCGGTCGAACCTCTCAGGGAAGAAACCCGCAGCAAACGGGAAAAACAGCAGGAATACGAAGCGCAGTTTATCAGGGAAACCGACCTGCCTCCGGCACGTTTTGGAAAGTCGGTGTATATCCGAAGGGAATTTCACGACCGTATCTCGCAGATTGTACACGTGGTGGGCGGGAATGAAGTGTCACTGTTCGGATACATCGACAATATCATTGCCCATCATTTTGAGATGTTTCAGGATGAGATTGTCCAGTCATTCAAAAAGAAAATCATTTTTAAATAATTAAACCGTAAATCAAACAGTATGGAGACATCGGGAATACAGATTTTTTCAAAGCAACCGGAGAAATCCGTGCAGGACTGATCTTGAAACAGACGCCATGAAAGCCCTTGTTCTGACAATAATGCTCACAGCGCTGTACCTGCTCTGCCGGACAGTCTGTCCGAAGCCGCAGGACAGTGACGTTCCGTCCGAAAGGGATCCGGATACGGACGGTGTGACGGGGGCAAGCCGCCATGTCCCCGCTTTGCGAAGCAGACCGCAGCCAAACGCCGTCATTGTGGCAGGAAATGAACACCATACGGAAAACGTCCCTACATTTGCGCCGGACAACAGGCAAACAGGCGCGGTGATCCCGTCCGGAGAATTGGACGAAGTGTTTTCCATGCCTCCCGAACCGATGGCTGTCGATTACCCTCTGGAGAGGATGGAAGATGAACCGGAAGATGCAGCAGCCGGCGAGCCGGACATGGAGGAAGAAGCGGAAGAACTCCTCCGGTCGCCGGGGCGGGAAGCCGTTTTTGCCGGCGGGTTTTCTTACGAAGAGATGACGGAAGCCATTGACACGGCAGCCAACCCGCAAGCCCAACCGGACGAAGCGGCGCAAGCCGCAGGCAAAGTCCTTTATCAACCGGAAAAAACAGATTTGTTTGAACAGTTGATTTCGGGCGAGGCGGGCAGGGAGACAAACATCAAGGCGGTCATTGAACGGCATGTACAGAGTATCCTGCCGGAAGAACCCGCCGAAAACGAAAATGATCATAACGAAGACAGCGATTTTAATATTGCCGATTTTTTAAGTTAAACGGAAAAGGAAATGAAAGAAAGGAATTACGGGTAGGAATACCGGTTAAAAATTAAGAGTTCGTTAAAAGCAGTTATTCACCCGTCGTGAATGCAGGGGAGGCATAACGCCTCCCACTTTCACGGCATCATAAAAAAATCATCATGACAAAAAAACAGTTTATTATTTCGGCAGCCCTTCTGACGGCAGCCACAGGCGCACTTGCACAGGGCAACGGCGCGGCGGGAATCACCGACGCCACCAGCATGGTTACCTCCTATTTCGACCCTGCCACCAAACTGATCTACGCCATCGGCGCGGTGGTCGGATTAATCGGCGGGGTAAAGGTGTACAGCAAGTTCTCCGCCGGCGATCCGGATACAAGTAAAACCGCAGCCTCGTGGTTCGGCGCGTGTATTTTCCTGATCGTCTCGGCAACCATTCTCCGTTCTTTCTTTTTATAAAAAGCAATGGCGGAGTATTCCATCAACAGGGGAACAGGCAAACCGGCGGAGTTCAAGGGATTGAAAAGTCAATACCTGTTCATATTCGCAGGCGGGTTGCTGGGTCTGTTTGTAGTGTTCGCGGTCATGTACATGGCGGGAATCAATCAGTGGGTATGTATCGCCTTCGGCGTTATCTCCGCACCGGCATTGATTTACGGGACATTTTACCTGAACGGGAAATATGGCGAACACGGATTAATGAAACGGCAGGCAAAGAGCCACCATCCTCGATATGTCATCAGCCGCCGGACTGTTTTCCGGCTGTTTCAAACAAGAGTTAAAAATTAACCGGAATTAAACATTCGGAAAAAGATGAGGAATATATTAAAAGCGGTTACACTGGAGAGCAAATTTCCCTTGTTGAAGGTAGAACGCGGCTGTATCATCAGCAAGGACGCAGACATAACGGCAGCCTTTAAAGTTGAGTTACCCGAACTGTTTACCGTAACCGGTGCGGAGTACGAAGCCATTCATTCGGCATGGGCAAAGGCGATCAGGGTGTTGCCCGATTATTCGGCTGTTCATAAGCAGGACTGGTTTATTAAGGAAAACTACACTCCCGACATTCAAAAAGACGACTTGAGTTTTTTAAGCCGTTCTTTTGAGCGTCATTTCAATGAACGTCCGTATCTGAATCATGCCTGTTTCCTGTTCCTGACGAAAACCACCAAAGAGCGTATGCGAACGCAAAGTAACTTTTCCACGCTTTGCCGCGGTTTTATTGTCCCGAAGGAAATACGGGACGGGGAAACGGGTGCCAAATTCATGGAAGCCGTCGGGCAGTTTGAACGTATTATGAACGACAGCGAATTTATCCGCCTTATCCGCCTGACTTCCGATGAGATTACCGGAACAGAGAACAGTCCGGGACTGATTGAAAAATACTTTTCACTGTCTCTCGAAAACACAACCTGTTTGCAGGATATGTCACTGGGGGCTGATGAAATGAAAATCGGCGACCATATCCTTTGCCTGCACACACTTTCGGATGCGGACGATTTGCCTTCCCGCGCAGCGACGGATACCCGTTACGAAAAACTCTCCACCGACCGCAGCGACTGCCGTCTGTCATTCGCTGCACCGGTTGGCGTATTGCTTCCATGTAACCACATCTACAATCAGTTTATTTTTATTGATGACCATGCGGAGAATCTAAAACGCTTTGAAAAGCAGGCGCGGAACATGCACTCCCTTTCCCGTTACAGCCGCAGCAACCAAATCAACAAGGAATGGATTGAAAGTTATTTGAACGAAGCCCACAGTTTCGGATTGACCTCCGTGCGCTGTCATTGCAATGTCATGGCGTGGAGTGATGACCGCGAGGAACTTGGGCGGATTAAAAACGACGTGGGCAGCCAGCTGGCGCTCATGGAATGTAAACCGCGGCACAACACCGTGGATACCCCCACCCTGTTTTGGGCAGGCATTCCGGGAAATGAGGCGGATTTTCCGAGCGAAGAAAGTTTTTACACATTCATTGAACAGGCATTGTGCTTTTTCACGGAAGAAACCAATTACAAAAGTTCGCTGTCGCCTTTCGGTATCAGGATGGTGGACCGTCTGACGGGAAAACCCCTGCATGTGGACATATCTGATTTGCCCATGAAACGGGGAATTATCACCAACCGGAACAAATTCATACTTGGACCTTCCGGCAGCGGTAAATCGTTTTTTACCAACCACATGGTACGGCAGTACTATGAACAGGGAACACATGTGGTACTGGTGGATACCGGCAATTCCTATCAGGGACTTTGCAACCTGATTCACCGGAAAACGCAGGCTGCAGACGGGGTGTATTTCACCTACACCGAACAGAACCCGATAGCGTTTAATCCATTTTATACCGACGACGGTCTCTTCGATATAGAGAAACGGGAAAGCATCAAAACGCTCATCCTCACGCTGTGGAAGCGGGACAACGAACCACCTACACGGGCTGAAGAAGTTGCCCTCTCCAATGCCGTCAGCCTCTATATCGACCGCCTGAAAGAGGGCATTGTTCCCTCGTTCAACACGTTTTACGAGTTTGTGAACACGGAATACCGGACAATCCTTGAAGCCAAACAAGTCCGTGAAAAGGACTTTGACGTGGCAAACTTTCTGA
>JAISRX010000228.1 GCA_031273395.1 Bacteroidales bacterium | reverse complement strand
ATCGTATGTTTATAGAAAAACGATGTTGTGTTTCCATTCGACCCCGTCGGGGTCGTACAACAAAGGGTACATTGCTTCTATAAACATGTGACCTCTTCGAGGTCGAATTTCATATCCGTGATAAGTTTTTTATTCGGCATTGCTAAAGAGATAAAATAAATCACCTGTCATATTTTACGCGACAAAGAAGCGCCGCAGGGACGTCAATATGATGCTCCCATTCATTATATTATTTATTTCGCATCCCTTAATTTGTGTATTTCCGGAAAAGATTGTAAGTTTGTCATCTCAAGCAAAGCAATAATAACTAATGTCATGTACGGATGAATAAAGTATTTCTTAATGTGTTGGGTATTTCATACAGCCAGACGCAAACGGGAGCTTATGCGCTGATTCTGGGTGAAGAAAACGGGAACAGGCGCATTCCGATTATCATAGGCGGATTTGAAGCGCAGGCTATTGCCATTCAGCTGGAAGGACTAAAACCTCCCCGCCCGCTGACGCATGACTTGTTTTTTACTTTTGCTACCGAATACGATATTATCCTGGAAACGGTATATATCTTTCGTTTGGAAGAAGGTATCTTTTATTCGAAACTGGTTTGCAACAACGGGATCAGGAAGGTAGAATTAGACGCGCGGACGTCGGACGCCATCGCGCTGGCTCTGCGTTTCCAGTGTCCCATTTATACTACGGAAGAAATTATTGAGCGCGCCGGCGTGGTGTTTACGCACGATCCCCAACCAAAATCCGCGAAAAAAAACGCACGGAAAGAAGAAGTTTTGCGGTCCAAAAATATGGTCGAACTGGAAAACCTGTTGAATGAAGCCATCCGGCACGAAGATTACGAACGGGCGTCCCAAATCCGTGATGAAATAAACCGCAGGGGAAAAAAGGAGTGACCGTCTGAGGAAACGCCTACCGCTGCATGTAACGCCGCACCAAAGCACGTATGGAAGGAAAACCGATTTGCGCAAAATCCACTTTGCAGGGAGCAAAAAAAGCGCATGAAGCCACATCGTCGGCTGCGGAAAGACGGGAAAAATCGGAAACCGTACATTCAAATCCCATGTCGAGCGTAAAATACGTCATGTTGCCATAGTGGTAGCGGTTGGTGGAACTGCCGAAATACCGCGCGGCGTCCACCCGAAGGTTCAGTTCTTCCATGATTTCCCTGCGCACTGCCTCCTCTGCCGTTTCATCCGCATTTACGAACCCGCCCGGCAAATCAAGCATCCCCTTTGCCGGTTCGAATTTCCGCCGCGTCAGCAAAATTTCTTTTTGCGCATTGACCACAATGCAGGCAACCGCAGCGGAAGCATTGATGTAAAATTTCTCGCCGCAAACCTCGCATTTCATGTAGTTTGCATCTCCCGGACGGAAGGCGTCAGCGCCGCAGTACGGACAGTACCGCCATTTCTCCGAAGGAAAAAAATCATTCATACCGTATAAATTTGTACCAAAGATAAAAATCTATTTCGGAATAAACTTGTTTTTCATAAAAAATCCGTAAGTTTGTGAACCGATAATTTTAGACTTAACGCATCGTGATATTAGAAAAAATACGGTTAAAGATAGCCAACAGGCTTCTTCGCAAGAAGATTTCCGGACTGAAACGGCAAAAAACGCTGTTTGATTTTGCATCTGCAAAATACGCAGGGATTGTATGCGCTTCCGAGAATGAAACGAGCATCAATGTTTTGAAGGATTTTCTGGGTTTCCTCCATCAAAAGGGAATCAGGTATTTCGTGCTGGGCTATTTCGCCGGAAAAAAAATTCCCGAAAAATTTCTTTTTTGGCAGGGAATGGAATTTATCACGCAAAACGACCTGAATATTTTTTTTATCCCGAAGGCGGATGTGGTGGACAAGTTTGTCGCCGAGCCTTTCGATATGCTGATCAATTGCAGTATCCATCCGCATTTCCCGGTGGAATATGTTGCGCAAACCTCCGTAGCCAAATGCAAGGTGGGCGTCCTGAACGACGGCAACCCGAACTACGACCTGATGATTGATATCGGAAAACAACCAAGTATCAAATATTTTCTGGATAATGTCAAATTGTATCTGTCCAATTTGAGAAATCCGGAATAATACCGTAATGGATTAAAAACAGTTTATTTATATGCTATTTCAAGGCACAGGCGTAGCATTGGTTACGCCGTTCAAAAAGGATGAAACGATAGATTTCGACGCATTGACCCGCATAACGGATCACTGCATTGCAGGGCGAGCGGACTATCTGGTGGTGATGGGCACCACCGGCGAAGCGGCTACGCTCTCCGGCGAAGAAAATGCACAGGTGGTGCGTCATGTGGCGCGACAGGCGGCAGGAAAAATTCCGGTGGTGGCGGGTATCGGCGGAAACGATACCGCTAAAACGGTAGAAACCATCCGGCATACCGATTTTTCCGGTATCTCCGGTATATTGTCGGTAGCGCCGTACTACAACAGACCTTCCCAAGCCGGACTGGTCGCCCATTTCAAAGCGATAGCCGCGCAAAGTCCCGTTCCGGTGATCCTGTACAACATTCCGGGACGCACAGGCGTCAACATGACCCCGGAAACCGTCCTCACGCTGGCGCGCGAAACGGATAACATCGTTGCCGTGAAGGAAGCGTCGGGCATGTTGCCGCAGATGATGGAGATCATCAGGGGACGACCGGAAGGTTTTGCCGTGATTTCGGGCGACGATGCACTCACTTTGCCGCTGATTGCCGTGGGCGGAAACGGGGTTATTTCCGTGGCAGCCAACGCATATCCGCAATACATGTCCGCGCTGGTGCGCGAAGCCCTGAACCATAACATGGCGCAGGCGCAAGCGGTGCATTACAGGATGCTGGCATTGTTTGAAGCATTGAGCGCCGACGGAAACCCGGCAGGGATTAAAGCCGCCCTTCATCTGCTGGGACTGGCAGAGAATGTCCTCCGCCTGCCGCTCGTGCCGGCGTCGCGGGCTACATGCGAAAAATTGAGGGCAAACGCTTTGTGAGACGTTCGCCGGCGCGGGTTACAAATCGACCACATGGGCTTTTAAGCGGGGGTCTTGCATGGATTTCGGCACCGCCTCCCTGATCATTTCCAAAACGACATTCCGCAACGCCTTGCGCACATAATCCGTACTCGTGACCAAACTCACCTCCCTGACGGCTGTCAGGTTTTTGAACGTGCGCAGGTTTTCCTGCTGATCCTCGGTCAATCCCATGGCGTGCATCTCCGGAATGATGGTGATGCCGGGATTGCAGTCCACCACATGGATGAGGGTATCAATGCTTCCCGATTCGTACTTGACGACGGAAGCGCCGGCAGATTTTTTTTTCATCCTGCACAAACGCTCGATCTGCCCCCGCAGGCAATGCTCGTTTTCCAGCAGCCACACATTGCTGATGTCTATCTTGTCCAAATCAATTTCCTTTTCCCGGTAGGCGTCTTCGCAGGGGGAAACGTAGGCGTAGAATTTTTCATAATAAATCGGAAATTCGGACAGGCCGGGGTGCTTGAGCGGACCTGCCAGTATGCCTCCGTCCAAAGAGCCGTTCAGGACGTCCCTGACCAGTTGCTGGGTGGTGCTTTCCTTCAGTGTCAGTTCGATTTCGCTGTAAGCGGAATATTGTTTGTTGAGCAGCGACGGAACAAGATACGATGCAATAGTGGGAATGACGCCCAGCTTAAAACTGCCCTTAACGATGTTTTGTTCCTGCTCGACCACCTCCTTTATCTGCTTGAAATGTTTCAGCGCAATACGAGCCTGTTCCACGACCTGTTTTCCTGCACCGGTAGGTTCCACCGGATGTTTCGACCGGTCGAATATTTTCACATCCAGTTCTTCTTCCAGTTTCTGAATCATCATACTTAAAGTAGGCTGTGTGACATAACACATTTCCGCTGCCTTTGCAAAATGCCGGAAATTATCGACGGCAATAATGTATTCCAATTGTTGAATATTCATTCTTTTTCGGGGATTTACGTGCTGTTTTTTATATGGATTTTATCTATCGACCGACAAAAATAATAAAAACTTCGGATATATGATCCGCCTATTGAAGGCAAACAGTACCATCGCACCGAAATTCGGAACAGATACTGCCCGAAACATAGCCGTCAGGTTGAAGATAATGCTGTCCTGTAACTAATCCTGAAGTCCTCAGAGACGGCGCTTTCGGTGCGACAGATATAGATATAAGTGTCGTCCCTGCGGGCAGGAAGTGCAAAAGATCAGTTAAGGAGCGTGAAATAAAAAACTCATGACAGATATAAAGTTTCGACCTCGAAGAGCTCACATGTTTATAGAAGGAATGTATATCTCTGTTGTATGCCCCCTATATTTGCGCCAAATGACATTATAGCGGGTTTTACTTTGCTATAATTCACTAATTCAGCGCAATAAGCAAAAATGGTGCGATTTTGTAGCGATTAAATATATACAATAATTTTTGAATAAATTTGGTAGTTAGAAAAATATGTA
>JAISRX010000153.1 GCA_031273395.1 Bacteroidales bacterium | reverse complement strand
ACCACCCCCCCCACCCCACAACACACAACTCTCAACTCTCAACTCTCAACTCTCAACTCTCAACTCTCAACTAAAAAGTGTCATCCCTGCGGGATTTTGGAGAGGCGGGGAGTCCTGTCCGCAGGCTAAAGCCTACGGTTAATAAAGTGTCGTCCCTGCGTCCCTGCGTCCCTGCGGGGCAAAACCGACGCCTGTGCCATCGTAGAGACGGGGCGTGCCCCGTCTCTACAAATAAACGCAGCGGATGCAGCAAACCCCGCCGCGGCTTCTCACTTCCTTCTTTTCGCGTTGGCTCTTGCTTGTGCCTGCTGTTGTTTTTGCAATTGTTCCAGTCGTTGCTGGAACTTTGATTTTTTCGACGGTTTGGCGCTGTTGGCTTGCAACTTCAGCAGGATTTTGTTTTCGTCAATGGAACGTTTGAAAATTTCGTTCTGCAAAATGGTGATCACATTAGCCAGAAAATAATAATAGGTCAAGCCGGCGGAAAAGTTATTGAGGAAGAACATGAACATTACCGGCATGATGTACATCATGGTTTTCATTCCGGGCATGGCGGAGGTATCCGTTTGCCCGCTGCTCATGCGCATGCTGATGACGGTGGAAACGGTCATCAGGATGGTGAACAGGCTGATGTGGTCTCCGTAGAAGGGGATGGCGAACGGGAGGTCGAGTATGGAGTCGTAGGTGGAGAGGTCGGACGCCCAGAGGAAGGATTGCTGCCTGAGTTCGATGGAGGCGGGGAAAAAGCGGAACATGGCTATCAGGATAGGCATTTGCAGGAGCATCGGCAAACAGCCACCCATAGGACTGACCCCCACCTTTTTGTAGAGCTTCATCACTTCCTGCTGGCGTTCCATTGCCTTGTCCTTTGGTATCCGCCGGTTGATTTCGTCGATCTGCGGCTTGAGCACCCGCATCTTTGCCGACGACATGAACGATTTGAAGGTCAGCGGAAGCAAGCCTATCTTGATGATGATGGTCAGCAGCAGGATGATCAGCCCGTAGCTGCCGATAAATGCGCCCAGCCAGTCGAACAGGGGGATGACCACAAAACGGTTGATCCACCGGATAATGCTTCCCCCGAGCGGGACAAGCTGTTCCAGCCCCACATGGTACTTTTTGAGCGTGTTGTAGTGGTTCGGTCCGAAATACATGCTCATCGGGATGACCTGTTCCGTTTGCCGGCTGTTAAATTCCATCCCGATCACCGCGTCGTATTTTTTAATGTATTGCTGCTGGGTGAGCATCTTTTGCGATCTCAGGTCGGCATTGGCAAAACTTTCCCTTGCCAGCAAAGCCCACGAAAAAAACTGCTGCTTGCAGGCGATCCAGTCCAGCCGCGTGGCTATTTTTTTGTTGTCCGCGTCTTTGGAAGCGCTCAACTCGTCCACATCGTCCAGGTAATACTTGTAGAAAAGGGAGGTATAGGTATTTTCGTTTTCCGATCCCTTTTCCTGACGGGGCGAATACACTTGCCAGTTGAAGTCGATGATGGTTTGATTGCTGGCAATCAGCCGGTTCATGTTGACCATGCGGACGTCGAACCCCATCATGTACTCGTCGGCTTTCATCGAGTAGCGGTATTCGATGTATGCGTCTTCACCCGCATTCAGGCGCATCAGCAGGACGGACGAGTCGGCGTCCACCCGTATCGGCGACTGTTCCCCGGAAGGTTCAAAATAAAGATCGGCGGTGGCGATACTCCTGTTTTGTGCAAAAAAATTGAACCCGAAGATCGTGGAATCTCCGCTGAAAAGGATCAGCGGCGATCCGTCGAAACGTTTGTAGCCTTTCAGTTCCGCCGAATACGGGCGACCGCCTTTGGTGGAAAAGGTGACTTTCATCAGGCTGTTTTCCATCGTGATGAAACGGTTCTGCCCTTCGGCAGCTTCGGAAAACGCGCCGAACATGTCTTTTAACTGCTGTTTTTTGGTCGAGTCGGCTGCTTCGGTATCCACCGTCATGATTTGCTTTGCCTGTTCTTTCGCCTTGAGCGCTTCTTCCGCCAGACGCGCCTGTTCCGCCTGATTGACCAGCGCAATGGAATCCCGTTGCCGCTGCATTCGCTCGATGGTTTCTTTCGACGGTCTGTTCCACATGCTGTAACCTACCAAAATCCCTATAATAAGTACTAACCCGATGATTGTATTTCTATCCATTTTATTTAATAAATCTTAATTATTGACTGTTAATGACAATGCTGCTTTTACGAAACCGACAAACAGCGGATGCGGATGCAGGACGGTACTGCTGTATTCCGGGTGAAACTGAACGCCGACGTACCATTTATGGGCAGGTATTTCAACGATTTCTACCAGATTTGTTTCGGGATTGAAGCCGGTTGCTTTCATTCCCGCTTTTTCAAAATCATTCAGGTAAATGTTGTTGAACTCGTAACGGTGGCGGTGGCGTTCGGAAATTTTCTCCCGTCCGTATGCGGCATACGCTTTAGTTCCCTTTTCCAGCCGGCACGGGTAAGCGCCCAGCCTCATGGTGCCGCCTTTTTCCGTAATGCCTTTCTGCTGTTCCATCAGGTCGATGACCGGATAGGGAGTGGCATGCACCATTTCGGTAGAATGAGCTTCGCACATCCCCAGCACATTCCGTGCAAACTCAACCACGGCAACCTGCATGCCCAGACATACCCCTAAAAACGGGATGTTGTGTTCGCGGGCATGTTTCGCTGCAAGGATTTTTCCTTGAAACCCCCGTTCGCCGAAACCGGGAGCCACCATAATGCCATGAAAACCGTTCAGTTTCCCTTTCACATTTTCTTCCGTAAGGTCTGCCGACTGTATGGGGGTGACCTTCACCTTACATTCGTTTTTTACGCCCGCATGCACAAAGGATTCAACGATCGACTTGTAGGCGTCGGGAAGTTCTACATATTTGCCCACCAGGGCTATCGACACGTTTTTTTTCGGGTTATGGAGTTTGGAGACAAACTCGCGCCAGTCGTCCAGATCGGGTTTCCTGTCGAGGTCGAGGTTCAGTTTCCTGAGCAGTGTTTCATCCAGTTTCTGGTCGAGCATCCGCAAAGGCACTTCGTAAATGGTGGATACGTCAATGGATTCCACCACCGAATCCTTCTCGACGTTACAGAAGAGGGCAACCTTGCGCCGGATGTCTTCCGAAAGTTTTTTTTCCGTGCGGAGTACCAGCACGTCGGGCTGCACCCCCTCTTCAAGCAGCATTTTGACGGAATGTTGCGTGGGCTTGGTTTTCAGTTCGCCCGCCGCCGACAGGTAAGGCACCAGCGTGAGATGCACCACCGCTACCTGCCCCGGTCCGAGTTCGTAACGCAATTGCCTCACCACTTCCACATAGGGCAACGATTCTATGTCGCCCACCGTACCGCCGATTTCGGTAATCACCACATTCGCCTTTCCCTTTCCTCCGAGCAGCAGCACGCGGCGTTTTATTTCGTCGGTAATGTGCGGGATCACCTGTACGGTTTTGCCCAGATAGTCGCCCCGCCGTTCCTTTGAAATGACTTCCTGATACACTTTGCCTGTCGTAATGCTGTTGGCATGGGAGGTAGGCGCATCCAGAAAACGTTCGTAATGACCGAGATCAAGGTCGGTTTCCGCTCCGTCCTGCGTCACGAAACATTCCCCGTGTTCATAAGGGTTCAATGTTCCGGGATCTATATTAATGTATGGATCCAGTTTTTGAATGGTTACCTTGTAGCCTCTCGCCTGAAGCAGTTTTCCTATGGAAGAGGAAATGATCCCTTTGCCCAGCGATGAAGCCACGCCTCCGGTTACAAAAATGTATTTTGTTGAAGGCGTTTTGCTGTTACTGTTTTTCACCTGATTTTCCGATTATATGTTTACTGTTGATTATCAAAGTTGTCAATCATCCTGATTTTTTCTTCCAGTTCCCTGATGTCGGTACGCGCCTGTTCGATCATCCGTTCAATGCCGGCAATCATGCTTGCGGAGTTTTTGGATTTGGAAAAAAATCCGATATTGTTTTCCCACACTACCAGATCGTTCTGCAATTGCTGGTATTTCCGTACCAGCCTCTCGCGTTCCGATCCTATTTTGCCGCGCGACTGGGGGGCTGTCGCTATCTGTTCGAGCTTATCCTTGTACATGAGCAGATTGCGGTCTTTTTTGTCCAGTTTCAATGCATCAAACTGTTGGTTGAGCGCTTGACGGTATTCTTCCTGAATTTTCTTCTTGTATTTGAACGGGACAAAACCTGTTTCATTCCATTCGCGCTGAAAATCCTTTAACTGTTCAAAATCCTTTTCGGCGTTGTCGGTTTGTACGAACTGACTTATCCGCCGGATAATATCCTGTTTGATTTGCATGTTTTTTTCGTATTCCGAATCAACGGAGAGGTAATGTTTGGATTTCTGCTCAAAGAAATAGTCACATGCAGCACGAAACCGTTTCCATATCGTTTCACGGTGTTTTGCCGGCACGCTGCCTGTTTCCTTCCATTGTTTCTGCAAGCGGATAATTTCTTCGGTGGCCGTTTTCCATTCGGTACTGTCTTTCAACGCTTCCACCTGAAGGCAAAGTGCTTCCTTCAATTGCAGGTTGCTTTCCTGTTCCGCCTTTTCATGACTGAAAAATTCCCGTTTTCGCTTGAAGAAGTCATCGCACATTGTGTGGAAACGCTTGTATATCCTGTTGTTTTCCTTTCTCTGCGTGAAGCCGATGCTGTTCCATTGTTTTTGCAGATCAACAATTTCTTTGGCGCTTTTTTCCCATTGGGACATGGTGGTCAGGTTCTTTTGCAGGATTTCCTTCACTTTTTCGCAAATGGCTTCTTTGATGAGCATGTTTTGCTTCTGTGTCTCCTTCAGGTTTTCAAAAAAATCCTGATGTTTCTTGTTGATCTGCATCGAAACTGCCTTGAAACGTTCCCATATTTCCACACGCACGTCTTTCGGCACCGGACCTATCTCATGCCATTGTTCGTGGTAGTTTTGCAGCGTATGAAAGGCATTTACCACCGATGGCTCCGCAAGCAGGGCTTCCGCCTTTTCGCACAACACCGTTTTGGCTTCCAGATTCCGCTTGAAATCCAGATCGCGCAACTCCTTGTTGATCTTGATAAAGTCATAGAACACCTCTACATAATGGTGATAGGTGTCCCAGAGATTTTTCACCTCCGCCTGCGGAACAGGTCCGGTTGCCCTCCAGCGGTTTTGCAATTCCCTGAAAGCCTGAAAATTTTCGCCGATCGACTCGCTGCGCCCTGTCAACTCTTTCAGTTCTTCTATAATTTTGAGTTTTTCTTCCAGATGGCGCTGTTTTTCCGTTTCCATCTGTTCGCGTTGTACATTCCGCATTTCGCGATAGCGGTTCAATTGCGCTTTCAGGATCAGTTCCTGAGCGTCTTCTTCATACACATAGTCTTCTTCAACGCCTCCGCCGTCGATGTACTGTTGCCGTTCCAAGTCTTTTTCCGCTTTCAGTTTTTTGTAGAAATGGAATTTGATGGCGTCGATTTCGTCCTTGACGGCATCAACATCACCCGTATTCACCAATTGTCGCAACTGTTCCACCATGGCGCTCCGGTCGCAGGATGAATAGTCGCTCTGCGCTTTTTCCGATGTAACGAACGATGCTTCATCATCGACGGACGGCTCGGCTGTTTCTTCCGTATTTTCCGTAACAGATATTTCCTCCGGTTGTTGTACGGCGCTTGTCTCCTGCAAGTTATGTTCTTCGTCCGTATATTCGGACGCTCCCTTTGGGTGGTTTGTCATCATTTTTTCATATCAAAAAATTACACTTTTTCAGCCCACGAAAATACGCATTTAACCTTAAATACCCAAGAAGATTTTAAAAATGTTTCCGCACACCTTCAAGATCAACCGGATGACGGCAGGTCAGAATGCCTGAATAACTGATAAATAGACCTCCGGCGTGAAGATGCCGCCTTAATAGCATATTGTTAATTCTCGAAAGATGATGTAATTTTGCATTTTATTTTTGCGTATAAACAAACGAAATTCAAATCAGGGTTTATGAAGAAGTTGGTAGTCCTTAGCGGCGCCGGTATGAGTGCGGAAAGCGGTATTTCCACCTTTCGCGACTCCGACGGTCTCTGGGAAAAATACAGGGTGGAAGATGTGGCGACGCCGGAAGCGTTCAGTGCAAACCCGCAGTTGGTGCTTGATTTTTATAACCAAAGGAGAAGGCAATTGCTGGACTGTCTGCCGAATGAAGGGCATTACGGGCTGGCGGCTTTGGAAAAGGATTTTGAGGTACGGATTATTACCCAGAATGTGGACAATCTGCATGAGCGCGCGGGCAGCAGCAGTGTGCTGCACCTGCACGGCGAACTGATGAAATCCTGCTCGGTGAAAGACCCCAGCACAGCGTATGACATTCCGCCCGAACATCCCGACCTGCATTTGGGCGACAAGGATCCGTACGGAAATCAGTTGCGACCGTTTATTGTGTGGTTCGGCGAGGCGGTTCCGATGATCGTGCCGGCTGCCCGTTTAATGGAGCAGGCAGACATTGCGGTGGTGATCGGTACATCGCTCAACGTCTATCCCGCTGCCGGACTGCTGGATGATGTGCCTCCGGGACAGCCGGTTTACCTGATTGATCCGAAGGAAGTATATACAAGACGGAAAGACGTCCGCATCATCAAAGCCGGCGCCTCCGAAGGAGTACGGAAATTAACGGAGTTGCTGCAACGGATCGGATGAGCATCAAAGCCATATTTTTTGACATCGACGGAACTTTGGTGAGTTTTAAAAGCCATGAAGTTCCGCCCTCTGCCGTCACGGCTATCCGTGAAGCGCGCGAAAGGGGGGTGAAAACGTTCATCGCCACCGGGCGATCCTTTCCCCAGATACCCGACCTGAGCGGGTTGCAGTTCGACGGATACATCACCCTGAACGGTGTGTATTGCATTACCGGCGAGAATGAAATTGTGATGAAAAATGCCGTTCCGCAAGAAGATATTGAGGCGGTGATCCGTTACACGGAAAAAGAACCGTTTCCCTGCTCGTTCATGACCAAAGACGACATTTTTATCAACTATGTGAACCGCGACGTGGAAGAACTGGTGACAATGGTCAACCTGCCGCTTCCAAAGGTGATAGACCTCCGTGAAGTTGCCGGAAAGGAGATATTTCAGGTAAATGTATATGTGGATGAAGAACGCGAACGATACCTGATGCGGCATGTGCTGGTACATTGCGAGTCGACGCGGTGGAATCCGCTGTTTGCCGATATTAACATCCGCGGATATGGCAAGCAGTCCGGTATCGACAGCTTCGTTGAGCATTATCGCTTCCGTCTGGACGAAACAATGGCTTTCGGCGACGGCGGCAATGATATTTCCATGCTCAAGCATGTTGCCGTAGGAGTGGCTATGGGCAACGCTATGGACGAAGTGAAGAAAACAGCCGACTACATCACCGCTTCCGTGGATGATGACGGCATCCGTCATGCCCTGAAGCATTTCGGCGTCATCTGAAAACAGGGAATCGGGAATGAAAATAAAACGCGCCATGAATAAGCATATTGAAGCTAAGGAATCGTCCGTAAATATAATGTATACTGCATTCGGTTGAGTTTTGAGTTTTCGTTATCAAAAGGCAACCCCTGTCGGGGTTGCGCACAGCCCTGCATAGACGTAAAACGCCGTAGGCGTTACCCTTTGATAACGACAGGCTAAAAAAACGCAAGACTACAACCGAGTGCAGTATATTAAGGTAGTCATTTTCAAAATTTGCATGGCATGAATTTTGTTTATTCACCCGAAAATTATTTTTTTTGCCTGACCCTATTGCGGAATAGAAAAAAGTTTTTACCTTTGCACCTCATTTTCGGCATATCTCCGAAAGAGTGTACGCCGCTTGAAATAAGGGCAATAGAGTAGGGTTTTCATCATTATAAAAATAATATCATCCTAAAATGTCAGTTCCAAAAACAGAAAGGATCAATTTCTCTTCCATCCAAAATCCGTTTGAATATCCGGATTTTTTAGAGATACAATTAAAAGCGTTTTACGATTTTTTTCAAATCGACACCACACCTGAAAATCGAAAGAATGAAGGGTTGTATAAGGTATTTCAGGAAAATTTCCCGATTTCCGATACGCGGAACAACTTTGTGCTGGAATTTATCGACTATTTTGTCGATCCGCCCCGCTACACCATTGACGAGTGTATCGAACGGGGATTGACCTACAGCGTTCCGCTCAAAGCCAAACTGCGACTGTACTGTACCGATCCGGAACACGAAGATTTTGACACCGTGGTACAGGACGTCTATCTTGGCACGGTGCCGTACATGACCCCCAAAGGTTCATTTGTGATCAACGGAGCCGAACGGGTAATAGTATCGCAGTTGCACCGTTCGCCGGGCGTGTTCTTCGGGCAAAGCATCCATGCCAATGGCACCAAGCTGTATTCGGCGCGCATTATCCCCTTCAAGGGATCATGGATTGAATTTGCCACCGACATCAACAATGTAATGTATGCCTATATCGACCGCAAAAAAAAGTTGCCCGTCACCACCCTTCTGCGCGCCATAGGCTACGAAAACGACAAGGATATTCTTGCCATTTTCGATCTTGCCGACGAAATGAAAGTTTCCAAAACTTCCGTCAAGAAAGTGGTGGGACGCAAACTGGCTGCCCGCGTACTGAAAACATGGGTGGAAGATTTCGTGGATGAAGATACCGGCGAAGTGGTGTCCATCGAACGCAACGAGGTAATCATTGACAGGGAAACCATTCTTGAGAACGATCATGTGGAGATGATCCTCAACTCAGGCACCGAAACCATTCTCCTGCACAAGGAAAGTTACAATACCACCGATTACGCCATTATCTACAACACCCTGCAAAGAGATGCGTGCAATTCGGAAAAGGAAGCGGTATTGCATATCTACAGGCAGTTGCGCAGTTCCGAGCCGCCCGATGAAGCCACCGCCCGCGACGTTATCGACAAGTTGTTTTTCTCCGACAAGCGTTACGATCTGGGCGATGTAGGACGGTACAGGATCAATAAAAAACTGAACCTCAACATTCCCGCCGAAACAAAAGTACTGACGCGGGAGGACATTATTGAGATCATCAAATACCTGATTCAGCTGATCAACTCGAAAGCCGACGTGGACGACATCGACCACCTGAGCAACCGTCGCGTCCGCACGGTGGGAGAACAGGTGGCAGGACAGTTCAGCGTAGGACTCGCCCGCATGGCGCGTACCATCCGCGAGCGCATGAATGTTCGCGACAACGAAGTGTTTACCCCGATCGACCTGATCAATTCCAAAACACTGTCGTCGGTCATCAACTCGTTTTTCGGCACCAATCAGTTGTCGCAATTCATGGATCAAACCAATCCGCTGGCGGAAATGACCAACAAACGCCGGCTGTCGGCGCTCGGTCCCGGAGGACTGACGCGCGAGCGTGCAGGCTTTGAAGTTCGCGACGTGCATTTTACCCATTACGGACGTCTATGTCCCATAGAAACGCCGGAAGGTCCGAACATCGGGCTGATTTCATCACTTTGCGTGTTTGCCAAGATCAATCATCTCGGGTTCATCGAAACGCCATACCGCAAAGTGGAAAATTCCGTCGTGTCGCTGGGCGACGACGGCATTGTTTCGCTGAGCGCCGAAGAAGAAGAAGGAAAAACCATTGCACAGGCAGGCATCCGTATCGACGAAACGGGACATTTTTTGGAAACCCGTGTCAAATCGCGTCTGGACGCCGATTATCCGGTGCTTGATCCGAGCGAACTTAACCTGATGGACGTGGCGCCCAACCAGATAGCCTCCATTGCCGCCTCGCTGATACCGTTCCTTGAACATGACGACGCCAACCGCGCGCTGATGGGATCGAACATGATGCGTCAGGCGGTACCGCTGTTGAAACCGCAGGCACCTATCGTGGGAACCGGCATCGAATATACCGTTGCCAAAGATTCGCGACTGCTGGTGGTGGCTGAAAAGGACGGCACGGTAGAAGCGGTGGATGCACGCAAAATCGTCATCCGGTACGATTTTACCGAAGAAGAAAAATTCATGAACTTTAATGACGACCTGAAAGTGTACGAACTGGCAAAGTTCGCCAAAACCAACCAGAACACCTGCATGAACATGCGCCCGATCGTCAGAAAAGGCGACAGGGTTGTCAAAGGACAGATACTCAGCGAAGGATACTCCACCGACAACGGCGAACTGGCGCTGGGCAAAAACCTGAAAGTGGCTTTCATGCCATGGAAAGGCTACAATTTTGAAGACGCCATCGTGATCAACGAAAAAGTGGTCAGCGACGACGTATTCACTTCGCTGCACATCGACGAATACCTGCTGGAAGTGCGCGACACCAAACGCGGACTGGAAGAACTGACCTCCGACATCCCCAACGTAAGCGAGGAAGCCACCAGCAACCTCGACGAAAACGGCTTGATCATGATAGGAGCGCACGTTGAACCGGGCGACATACTTATCGGTAAAATCACTCCCAAGGGCGAATCGGATCCTTCGCCCGAAGAAAAACTCTTGAGAGCCATCTTCGGCGACAAAGCCGGCGACGTGAAAGACGCTTCGCTGAAAGCGCCGCCGTCACTCTTCGGCGTGGTGGTGGACAAGAAACTGTTCTCGCGCAGCATAAAAGACAAAAAGGCAAAATCAAACGAAAAAACCATTCTTCAAAAGATTGAAGACGAGTTTGCCAAACAGTCGGACGAACTGAAAGGCAGGCTGGTGGAAAAGTTGATGTCCCTGCTCAACGGCAGGAGTTCGCAGGGAGTGAAGGATTACTACAACGTGGAAATCGTTCCCAAAGGCGCGAAATTCTCCGCCAAACAGTTGATGGAGATCGACTATACCAACATCAACCCCGGCAAATGGACTTCCGACAAGGCGAAAAACGATTTGATCAAGGAGTTGCTGTACAATTATATGGCAAAATACAAAGAGATCGAAGCCGTTTATAAACGCAAAAAATACAATGTGACCATCGGCGACGAACTGCCGGCGGGGATCATCCAGCTGGCAAAGGTATATATTGCAAAGAAACGCAAGGTGAAAGTGGGCGACAAGATGGCAGGTCGTCACGGAAACAAGGGGATTGTATCGAAGATTGCCCGTGCGGAAGATATGCCCTTTCTCGAAGACGGAACGCCGGTGGACATCGTGCTGAACCCGCTGGGAGTGCCTTCGCGCATGAACCTCGGACAGATTTACGAAACCGTACTGGGATGGGCAGGGGAAAAACTCGGCGTGAAATTCGCCACTCCGATTTTTGACGGCGCCGAACTGGACGACATCAATACATGGACGGACAAAGCAGGCGTTCCACGCTACGGACGAAGCTACCTGTATGACGGAGGAACGGGAGAACGTTTCGACCAGCCGGCTACGGTGGGCGTTATCTATATGCTGAAGCTGGGACACATGGTGGACGACAAGATGCACGCGCGTTCCATTGGTCCGTATTCGCTCATCACGCAGCAGCCGCTCGGCGGAAAAGCTCAGTTCGGCGGTCAGCGATTCGGAGAAATGGAAGTATGGGCGCTCGAAGCCTTCGGCGCGGCAAACCTCCTTCAGGAAATCATCACGGTGAAATCCGACGATGTGCTGGGACGCGCCAAAACATACGAAGCCATCGTCAAAGGAGAACCCATGCCTACGCCGGGAGTGCCGGAATCATTCAACGTGCTGCTGCACGAAATGAGAGGATTGGGCTTGAGTATCAATCTGGTTTAGGATGATGGTCATACGTTAATGAAAGGGGGAGGCTTCTCGAAAGTCCGCCCCCTTTTTTTAAGCGCTTTTTTTTCGGGTCTATATACGAGTCCGATTCCAAATATTCAATTCTCGGAGAGTTCATCTTACTTTAAGACAGCCTCTACGAGATATGCGGGATCGGCACGGTGCGCGGTATTGCCGTTTCCCGTAAACCCTGTCGGGCTTTGCTGCGTCCGCCGCAATGATGCGTGCGATGGTAGAGGCGTTTGTTTTGCCGGACAGTCCCGCACCTTAAAAGATAACGATAACCGGATGAATGTTTTCCCTGCAACATAACAGGCATGCCGGTAAGGAATAACTGCTTGCCTTCCAGTCGTTTTTCCCGCGCGGAGTTATCAGGGGTGCGACCTCGCGGGTGGTCTTACGTTCATGGCGTTTCAAAAAAGATTTAGCCAAAAAATGATTCAAAAAGAAAACTTACTGAAATAATGATTAAATTTGGGCGCGTTTTTTAAAGACAACCAATGAACTGTATTATTATAGATGACGATAGTTTTGTAAGAAAAATAACGGAGGATTTCATTAAACAGACAGAAGGACTTCAGTTGCTGTGTTCTTTCTCCAATGCCGTTGACGCCATAAAGGTGCTGAACATCAACAATAGCATTGATTTGATATTGTTGGACATTGAGATGCCCGAAATGAGCGGCATTGATTTTCTGAACGCATTGACCCAATTGCCTCAGATCATTATCATTTCGTCCAAGGAAAAATATGCCATCAACGCTTTTGACTACGACGTTACCGATTATTTGCTCAAGCCTTTCACCTATACCCGTTTCCGCAAGGCAATAGATAAGGTGCGGGCAAAACAGGAAGTAAACAGGATACATTCCAAAGGCGACGAAATTTTTATCAAGCACAATTCCTGCCTGGTGAAACTGAAATATGCCGATATTTTGTGGGTGGAAGCAATGGAAAATTATGTCATTTTCAATACATTCACCGACAAATATACGATCCATTCCACCATGAAAGCCATTGAGGCAAAACTTCCCGCAGACCGCTTTGCCCGTACCCACCGTTCCTTTATTGTGAACACCGGATGTATCCTCAGTATTGAAGACAATACGATCAATATCAAAACCAGGGACAATATCAACAATATTGCCATAGGCAAATCCTACAGGGACAATCTGCTGGGAAGACTGAACTTTATAATGCGTTAATTTCCATCTCGACGATGAAAAAAGATGTGTGGTGTTTTTTGATTTTTGCAGGATTGCTGATCTGCACTTCCGAAATGTCCGGCAAGAAAAAACCGGCAGTTGATTTTTGGCCCGTTGAGGAACATATCCTCCGTTTGATACGGGAAATACGCCTCACAAAAAATGACAGCCTCGCCATAGAGAAGCATCGCATGATAGAAGAAGCGCTGGCGCAAACACTGACCCAACCGGAAGCCTACAGGTATCCGTTCGATTCCCTGCGCATGATCGGTTTTCTGTACGCTCCCCACAGGCAATTCAGGCTCATCAACTGGAATCATTCATTCAGGGACGGCACGCACCGCTATTTCGCCATGATTGTGGTGCCTGAAAAACAGCAGCCCAGTAGGGTCATCCGCTTGACGGACATGTCGGATACCATACGGATGCCCGAATTTGAGCCGCTTGCAGCAGACGAATGGTATGGCGCGCTGTATTATAAAATTATCCGGAAACGAAAGGCAAAAGACGAAAAAAAATACTACACGTTTTTAGGTGTGGACATGAATAATCTGGACACCAAAAAGAAAATCGTCGAAGTAATGGCTTTTGAGGACGACGGTACGGTGCGGTTCGGCGCTCCTCTCTTTGAATTAAACGGACGGGTAAAACACCGCCTCATATTCGAGTATTCCGCGCGTCAGGCGATGTATCTTGAATACAAGAGTTTCAGGCGCAGGATAGAATACGACCATTTGTCCCCGCTGATGCCTTATTATGTGGGGATGTATGAGTACTATGAGCCGGATATGTACCGCGACGGATTGAAATTTAAGCGCAAACGGTGGAAACACTATAAAAACATAGTAACGCCTCCGAAAGAGAAAAAATTAAAAAAACGGTCGTTGCCGAAGCCACCCAAAATCAAACGTCCCAAACCTGTAAAAAAACAGACGGAGCAACCGGAAAAACCCGTTGATCCGGAAGATACAACGCCAATGAACAATTCGTAAGGAATTGCCGGACAGGAAATGGGAAATAAATAATTTATAACAAACATGAAGTTCGACCCCGAAGAGGTCACATGTTTATGGAAGAAATGTCCCCTCTGCTGTACGACCCCGATGGGCTCGAATGGAAACGCCACATCCTTTTTCGATAAACATACGGCGTCTTTGCCGTCAAAACCGGCATACATTTTATTTCCCATTTCTAAAAAGAAAATCATATCTTTGCGCTGTTTCATTAAAAGTCAAATGTTTGATCTTGATTGCTGGCAGGAGATATACGATACGTTGCGCAAGAACAAAATGCGTACCTTCATGACCGCATTCGGCGTGTTCTGGGGTATTTTGATGCTGGTGGTGATGCTTGGCGCGGGAAAGGGTTTTGAGAACGGCATTTTTACCGGAATGGGCGATTTTGCTACCAACAGCGCTTTCCTGTGGAGAAAATCGACCACTATTCCCTATAAAGGCTTTCCCAAAGGACGGTGGTTTACCTTTACCAACGACGACATTAAGGCGTTGCGCGATAACGTCCCGGAAATAGACAGGCTGGCGCCGCGGGAGGAAATGGGCGAAAGTACGGTAGTGTACGGGCTTAATTCGGGAAAATACCGTATTCAGGGCGATTATCCCGACTATAACCATATTGACCCGGTAGAAATCATCCACGGACGCTTCATCAATGAGATGGACATAAAAACGTCGCGCAAGACGGCTGTTGTCGGGCAGCGGGTGGTGGAAGACCTCTTCGGCAAGGGAGAAATGCCCGTCGGAAAACATATACGCATACAGGGCGCCTATTTCCGGATTGTCGGCGTGTTTGCATCGAAACATTCCGGCGGATGGGGCGAAAGGCAGGAGCAGAGTATCACGCTGCCCTTCACTGCCATGCAGCGAACCTACAATATGGGCAACCGCATTTACGAATTTTCCATGACCGCCCGACCGGATGTGCCGGTCAGCCGGGCGCTGGAAAAAGCCACAGCAGTCCTGCTGGCGCGACATTCCATCTCTCCCGACGATACCGGCGCTATCGGGAGCCACGACATGGAAGCGGAATTTGGCAGGATACAGGGCTTGTTCACGGGCATCAACATACTGGTGTGGCTGGTGGGTATCGGCACGTTGCTGGCAGGCGTGATCGGCGTCAGCAACATCATGCTGGTGGTCATCAGGGAACGAACCTGCGAAATAGGGATACGGCGCGCCATCGGAGCAACGCCGTACGCCATCGTTTTGCAGATTGTGCTTGAAGCTGTGGTACTGACCGCCATTGCCGGGTATTTCGGACTCTCGTGCGGGGTCGGTCTGCTGGAGTTGTTCGATCATGCCTTTCCTCCGGCGGAAGGACGCATGTTTGCACGACCGGAAGTGAACTTCTGGATTGCCGTCAAAGCGCTTTGTATCCTGATTGTTTCCGGAGCGCTTGCAGGGATGATACCGGCTTGCAAGGCAATAAGGGTCAAACCGGTTGATGCGCTCCGTGATGAATAAATAAAATAATAGACAAGTACGATGAAAAGGTTTCTTAAATTTTTTTTGGGATTGGCGGTTTTCGGCATTTTCGCCTATACGCTGGTTTTCCTGTATCGGAAATCCCAACCGGAGGCGGTTGTTTTCCAAACCAAAAGCCCGTTTGTGAGCAGCATCATCAAAAAGACCGTTGCCACGGGATCGGTCATTCCGCGTCGCGAAGTAGAGATCAAGCCGAAAGTATCCGGCATTGTTTCGGAAATTTATATTGTCGAAGGTGACATGATCCGAAAAGGCGACATGATAGGCAAGGTAAACATCATTCCCGACATGGCAAACCTGAACGCTGCCGAGTCGCGGGTACGCCGCGCGCAGATCGGCAGCGACGAGGCAAAATGGCACTACGAGCGGCAAAAAAAACTCTACGACCGGCAGGTGATTGCTGTCGCCGAGTTTGAAAAAGCCGACCTCGCCTACCGCACGGCTAAAGAGGAACTGGATGCAGCCGAAAACAACCTGCAAATCATTCGCGAGGGAGCCGCCCAACGATCGGGACAAGCCACCAACACCATCATTCAATCGACCATCACGGGGATGGTGCTTGATGTTCCCATCAGGGAAGGCAATTCGGTGACCGAAAGCAATACGTTCAACAGCGGCACTACCATTGCCGTTGTCGCCGACATGGGCGAAATGATTTTTGAGGGCAAGGTGGACGAAACGGAAGTGGGAAAAATCCGCGAAGGAATGAACCTGATCCTGACCATCGGCGCGCTCGAAGGGGAAACATTCGATGCGGAACTGGAGCATATAGCGCCCAAAGGCGTGTTGGAAAACGGTTCGGTGCAGTTCAGGATAAAAGCAAAGGTGGCGCTCAAAAGAGGCGCCTTTATCAGGGCGGGTTACAGCGCCAACGCCGACATAGTACTCGACCGCCGCGACAGCATCCTGGTGGTGGAAGAAAGTCTGGTCGGTTTTTCTAACGATTCCGCCTTTGTAGAAGTGGAAACCTCACCTGGCGTCTTTGAGAAACGGTATGTCGAAACGGGACTTTCCGACGGCATCTATCTTGAAGTGCTGTCGGGCGTAACCGAAACGGACAAACTGAAATGGGTGCAGTAGTATTCAACATGTATACTGCACTCGGTTATAGTTTTGTGTTTTTTAGCCTGTCGTACCCCGCATTTCATACGGGGTTATCAAAGGGTAACGCCTGCGGCGTTTTACCTCTATGCAGGGCTGTGCGCAACCCCGACAGGGGTTGCCTTTTGATAACCCCGTACAAGCGAAGCGCAGTGCGGGGTACGAAAACTCAAAACTCAACCGAATGCAGTATA
>JAISRX010000144.1 GCA_031273395.1 Bacteroidales bacterium | reverse complement strand
TCCAACCGGACAGCCAAAGCGTCCAGGTGCGTTTCGCGGGCTTGTATCATCTGTTCGCGCGCCTGACGGATGTGCTCAATGGTAACGGTTTCCGTGCTGTCTTCGTCCAAAATGCGCATGGTTGCCCGTTTAAATAAAGAGTTGACCAACCAGGGCTGTCCCTTGGACTGTTCCCAAACATAATTCAACGCTTCGGCGGTAATTTGCTGACCGGTTTCCGCCGTCCGCTGGGCAAACAGCCTTGCAATTGCTTCCCTGCCGAAATTGCCTATCACCGCCGAATCCGCCTTGATGTTGAACGGTGAGCCGGGATTGACCGGTTTACCGTCCTTTGCCTTGCTGATGTAGTCTTTCAGGTCGCGCATGCCCACTAATGCAATGGATACAGGGAACCTGCCCACCCCGCGCGATGCAAAACCGCCGCGCAACTGACGCAGAAAACTGATCAACGCTTCGTCAACCAGCACATCTACTTCGTCAAAAAGGACAACCAACGGCTTGGGATTGACAAGTTTTGCCCAATCGGTCAGTATGTCGTTCAGTGCAGAAATGGCATTTCCGGCGGTTTGTTCCGGCACGGGAAGTCCCACTTTTTCGGCGGCGTCGCGAATGGCGTCACAGATTGCCGGTATAGCCCGATCCACTTCCGGCACGCCCTGACATCTTTCCACGCTTACGTAGCAGGAAACAGCTTCGCTTCCCGCATTGATTTCGCGCATCCAGCTTTGCAGGAAGGTGGTTTTGCCCGTCTGTCTCGGCGCATGAAGCACCCAGTAGAGCTGATCCCTGATGTAGCGGGCAAGCTGGGCGCCCATCAAACGTTCTTCCGGCGGAAGCATGTAGTGCATCTCCGGATGACAGGGACCGGTGGTATTGAAAAATCGGCGGCGTAAGGTCATCTTAAGTCGGTTTTTGATTGAAACTGTCTGCAAATGTAAATGATTAAAATGATTTTACCAAAATTTCCGACTGTCGGTTAATTCTTTTTTAAGGCGCTATAAAAAATAATTAACGAGTCGATACAGGGCAAAATCTTTATCACGGAAGCCATAATTGTCGGGAATAAAACGTTATATTTTTCCGTTGAGACGTTCGGCTTTCGCGTTTATGTGTTCGATAGTAAAAAAATCAATATCTCATTTTCGTGATTACGAAGCATTTTGTTCTAAAAAATATATATCTTTGTTGCCTTAATAAACCATAAAATAATTATTGATATGAAAAGATTAATTTATCTATTCTTGGTCATTGGCGTTTTTTCGAGTTGTAATGACCCGTCCGTTCCGCGGGAAGTATGGAGCAAAGAACAGGCACACGCATGGTACCGTCAATGGGGCTGGTTGCGTGGATGCGATTTTCAGCCAAGTACGGCGATCAATCAACTGGAGATGTGGCAAGCAGAAACATTCGATCCCGCCACTATCGACCGCGAGTTGGGATGGGCTGCCGGCATCGGTCTCAACTGCATGCGCGTGTATCTGCATCACCTTGCGTGGGAAACGGACAAGGAGGGTTTCAAGCAACGCATCGGGCAATACATGGATATTGCAACGAAGCATGGTATATCCACCATCTTTGTTTTTTTCGACGACTGCTGGAATCCGACCTATCAGGCAGGCAAGCAGCCGGAACCGAAACCGGGAGTACACAACTCCGGATGGGTGCGCGACCCGGGCGATCTGCTGTTTGAACAGCCCGAATTGGTGACGCTTCTGGAAACATACGTGAAAGATATACTCACCGCCTTTAAAGACGACAAGCGTATCGTTTTGTGGGACTTGTACAATGAGCCGGGAAACAGCGGCTATGGGGACAAAAGCATGCCTTTGCTGCAAAACGTATTCACATGGGGACGGACTGTCAACCCATCCCAGCCGTTGTCTGTCGGCGTATGGAGTAAACAGCTGGTCAATCTGAACAGGTTTCAACTGGAAAATTCGGACGTAATCACCTATCATGACTATTCCGCCGTGGAAACGCACCGGCAAACGATTGACTCGTTAAAGCGGCTGGGACGTCCCATGATTTGCACCGAGTACATGGCGCGCCGCAACAACAGCACTTTTCAGGACATCATGCCCATGTTGAAACACGAAAACATAGGCGCTATCAACTGGGGACTGGTATCCGGAAAAACCAATACGATCTTTGCATGGGACACGCCACTGCCGGATGTTGCCGAACCGCCTCTCTGGTTTCACGACATATTCCGCAGCGACGGAACGCCTTTTTCTCAGGAAGAAATCGATACGATCAGGCAGTTATGCCGGTGAGATAACCATGCGATCTCCCTGCGCCCTTAACCGCCAATGATTTCCACGCTCCGGCGGATGAACCGGTTCAGGTCTTCTCCTTTCAGCATGTTGTTTGCCAGCAATGCCAGATCAACCAGCTGACGGGCAAGGGTATGCTGTTTTCCGTAGGTAGTCAGTGCCTCCTTTCTGGTGTTGCGTATGCTCTCTTCTTTTTGCTGCAACTCGGAACGCAGGTCTTTTTGCGCCTGATCTATTTCATCTTCCTTTTTGTCTTTGAGCGTTTCGTTCAGCGCCTTCAACTGTTCTTCCACGGGCGTTAATTCATTCTTGACCTTGCCGAGCGTTTCGCCCATATCGGCGTCTTTTTCACCGATTACTTTTTTCACTAACGGATGATCGGTATTGACCACCAGATTATAGCTGTCGGGCATCGTGCCGTAAAAACTCATTCCACCGCCGCCCAAAGCCGACATGTCTTTCATCCGGCGCATAAATTCCGACTGTGTGACCACCATCGGCGCAGCCTGTTCGCCCATGCTTTCATAAGACACGTAGAAATGGCTGTTTTGTTGCGGCAACAAAGCTTCGAATATTTCGCGCATGTCATCTTGCTGTTCTTGAGGAAGATGTGTTTGCAGGTGGTCGTCCTTTTGTATCAACCGGTCAATGACGTCCGAATCGACGCGGGCAAAACGGATGTCGGTCTTTTTGCTTTCGAGATGGTTGATGAAATGAATGTCCAACTGTCCGTCAAGGAGCAGCACATCGTATCCCTTGGCTTTTGCAGCTTCTATGAAACTGTACTGTGCATCCGCCTCGGTGGCATACAGCCACACTGTTTTCTTTTCCTTGTCCGTTTGCGCGTCTTTAACAAGCGTCAGGTACTCGTCGAAGGTAAAATACTTGTTGTCGGTGTTTTTGTACAGCACAAATTTTTCGGCGCGTTCGGCAAACTTTTCATCGGTAATCATTCCGTATTCGATAAAAAGCTTAAGGTTGTCCCATTTTTGTTCAAATCCGGTTCGGTCTTTTTTGAAAATATCTTCGAGCCTGTCGGATACTTTTTTAGTAATATGTCCCGATATTTTCTTCACGTTCGAATCGCTCTGCAGGTAGCTTCGCGAGACGTTGAGCGGAATGTCGGGCGAATCAAGCACGCCGTGCAGCAGGGTGAGGAAATCCGGTACGATGCCTTCCACCGAGTCGGTGACATATACCTGATTGGAATACAATTGTATCTTGTTTTTCTGGAACTCGATGTTGCTTTTGATTTTCGGGAAATAGAGAATACCGGTCAGGTTGAACGGATAGTCCACATTCAGATGGATGTAAAACATCGGGTCTTCCTGCATCGGATAGAGGTCGCGATAAAAATTCATGTAGTCTTCCTCTTTCAGGTCTGCCGGTTTGCGCGTCCATGCGGGCGTAGTGTTGTTGATGATGTGATCCTTATCGGTTTCCACCTGTTTGCCGTCTTTCCATTCCTTTTCTTTTCCGAAAGCGATGTCGATGGGCAGGTAGCGGCAATATTTGCGCAACAGTTCGCTGATGCGCGCCTCTTCGAGAAATTCTTTCGACTCGTCGTCAATGTGCAGGATAATGTCCGTTCCGCGCGTTTCTTTTTCCGCATCTTCCAGTTGATATTCGGGGCTGCCGTCGCATATCCATCTTACGGCTTTGGCGTCTTCCCTGTACGAGCGGGTGATGACTTCCACCTTCTTCGACACCATGAAAGCCGAATAAAAACCCAATCCGAAATGCCCGATGATGCTCTGGGTTTTGTATTTTTTGATGAACTCGTCGGCGCTGGAGAAGGCAATTTGATTGAGGTATTTGTCCACTTCTTCTGCTGTCATCCCGATACCGCTGTCGGAAATGATCAGTTTGTTCTTGTCGATCGACACACGGATGGTCACATCGCCCTGTTCGCCTTTAAACTCACCGCTGGAAGCCAGAGTTTTGAGCTTCTGCGTAGCGTCGATGGCATTGGAAATCAATTCCCTCAGAAAGATTTCATGATCGGAATACAGGAATTTTTTAATGATGGGGAAAATATTTTCGGTAGTTACCCCAATAGAACCTTTTTGCATATATTTTTATTTTTAATGATTTGACGGATGATTTTAGCCGAAAACCAACAAAGCGTATGCCAAACGCGATGATATGACATTTTGTATGCGATGTGCGTCAAAATGACATTATACAGTCCGGTATTCGGCAACTTTTTTACATTTACTCAAATCCTGTCCGAAAATACTTGTTCCGGTAAACAGAATCAATAAATACAAATATCGCTTTCATGATATTGATTTTATAGGTTTAAAATCGCAAAGTTACCGTACGGCATGAGGGAAAACAAAAAACAGGCGGACATTTGCAGTGAATTAAAAAATTGTATATGAGAAATATAAATCTTTACTCAGCGGTAAATATGGCGGACAAAAATTACAGGGTTTGCAAAAAATCGTCTAATGTGACATTGTCGGCGGCTATTTTGAATTTTTCCTTTTTCATCCGTATCTTGCGTTTGGTTATTCCTGCCTTGCTGATGCAATATATGTCCGAAAGATCTTTCATATTCACTTTTATCTTTACCAGGCAACAAAAACCAATATCGTTTTTGGTCAGTAACGGCGCTTGTTGCAACAGGCGAACAACAAATCCGCCGTATGCTTCTTCAACGGTTTGTATCAGTTCGTCCCAGTCCTTTTCGGACAGGGTAATTCGCTTGTTGATGCCGTTACTGGTACTTATCGAATTGTCCAGTGATGGAATTTTCTGCGAAACGGACATTTTTTTGAAAATGGTTTCCCTTAGACTTGCCGCTTTTTCGCGCAACAAACTGAGTTCATGCTCTTTTTTGAGCAACATGTTTTTCTGTTCCATCAACATTGTTTGATCGGCTAATTTCTGTTCCTCCTGCCGGTGTTGTACAATCAGGCGTTTTTTTCGGTTCAAGGCGTATAAAATAAACCATAAAACAAAGATGCACAACGAAATAATACCCATCACCAACAGGTATATCTCCCGTTCGCGTTTTGCCAGTTTGAGCAGGTTATTTTCGTTTTTCAGTCGCTCTTCTTCAAATTTTTGCACCAGAATGTCACTTTGTATGCGCGACTGAATTCTTTCGGTATGTAATTCGGTATTTTGCAGCGCCCAATATGCATTTTCATACCGTCCCGTTTCTTTTTCATACTGCATCAGGTAAGCGTATGCGGCAGTGGCGACATACTGGTCGGGGTTCTGGGCGGCAATTTTTATGTAATGCGCCACCGAATCGCTCATGTTCAATGCCATGAATATCCGCGCCTTTGTCAGATGATACAATGCCGTTTCGTTCCGGCTGCGTTTGTGCGTCAGGCTTGAGTCGGCATACAGCAAAGCGTGGTGAAAATTATCCCGCTCCATAAACATTTCGCTCATTTCATTATACAGTTTGGAAAGGGACTCTCGGTGCCCGCTCCTCATGGCGAGCAGCGCCTTCCGATAATAATAAAGTGCGGAATCGAGTTTGCCCGCCGAGCGGTAAACAAGCGCAATGTCCCAATAATTGTAGCATACGGAAGCGCTGTCGGTCTGCAATGCGTATGCGGCAGCGGTTTGATGGGCGGCGACGGCTTTACCGTATTCTCCTTCCATGTGAAGGCAATGTCCTGTCCAGCCATACAGTCTGTGCCGATAAGCATTATCTTTGTCCGTCAAAAAAAAACCGGCACCGGTGAAACAGTCAAGTGCCTTGCCGGGTTCCCCTTTGCGGTAATGAATCATTCCCGCCAGAAAGAGGCATTTGTACCGTTCAACAGAGTCGTTGGCAGTGATGGACAGTGAAATATGTATCAATGAATCGGCTTTCCGGTAACTGCCTTTACGGTAAGACAGTTCGGACAGCATCCGGTAATAAATCATCCGCCGGCGGGCAGCCAAATCTTCCGGATGGCGTATTTTTTGCAGCATCCGGATTGCGCTGTCGGGAGAGTGGCGTATCAGGCTTTCGGATTGTTGCAATAGCCTGTCTGCCGGAATGTTGCAACTGCATGCACACAAAACGGCAACACAGAACAGAAACCTCGTTACATGATTCAGGTTGCTTCCATAGCAGCCCGTCGCCGTATCGTTGATGGTATCACCGAACATCCTTCACTTTATTTTCCGGACAAACTTACATGAAAATCTTCGGAAATGCAAATTACGCGACTTTTGGTCTATACTGCATTCGGTTGAGTTTTGAGTTTTCGTACCCCGCACTGCGCTTCGCTTGTACGGGGTTATCAAAAGGCAACCCCTGTCGGGGTTGTGCACAGCCCTGCATAGACGTAAAACGCCG
>JAISRX010000143.1 GCA_031273395.1 Bacteroidales bacterium | reverse complement strand
GGCAAAGGCGCCTTCAAAGACGTATATTCGGTGATGAACAACTGGGGCGCCAATCACGGCGCATTCAGCTACGGACACATTGGCGCCGACCTCATTACGCTGGCTTCCATGCTGCGCATACCCGTATGTATGCACAATGTGAGCGAAGACGACATTTTCCGCCCAAGCGCATGGAATTCCTTCGGAATGGACGCCGAAAACGCCGATTACCGCGCCTGTCAAGCTTACGGACCGTTATATCAATAAAGTTATCCGATAATAGCAATGATCATGGAAAAACAACGAGTTATTCCTCAAGGTATTGTATGGCCGTTTATTCTGTTGACCTCCCTGTTTTTTGCATGGGCAGTACCGAACAATCTGACGGATACCATGCTGGCTGCCTTCAAGAGAATTATGAGTCTCACCGACTCGCGCACGGCATGGATACAGGTAGTGTGCTATCTTCTCGGATACGGCTTTTTTGCGGTTCCCGGAGCTTTGTTTATCAAAAAATATTCCTACAAAATGGGAGTGTTGCTGGGCTTGGGCGTATATGCCGCAGGAACGTTTTTGTTCTATCCCGCAATGTTGTGTCTGAACATTAACGCCAACCTGAGTTTCCTGATATATCTGTTCGCCATATTCGTCCTGTTTGCGGGAGTTTCCATTCTGGAAACATCCACCAATTCGTATGTATATGCCATCGGGAGTGAAGCGACGGCTACGCGAAGGTTGAATTTTTCCCAGTCTTTCAACCCTTTCGGCTCTATCGTGGGAGTGGTGATCAGTCAGGTGTTTATCCTGTCGCAACTCAATACGCTCACCGCAACGGAACGGGAGGCGCTTCCTGTGGAAGAACTGAGCCGGATACAGTGGACGGAGTTGAACGCCGTTACCACTACCTACGTCATTCTCGGCGGGGTAATGGCGGCGCTCTTCATTGCCATTCTCCTGACCAAAATGCCCAATCTGAAAGAGGGCGGAGGAAAACTTGATTTTGTCAATACTTTCCGCCGTTTGAAGAAAAACAGGAATTACGTGTGGGGTATTGTTGCGCAGTTTTTTTATGTAGGCGCGCAGGTAGCAGTCTGGTCGTTCATCATCAGATACGCCATGCAGCAAATACATTTTGATGTAGCTATTGCGGCGCTCGGACAAAATCCCTCTTCCGAAAGCATCATTACCACGCTCAGAGGAATGGAACCCATTGCCGCCGGTTTCTACCGGTTATGCGAATGGGTGCATCTTGATGCGCTTCTTCCGCGTACTGCAGAACAGGCAGGGGCAACCTATTACATTATGTCGCTGATACTGTTCGTTGCAGGACGTTTTGCCTGTACGTGGCTGATGAAATATATCCGTCCGCACAAACTGCTGACATGGCTTGCCATAGCAGCTGTCGCATGTTGCCTTTTGGTGATTTATGCACAGGGATTCGTGGGCATTTATGCACTCATGGGTATTTCCGGCTGCATGTCGCTGATGTTTCCCACCATATACGGCATGGGACTTAAAGGGCTTGGCGACGATACCAAAATCGGCGGCGCAGGGATGGTCATGGCAATTGCCGGAGCAGCCCTCCTGACACAAATACAGGGCATCCTTTCGGACACCCTGTCGAGCATTGAACTTGCTTACTGGGTTCCCGCCGTTGCTTTCCTGATCATTGCATATTATGCGGCGACAGTGTGCAGGAAGTATTCAGTCGATACTGTGCAGCACTAAACCGCTGCGCAGTTTCGGTTCAAACCATGTGGTTTTGGGCGGCATGATGTTTCCGGTGTCGGCTATGTCGATCAGTTGTTGCATGCTGACAGGGTACAGTGCAAAAGCCACGGACATCCCGCCCGAATCCACATGCCGTTTGAGTTCGCCCAATCCGCGAATACCTCCCACGAAATCTATCCGTTTGGAGTTGCGCAGATCGGTGATGTTCAAAACGGGTTTCAGCACCAAATCGGACAGCACGGTCACATCCAGACAGCCGATGGGATCGTGGTCGTTGTAAGTACCCTGTCTGGCTTTCAGGGCATACCATTTCCCGCCGAGATACATGCTAAATTCATGCAGGGCGGCGGGACGGTATTCCTCCGTTCCTTTACATTCCACGGTAAATCCTTTGGCAAGCGCTGCAAGGAAATCCGTTTCGGAATAACCGTTCAGGTCTTTCACCACGCGGTTGTAGTCGAATATCTTCAACTGACTGTCGGGGAAATGGACGGCAAGGAAAAAATTATATTCCTCGTTGCCGGTATGGTTTGGATTGGCTTTTCTCCGTTCTGCGCCGACTCCGGCAGCGGCGGCGGTGCGGTGATGCCCGTCGGCGACGTAGGTATGGGGGATAGCGGCAAAAAGTGCGATGAGCCTGTCGATGACGGACAGGTCGTCAATCACCCAAAACCGGTGTCCGACGCCGTCAGCGGAAGTAAAGTCATATTCTGCCGGCGTGCCGGCGACCTGTCGTACGATTGCGTCAATTTCATCTACGGCAGGGTACGCAAAAAACACCGGTTCGTAGTTCATCCCACTCACGCGGATGTGGGTTCTGCGGTCTTCTTCCTTATCCGGGCGGGTCAGTTCGTGCTTGCGGATAACGTTGTTCAGGTAGTCGTCCACCGACGCGCAGCCGACAATTCCGTACTGTGTCCTTCCGTCCATGGTTTGTGCGTAGACGTACAGTTTTTCTCCGTCGTCCGTGCGGAAAATACCGTCGGCGATCATCTTTTGAAGACGGTCGCTGCCGGTGCGATATACCTGCGGATCGTGTTCGTCAACCGTTTCCGGAAGGTCTATTTCGGGTTTGATGACATGCAGAAACGACAACGGATTGCCCTCCGCCTCCCTGAATGCTTCGGTGCGATTAAGCACGTCGTACGGGCGGGATGCAATATTTGCCGCATGTTCCCTTACGGGACGAATTCCTTTAAATGCTTTGAGTATAGCCATGTTTAATTGAATATTGATTACTGAATATTGAAATTGATGATTAAAACGGTGCAAAAATAATACTTCCGTTCGGATAATGAAATTTTTTTTACGGGCGCATGTTATACTGCATTCGGTTGAGTTTTGAGTTTTCGTACCCCGCACTGCGCTTCGCTTGTACGGGGTTATCAAAAGGCAACCCCTGTCGGGGTTGTGCACAGCCCTGCATGGACGTAAAACGCCG
>JAISRX010000103.1 GCA_031273395.1 Bacteroidales bacterium | reverse complement strand
TAGCGTCCCGCTACGCCGCAGGTAAAAGCAGGCCTCCGGCTTGCAAACCTGCTTTACGGCGAAGCGTGAGCTTCGCTTTTAGCGCCGGCGTAGCGAGACGCTACGCCGAACGGGGTTGGATGCGCCCGCCGCGATGGTACGTGCGATGGTATGTACGTTTGTAGAGCCGCAATGCATTGCGGCTCTACGGCAGCGGCAACACGGGCGTTTGTTTTGCCGGCAAAGTCCGGCAGGGACGGGATATGCATCACCGCGGGTGTGGCGAAGCGCCACCCGTGGATACGGATATATACTGCATTCGGTTGAGTTTTGAGTTTTCGTACCCCGCACTGCGCTTCGCTTGTACGGGGTTATCAAAAGGCAACCCCTGTCGGGGTTGAGCACAGCCCTGCATGGACGTAAAACGCCGCAGGCGTTACCCTTTGATAACCCCGTATGAAATGCGGGGCGGGGTACGACAGGCTAAAAAACACAAGCCTATAACCGAGTGCAGTATATTTGTCCTTTATTTTAATGCGTTGCTGTACGGGTGCTGCACTTGCGGGCGGTTGCCGTCAAACATCAAAATATTCAGGATCATTTCCGATGAAATCGCTTTTTTGATAAACCTGTAAAAATACCTTTTCCGGCGCGCCGTTACGTTAAATAACGTTAAAATAGATGTATTGGTTTGGAAAGCCGATCAAAGCATCCTACTTTTGTTGCTGAAAATCATATAAAAATCCGGCATGAAGAAAAGAAGAATTTGGTGGATAGCAGGGGGCGCCATTGTTGTTATAGCTGCTGTTTTATGGGTCAACCGTTCCAAGAAAAAGGGAAACGTTGAGTTAATGACCGAAGTGGTGCAGGGCGATTTTGAGGTGTTGGTGACCGTAACGGGGGAACTGCAGGCTTTAAATTCCGAAAATATCATGGGACCTACTGAATTGCGGTCGGGCGTATTTCGCTACGGCGACTACAAGATTCAGGATCTGGTGGTAGAAGGTACGGTGGTGGATTCGGGAGATGTGGTGGCGGTACTCGACAAAAGCACAGCCGGCAACTCGCTGCTTGACGTGGAAGACGCCATTGAGCAGGCAGAATCAAGATGCCTCACAACCAAACTGGATACTACCATGTCCCTGCAAGGGCTTCGCGATGACCTGCTGAACAAGACCTTTGCCGTTGAGGAGGCGGGCATCAGGCTGGAACAGTCGAAATTCGAGCCGCCGGCTACCATACGGCAGGCGGAAATTGATCTGGACAAAGCCCGGCGGGCGCTGGAACAGGCGCGTTCCAACTACGACCTGCAAGTGCAAAAGTCCGGCGTCAACATGAATGAAGCCAATCTCAACCTGATGCGGCAGCAACGCAGACGCGAACAAATGATGGAAATACTTGCCAAATTCACTATCCGCGCGCCCAAAAAAGGCATGGTGATCTATTTTCGCGAGTGGAACGGGCAAAAGCGCAAAATAGGTTCTTCCATCAGCCCGTGGGATCTCACGGTGGCTACCCTGCCCGATTTGTCGGTGATGGTATCCAAAACATACGTCAACGAAATAGACATCAGTAAAGTAAAAAAGGGACAACAGGTGAGGATCGGCGTGGACGCCTTTCCCGACAAGAAATTTACGGGAGAAGCCATTTACGTGGCAGATATCGGCGAACAACTTGCAAATACCGACGCCAAAGTGTTTGAAGTGCAGATCAAGCTGAACGAATCCGACCCGATCATGCGTCCGTCGATGACCACCAGCAATACGATTGTCATCAATACATTATATGATGTAAAATACCTGCCGATCGACGCCATTTACAGTCAGGACAGTATCCCGTTTGTTTATACGAGAAACCATGTAAAACAGGTGGTATTGCTTGGAGAATCCAACGACAACCAGATTGTTGTGGAAGATGGTCTCAACACGGGCGACAAAGTATATATTTCTGTCCCCGAAAATGCAGACACATGGAAACTTTCAGGAGAAGACCTGATCCCGGTCATCAAGGAACGGCGCTTACAGAAAAAGAAAGAAATAGAAGAAATGGAACGGAAAGCGGAGGAGGAAAAAAAGAAACGCCAGCAGGGAGGTCCCGGAGGTCGAATGGCGCCGGGGCAAATGCCGACCAATCAATAACGTTTTTTTAATTTCAAAAATCAACAAACATGCGCTTTCTCAAAAGATACATGCATGACATACGGATAGCCGTAGAATCCATCCTCTCCAACAAACTGCGATCGGTGCTTACGGCATTGGGAATTATTTTCGGAGTGGCGGCAGTGATCAGCATGATGGCTATAGGTAACGGAGCACAGCAGGAAATTCTGGAACAAATCAAAATGGTGGGCGTAAACAATGTCATCATCAGTCCCATACTGCCTCAGGAAGAAGACGAGGAAAGCTCGGACGAGAGCGGCAGCGCGGACGCCGGACAAAAAAAGAAGTTCTCCAAGGGCTTGACCATGGCAGATGCGGACGCCGTCAGGAATTATGTACCGTCGGTAAAGGTAATGAGTCCGGAGATTTCCGTAAATTCCTTCGTCATACAGAACGGTATCAGGGAACAGGCAAAACTGGTGGGCGTTTCCAGGGAATTTTTCCAGCTTTATGATCTGCCGCTTGAAAAAGGGCTTGTTTTCGATGAACATCAGGAAGAAAACGGATTGGCGGTATGCATCATCGGAGCGAATATCCGCAGCCGGTTCTTCAATCAGATTGAACCCATCGGTCAGTACATCAAAGTGGGCGACGTGTGGCTCAAAGTGCTGGGAGTGCTGGAACGCAGCAATGTCAGCATCACGGGACACCAGCAGACGGGAGTAAATGTGATCAACGACAACGTGTACGTTCCCGCCAAAACCATGCTGATGCGGTTTAAAAACAGAGCATTGACACTTCCCAGCGCAGGTACTTCCATCCGGAGAGGACGGCAAACGATTGTTTCGCAGTCCGTCACCGATACGAAAAAGAACTATCACCAACTCGACAGGATCGTGGTGCAGGTACAGGAAACAGAGTTGATAACGCCCACCGTGGAACTGTTGAGCCGGATGCTGTTTCGCCGTCATTCGGAAGTAATGGATTTTGAGATTACCGTGCCGGAACTGTTGCTCAAACAGCAGCAGCGCACCAAAGAAATTTTCAACATCGTGCTGGGCGCCATTGCCAGCATATCTCTGTTGGTGGGCGGTATCGGCATCATGAATATCATGTTTGCCTCCGTGATGGAACGCATCAAGGAAATCGGCACCCGCATGGCTATCGGAGCGAAAAAAAAGGACATTGTGGTACAATTTTTGTCCGAAGCCGTATTGATTTCCGTCACAGGCGGAATTATCGGCGTTATTCTGGGGGTGATCGCTTCATGGCTGATCACCAAGTTTTCGGGAATTTTGACCATCGTCTCACTCAGTTCCATCCTCATATCATTTCTGGTATCGGCAACGGTAGGGATTATTTTCGGATATTCACCCGCCAAGCGGGCTTCGGAAAGAGACCCGATCGAATCCCTGCGATACGAATAAACGAATTAAACATCATTATATGAAGCGTTATTATTTGGTTCTTACTTGTTTTCTCCTGTTTGCAGGCTTAAAGGCGCAGGACAGGCAGCCCTCCTCCGCAAAGTACATCTTTGCGCTTGAGGATGTGATACAACTGGCTAAAGAACAGTCGCCCAATGCCATTATGGCACGGCACACGTTTCGCGCCAGCTATTACACCTTCCGAGCCTACAAAGCCGAATTTCTTCCCAAACTTTCCCTGAACACCAATCCGGCAAATTACAGCCACTCCATCAGAAGCATCGAATCCATCAACAGCAGCGGAGGGTACTCTATTACCGAAGTATCGGCAAACACCTTCTCCTCCACCGCCAACCTGTCGCTTACCCAAAGCATAGGATTGACGGGAGGCACGGTTTCGCTGGGATCGGATTTCTCGCGACTGCAAAATCTGGACGACGACACCGACCGGAACACGCAATATACCACAACGCCCGTCAAAGTGTCGCTGGAACAGCCCTTGAACGGATACAACTCATTGAAGTGGCAAAAGAAAATAGAACCCCTGCGTTTCGACGAAGCCAAACAAAACTATATCGCACAGATGGAACAGGTATCCTCGCAGGCGGTAGATTATTATTTTGCGCTCGCCCTGGCGCAGATCAGCCTGAACATGGCAAAAACCAACTATGCCAACAGCAAGGAACTGTACGAAATTTCGCAGGGACGCTACATGATCGGCACCATTGCCGAAGACGCCCTGCTACAGATGGAACTCAGGTACATGCAGGCGGAAAGCAAGCTCAACAAAGCCCAGATGGACATTCAGGTGAAGCAAAGCCAGCTCAGGTCCTTTCTGGGATTTAACGACAATGTGGAAATAGAACTGCAAATCAATCCCGAAATACCCTCCCTGAAAGTATCCTACGATCAGGCGCTGGACTACGCCCTGACGCGCAGCCCCAGCATCATCTCCTACAACAGGCAGTTGCTTGAAGCCGAGCAGAACGTGGCACAGGCAAAATCAAGGAAAGGAGTTACCGTTTCGCTGAGCGGTTCCTTTGGATTGAACAAAACGGGACACGTATTCCGGAATGCCTATACCCCCCGCTTCGACGATCAGGAAGGAGTGAGCATGGGCATCCGTATTCCCATACTCGACTGGAATCAGGAACGCGACCGTTACCGCAATGCACAGTCGCGCCTTGAGGTAGTGGAAACGCAAATGAAACAGATGGAAACCGATTTCCGGCAAAACGTATATCTGCAAGTGATGCAGTTCAACATGCAGGAAGATCAGTTGCGCATCGCCGCCAAAGCCGACACCATCGCACAGAAAGGCTACGAAGTATCGCGGCAGCGCTATCTCATCGGCAAGGTAAGCGTCACCGACCTCAACATTGCCGATACCGACAAGGATCAGGCAAAGATGAACTACATCGCCGAACTGCAGGCATACTGGAATTATTATTATACCGTCCGCCGGCTCACCCTGTTCGATTTTCGCAACAATCAGGCGATAGATGCGGATTTTGCAACGCTGGTAGGCGAATAGAAAGCTCGCATGATCACCTGCTACATCCACGCATATCATCCATCCACTCTGCAAACATTCGCCGGAGGGTTGCTTCAACCGCCCGTTGCGGCAGTTTATGCGCCGCAAAGCCGCAGCGCCCTGCCCGAAGGCATACAGTCCACCGGCTTGTCCGACGGAGTTTCCACCGCCGCCATCCGCGCCGTCGCCGAACGGTGCCGAACGGAATATCTCCTCCTGTGCGACCTTGCCGGGCAGCAACCGGAAATACATCCGCACGACCTGAAAAGAATGACGGACGTAGCCACGCAAACCAGCGCCGACTGGGTGTATGCCGATTACGCCGTTCAACGCGACGGTGGTTCGGAAGCTCATCCCGTCATCGACTGTCAGGAAGGCAGTTTGCGCGACGACTTCAATTTCGGGGCGCTCGTGCTGGTACGCGCTTCCGCCTTCCGTGAAGCGGCGCGCCACATCGAAGACAACTATCGCCATGCGGCTCTCTACAGCGTGCGGCTTCACATTGCCCGGAAAGGGCGCATCCTCCGCATCAGGGAACCGCTTTATACCTGCCGCCCCTTAGAGACCGCCACCACCGAACAGGCAATGTTTGCCTACGTCGATCCGGCAAACAGAGAAGTGCAGCAGGAAATGGAGCGCGCCTGCACGCATCACCTCAAAGAAACGGGAGCATGGCTCTCGCCCGACAGCATACAGCCGGTGAACCTCCGGGAAGGAAACTTTCCCTGCGAGGCAACCGTAGTGATCCCCGTGCGCAACCGGAAAACGACCATCGGCGAAGCCATTGATTCCGCACTGAACCAGTCCGCGAGCTTTCCGTTCAACATCATCGTGGCGGACAATCATTCCGACGACGGCACATCCCGCATCATCAGGGAAAAGGCTGCGCGTAGCGACCGCCTTCTGCACCTGATCCCTTCGCGCAAGGATCTGGGCATCGGCGGCTGCTGGAACGAGGCGATCAACCATCCTGCCTGCGGGCGGTTTGCCGTGCAACTGGACAGCGACGATCTGTATTCCGGAAAGGATACCCTGCAAAAAATCATCAACTGCTTTCACGACACGCGCGCGGCAATGGTCATCGGTTCCTACCTGACGGTTGACGCCCGTTTGAACCGCTTGCCGCCCGGCATTGTCGCCCACAGCGAGTGGACAGGCGAGAACGGACGCAACAACGCCCTTCGCATCAACGGACTTGGCGCGCCGCGTGCGTTCTTCACCCCGCTCATTCGCAAGACCGGTTTTCCCAACGTCAGCTATGGAGAAGACTATGCGGCGGTTTTGGCGATGTGTCGCCGGCATCCTGTGGGAAGGATCCATGATGTGGTCTATTTGTGCCGCCGCTGGGAAGGAAATTCGGACTCCTCCCTTTCCGTTCACCGGCAAAATGAACACCATCTTTACAAGGACGGCATACGTACCATAGAACTTCTGGCAAGAAAACAGATGAACCATCCCGGTATGACGCATCGGGACTGCCTGCAGGCAAATCATACATCACCGGCTGACAGCGGACAGTGAAAAACCGGAAACCCCGTTCGGAGACCGCCAAAGGATAAATCGTCACCGGCAGGGTTTTGAGTTTGCGTTCCCCGCACTGCGCAACCCCTGTCGAGGTTGTGCACAGCCCTGCATGGACGTAAAAGGCCGCAGGCATTACCCTCTGATAACCCCGTATGAATGTGGGGTACGACAGGCGAAAAAACACAAGACTGTAACCGAGTGCAGTATAACCGGAATTTACGGCAAAAAAGTGTCCGTTTTCGGTGAAAAAAGTGTGTACCGATGGCGAAAAAGTGTGTCCCGATGGCGTAAAAGTGCGCACCGATGGCGTAAAGGTGCGCACCGATGGCGAAAAAGTGCGCACCGATGGCGAAAATGTGTGTACCGATGGT